>NZ_JBFODR010000023.1:0-278136 GCF_040908425.1 Aeromonas sp. R2-1
CGGCCTGTCACGCCGGGGGTCGCGGGTTCGAGTCCCGTCCGCTCCGCCACTAAATTGAAAGGCCTTCCCTATCGGGAAGGCCTTTTTGCTTTCTGACATTTACCCAATCCCTTATCCTCAGTGCCAGGTGGCTTGGCCGGGTTATCCTCACCTCCCTACACGACCATCTCCGTCTTGCCGAATGGCATCCACGCTTCATTTGTGGTCACACATATAGACAGTTTAGGGATGACTCAACAATCCGCCTGGCTGAGCAGAAGCCAGTGGCCATTGTTACCTGGAATCAGTCGCCAGGAGCACTCTGGCTGGTTGGCCGCGGCTGATCTGCTGCGTTCTGAGGGTCTAGTGGATGTCGCTGAGCATAGACGAGGGAGGGCGCAGGAAAGGTAAGGTGCGCTACTGTGGCTGAGTCTGATGGGGTTATCCAGGATGCAGAGGATATCTGGTAAAAGCGTGATGTTGTAGGACCGCTCAGGCTGATTCCACTTTCTGTTGTGTCGCGGGCATGGGGTGCACAAAAGAAAAGGGGACAGCAGATGCTGTCCCCTCAAGTCATTTCGTCCATTCCCTGAACTGCCATGCTCCCTGCAATCCTTGACGCTATCCTTTCCTTTGGAAATTCCCCTTCCCAATCCGTTGGGGTGTCCTGTGGCCTTCCTAGCCTGGCAATCTGTCCTGATTGCTTCACCCTCTCCTTCCTGGAGGTGTCCATTACCACATCCCGTGGTGTTCCTGCGTCATCCTGACTGATAACCACCCTGGCTATCACACTTCATCTTGAAGCTGTTCCTGACCGCGTCTTGCGGTGTCCTTTCATCCTTGATGAGCGACAATCCGTGCCACTCAACCTCATCCAGAGGTATCCAACTACCGCATCCTGCGGTTGTCCTGTCGATCCTTGTGATAACCATCCTGGCTATCAACCCCATCCCGAGGTGTTCCTTGCCCACATCCTGCAGGCTATTCCTTGTTTATGCGCTGTTTCTGCATCCTGCCGAATCAGCTCGTCCTTGTGAGACCCATACTAAGGCAATTACGGGCTCGAACAAGGTGTGCATTCGGCTTGGGTTCCGTGACATGCGGTGCAGAAATGGGCTTGTGTGGAATATTATCTAAGTTTATCAGTTGCTTAGATAGTTTCCATGGAAAGCATACCCAGTGCGGGATGGCTTCACGTACGGTTCAACACTGAGGGGTCTTACAGGGGGAATGGCAGATCTCTTACAAGCAGAAATCGGTAGGAAAACGATGGTACAGCCGCTTCAATCAGGGGTGTAAGAGTTCAAAATTAATTGAATAATTATGCTTTAAAAGTAGACAAAAGCCGAGATAAATCTCGGCTTTGTATTGTCTGCTGGTTTCTTTAGCTGACCCTTGTCCCAGGAGTCGGGTAGGCCTTGCGCAGTGATTCGGGTGCAAGCACCTCCAGGTTGCCGCTCATGTTGTTCAGCCAGGAGCGGAACTCGGGCGTATCCTGCACTTCGGTCTCCACCACCACGCTGCGCTTGTCGTAACGGGTCATGCGCGGGTTATGTCCCGGGATTTGTCCATCGATCAGTGTCGGGCAGTTGGCATCGATGCGCCCGACGAAGCGGATCGGACCGCTGACGTCCTGATAACCCTGGTCGCGGATTAGCTTCTGGATATTGAAGTCCTTCGGCTGGGTCGCGCTGAAGTTGGTCAACTCCACGTTCTTGATGTGATCGAACGGAATGCCGTAGACCTTGGGATCCAGCTCGGACAGGGTACAGAGCAGGATGGGGCCATCGGGCTGGTTCAGGATGCCGAGGGGATTGATGCGGTCATAGCAGAGCCAGACAGTACGCTCCTTGATGACACGCTGGATCTCGGCGCTGAACTTGCGGCCACGCCAGAGGGCGTCGCGGATCAGGGTGCTGCGGCGGATCTCCGGATTGCCGGCGAAGGGGCGAGGTGACTGGTGCACGCTCTCCAGCCAGCGCTCGGCCAGTTCGCTCTGGCTGTCGCGGATCACCTGACCAGCCTTGTCGATCAGCGGGTTCAATTCGGTCAGCACGCTTGCCGGCAACAGTTGGCTTGCCTGGTCGCTCCAAGTTTTCAGGGCCACTGCCAGCGAGAGCGGCATGATGTTGGCAAAGTCATTGAGACCATGGCGCTCGAAGCACCAGCCATGAGGCTTGCTGCGCTCATCGGAGGTGAGGTCGAACAGTCCCATGCCGGACATCTCTTCCAGGTCCCGTTGCACGGTACGGAGACTGACGTGAATGCCTTCCTCTTCCAGTTTTACCTGGAGTTGGCTGGCGGTCAGCTTGTAAGGGCGGTGCGGGATGCAACGCGCCAAGGTCAGTTGTCGTAACAGCTTCTTACTCATGGTGCATGCCTTCACTGGTTTAGCGTTGAGTGTATCCTAGCCATGGCCTGCGACAGTCTATGTCGCAAGTTTTGCTGCGACAACTGTCGCCATTTTCATACATGAAGAATCAAGCCATTGATAAATAAAACAAAACAACAAGCAAAAGGGGTTGTTTGAGCCCTTTTTTTATTGAAAACAAGCCTTGCGAGGATGCTCGCGACCAGGGTGACAGGAAGGAAATGGAAGCAGTAAGGAGGGGGAGGTGGGAAGGAGGTGGGGGACGGGCCCCCACCTCGACACGTCGTTATGCCAGCCAGGACCAGGCTGATTTGGTGATGGCTGCGCCCACCATGTAGCCGAATACTGCGAGAGCGGCCACTCCGGCCACCAGCTTCTGACCGCGGGCAGGGCGCTTGAGCGCCATGGCGCCCAGGCCGATGTAGATCACCAGGGCAATCAGCTTGGCCATCAACCAGGGCTGCTGGCCAGGGCTCATCTGCAGGGTCACCGCCAGCAGCACGCCAAACAGCAGCAGGAAGGTGTCGTTGATGTGGGGCAGCACCTTCAACCATTTCTGTTGCAGCCGCCCGCTGCCCGCCAGCGCCAGGCTCCAGCGGTAGAGGAAGAGCAGCAGGCTGACCAGGGCCAGGGTCATGTGAAGGTGTTTGAGCATGGGGTAATAGGCAATCATGTTGCTTCCTTGTCGTTGTCGGGCAGACCGCTGTTCCATTGATGGGCGTGGGTACGCTCCTGTCCTTCCTGATCGTCTTGCAGCAGGTCGGAGAGGATGTCGCGGTATTGCAGGCTCTTGTTGATATAGGTGTGCTCGTCGTCCAGGTAGTTGACCTGTTCCCGCAGCAGCCGGTTGTCATACTGCTTGAACATCTGCCCCGCACGCCAGGCCTGATTGGCCCTGAATCCCAAGAGGGTGAGTGCTTCTACCCCAAGATCCACGGCCGACCCCAGGGTTTCGCGGTGCACGCTGTCTATCCCGTGGCGCAGGATCTCGTGGGCATGGGGTCTATCCTGGGCACGGGCCAGTATTCTGAGGTGCGGGAAGTGCTTTTTCACCATCTCGATCACTTCGAGGGAGGTGGCCGGGTCATTGAGGGAGAGCACCAGCAGTTTGGCCTTGTGGGCGCCGGCCGCGTGCAGCAGGTCGAGTCGGCTGGCATCCCCATAAAACACCTGGTAGCCGTACTTTCTCAGCATCTCTATCTGGCTGGCATCCTGCTCCAGGATGGTGGTGCCAATACCATGGCCGTGGAGCAGGCGCCCCACTATCTGACCGAAGCGACCGAAGCCGGCGATGATGACCGGGTGTTCCACCAGCTCGGGCTGTTCATGTTCGGGGGTGTCACTCTGGTTGCGGTAGTCGAACCAGGGCTGGATCACCCGATCGTTGAGGATAAGCAGCAGCGGTGTCAGCGCCATGGAGAGGGCGACGACCAGAGTCAGCAGTGAGATGGTGCTGCCCGGCAGTACCTTGTTCTGGGCGGCGAACGAGAACAGCACGAAGGCGAACTCCCCGCCCTGGGCCAGGGCCAGGGCGAAGGTCCAGCGCTGGTTCGGGGAGAGGCGAATGACAAAGCCGAGCCCCATCAGCACCAGCCACTTGAGCACCATCAGACCGATCACCAGTGCCGGGATCAACAGGGGATGGGCGGCAAAGAGGCTGAAGTCGATGCCGGCACCCACCGACATGAAGAAGAGGCCGAGCAGCAACCCCTTGAACGGCTCTATGTCCGCTTCCAGCTCGTGGCGGTATTCGCTGTCCGCCAGCACCACGCCGGCGAGGAAGGAGCCGAGGGCGGGGGAGAGGCCGACGGATTCCATCAGCACGGCGATGGCGATCACCAGCAGCAGGGCGGCAGCGACGAAGATCTCCCGCATGTGGGACTGGGCGATGGCGCGAAACACCGGCCGCATCAGGTAATGACCACCCAGCACGATGCCGGCGATGGCGGCCACCACCAGCAGGCCGTGCTGCCAGCCTGCCAGCTCTGAGCTGCCGCTGCTGGCGACCGGCGCGATGGCCAGCAGCGGCAGGATCGCCAGGATGGGGATGACGGCGATGTCCTGGAACAGCAGCACGGCGAAAGCGGAGCGGCCGCTCTCGCTCTGCATCAGTTTGCGCTCCTGCAGGCTCTGCAGCACGATGGCGGTGGAGGAGAGCGCAAGAATGAGACCGATGGCGAGCCCCTGCTGCCAGGGCAGACCCAAAAGATAACCCACCCCGGTCAGGGCGACACTGGTGAGCAGCACCTGCAGACCACCGGTGCCGAGGATGGGCCCTTTCAGTTGCCACAACAGGGCCGGGCGCAGCTCCAGACCGACCAGAAACAGCATCAGCACCACCCCGAACTCGGCGAAGTGCATCACGTCTTTCTGCTCGCCCACCAGACCAAGCAGGAAGGGACCTATGATGATCCCCGCCAGCAGGTAGCCAAGGACGGAGCCCAGCCCCCACCGCTTGGCCAGTGGGACGGCGATCACCGCCGCCGAGAGGTAGATCAGGGCATCAAACAGCAATCCATGTCCCATCAGCGGCTCCTCCTTAACATGATGAATGCCGGTGAGGGCTGGCCGGGCCTGCGCCCGGATCGAGTGTGTGTCATGGGAGTACCCCCAGCAGATCGCGCAGATAGGGGCTCTCGGCCAGCTGGGCCGGGGTCAGCTGCTCGTCACGCAGGGCGCACAGCAGTTGGCGATAGTCCTGGCCGCAGCGGCGCAGCGCCTCGGGATCCTCGAGTTTGTGGAAGGAGTGCAGCACGAAAGGGGGCAGCCAGCGCATGCCGCACAGCTGTGCGGTCTGCTGGAAGGGGAGCAGGAAGTCGAGCAGCGGGCGCTGGTTGTAGCCAGCGCGGCAGTAGGATTCGGGGCCGCCCCCCGTGGTGATGGCGCTGAGCCACTGCTTGCCGTTGAGGGCATGGGCCTCGGGGCCGTAGGCATAGCCGTACTCCAGCACCAGGTCCATCCACTCTTTCATGATGGCCGGGCAGGAGTACCAGTAGAAGGGGTGCTGGAAGACGATGATGTCGTGCTCCGCCAGCAGGGCCTGTTCCCGTTTCACGTTGATGAACATGTCCGGATAGCGCTGGCAGAGATCGTGCAGGGTGATCCCCTCCAGCCCCTCGATGGCGTGCAGCAGTTGCTTGTTGGCCCGGGAACTCTGCAGTGCCGGGTGTGAAAAGATGATCAGAATGCGTTTCATGGGATTCCTGAAGAGGGTCTGCTGCCGGCACATGCGACAGACTGTGAGCTGAAACGTTATCAAGAAGCTCCCTGGCCCGCCAGTTCCGGGATCAGTGCGCGCAGCGCCGGATTCAGGGTCTGGTGGGCGGGGTAGCAGAGGCCGATGCGGCGGAACATCCGGGGGCCGCTCACGGGCAGGGTGCACAGGCCCGCTTCGTCCTCCACCAGCCCGTCGGGCAGGAAACTGATGCCCACACCGGCCAGCACCAGCGCCATCACCAGCCCCTTGCTCTCGGCCTTGGCCACCAGATTGAGGGTGAGCCGGTCACAGGCCAGCAGGCCTATGGTTTGCTGATGGGCTTCGCAGGGGGGACACTCAATAAAATCATAATGTTGCAACTCAGCCAGCTCGATACGCGCCCTGCCCGCAAGAGGGTGTCCCCTGGGAACGCACAGCACGTACTCCTCTTCCCAGAGCGGCAGGAAGATCTCGTCCTCCCGGCGCAGGGCATCTAGGGTCAGCCGGCAGTCGGCCGGGGTGCCGTAATCGGAGAGGGTGAGATCCAGCTCGGGCAGTACCCCCTGCACCCGCCGAAGCAATCCCGCCAGCCGACGGCGGCTGAGGTCGGGCATGATGGCCATGTTGAGTCTCGCACGCGTCGCCTTCTGGCGAAACAGGGTCGGCAGGCGACGCGCCTCTTCCACCAGCTTGACGGCGTGGGGATAGAGATAGTGGGCCGGATCCTTCGCTTCCACCCCCTTCTTGCCCCGGATGAAGAGGCTGTCCCCCAGGCTCTCTTCGAGCTGGCGAAGGCCGGCGGAGAGGGAGGGTTGGCTCACGTGGCAGCGGGCTGCCGCCGCCGTGATGTTCTTCTCTTCATAGATGGCGATGAAGAAGCGCAGCAATCTCAGGTCCAGCATGGGGATACCATAGTTAATTCAGATGATAACCAGCGGAAAACTATATTTATCGCCGATGGATGTAGCGACTATAGTGACTGGGTCCCGTGCTGGCCAGCCCTTGTTTGACGCCCATTTCAACGCATCAGAAGGAAAACTCCATGTCCAAGTCCCTCGTGGTGATCACCGGCGCGTCCGCCGGGATCGGTGCCGCCATTGCCCGCGCCTTCTCCGCCGCCGGCCATCCGCTGCTGTTGCTGGCCCGCCGGGTCGAGCCCATGCAGGCGCTGAACCTGCCCGATACCCTCTGCATCGGGGTCGATGTCACCGACACCGCCGCCATGAAGGCCGCCGTGGCGCAGGCGGAGGCGCAATTCGGCCCGGTGGGATGTCTGGTCAACAATGCCGGCGTCATGCTGCTGGGACAGGCCGACGTGCAGGATCCCGCCGAGTGGCAGCAGATGCTCAACATCAACGTGATGGGGGTTCTGAATGGCGTGCATGCGGTACTGGCCGGCATGAAGGCCCGCCGCAGCGGCACCATCATCAACATCAGCTCCATCGCCGGTCGCAAGACCTTCCCGAACCATGCCGCTTACTGCGCCACCAAGTTCGCCGTTCACGCCCTGACCGAGAATATCCGGGAAGAGGTGGCCGATGTCGGCGTGCGGATGGTGACCATCGCTCCGGGCGCGGTGGAAACCGAGCTGCTCAGCCACACCACGGACGAGAGCATCAAGGCGGGCTACCACGACTGGAAGGATCAGATGGGAGGCGTCATTGCCCCCGAGGTGATCGCCGACGCCGTGCTCTACGCCTGGCACCAGCCGGCCAACGTCTGCGTGCGGGAGATCGTGCTGGCAGCCACCCGTCAGCAACCCTGATGCAAACGGGGGAGGGGTTGACCCTCCCCCTGGGCCAAGGGTTACCATAGGCCCTCTTTCGTCATTGAGTCGTCTCATGGTCCTGACCCGTCGCCAACTCGCTCGCGCCCGCCGCTGGCTCCCACTGTGGAGTCTGGTGCTGGTGCTGATGTCGTTTGGCAGCCGTGCGGCCGCCGATCTCTGTACCCTGACGCCCCATTGCAGCCAGAGCGAGCGTACCCTGGAAAAAGCCATGCCCTGCGGCAGCTTCACCTCGGCGCTCGCCATGACGGTGCTCACCAGCGACAGCCTGACGGTTGCCCGGCTTGAGCCCGACAGGCCGACATACCTCTCTCCCTCTCTGTTCATGCCGGAGGCGCCCCTGGAGCGTCTCGAGCGTCCGCCCCGTCACCACGGCTGAGTCGAGTTTCCCTTTCCGGGCATTTCTTCTTAACCGAGGTGAGATATGTACAAGTCCCTGTTACTGGCCGTGCTGGCCGGTACCGTCAGTTTTTCTGCTCTGGCAACCGGGCAGATGACCGTCTACAAGTCCCAGTATTGCGGTTGCTGCAAGACCTGGATCAAGCACATGGAAGAGAACGGCTTTGAGGTCAAGGTCGTGGAAACCGAGCAGCTTGACCCGATCAAGCAGCAGCATGGCATCACCCCGCAGCTGGCCTCCTGCCACACCGGGGTGGTGAATGGCTATGTGGTGGAGGGGCATGTGCCCGCTGCCGACGTGCAGAAGCTGCTCAAGGAAAAACCGGCGATCCGCGGTCTGACCATTCCGGGGATGCCCCAGAGTGCGCCGGGCATGGATATTCCGGGTCAGCCCTATCAGGTGCTGAGCATCAGTGACGAGGGCGCGACCAAAGTCTGGTCGAGCTACCCCGGCTGATGGATGCTGACCGTGAGCAGACACACTTCCATCATGTGAGGCACACCTGAGCGAACCCGTGTCACCCACGGTCAGGGAGGAGGGCCGCCATCGCGAGATGGCGGCCCTTTTTCGTCGATTTGGGGGGTAATGTCCGGGGAGCCCTTGCAACCCCGGGCGACAAGGGGCAGATTGATCGCCAATTTTTATTTTCTCAGGGACGCTTTTCCCACTGCCTGCCGGTGTGCCGTCTGGATGCCTGCAGCACCAGCGGGAGGGGCGGCCCTGTGACAGCGCAAAGGATGCGACATGTTCACCTTTTCCCGGGGGTTGCTGCTGGCTTGCCTGCTTGCTGCGCCCTGTTCCCATGCCAACGAAGAGTCCGCCATGCCTACAAGCGATACTTCCACCCAGCCTGTCATTGTCCCCCCGGTGGCTGCCAAGCACCCCCATACCCTGAAAAAACACGGGGACACGCGCGTCGACAACTACTACTGGCTGCGTGACGACGAGCGGCAGAAGCCCGAGGTGCTGGACTATCTCAAGGCCGAGAATGCCTACACCGAGGCCATGCTCGCACCGATCAAGCCGCTGCGCGAGCAGCTCTACAAGGAGATGGTGGCCCGCATTCCCCAGCAGGACGAGTCTGTCCCCTATGTGAAGAACGGCTACCGCTATCAGACCCGTTACGAGCCGGGCAAGGAGTACGCCATCTACTCCCGCAGCAAGGTGGAAGGGGACGGGGCCTCCGCCCTGCTGCTGGATGGCAACCAGCGCGCCGAAGGCCACGAGTTCTATGCCCTGGGGGCGCTCGAGGTGAGCCGCAACAACCGCTGGCTGGCGGTGGCGGAAGATTATCTCTCCCGCCGTCAATACAGGATCCAGTTCCTCGATCTGGAGAGCGGCGCCTGGGCCGCCGACACCCTCGAGAACACCTCCGGCAACCTGGTGTGGGCCAACGACAGCAAGACGGTCTTCTACGTGCGCAAGCACCCCAAGACCCTGCTGCCCTACCAGGTCTATCGCCACGAGCTGGGCACGGACCCCGCGAAGGATATCCTGGTCTACGAGGAGAAGGACGACTCCTTCTATGTGAGCCTCTACGCCACCACCTCGGAAGATTTCATCGTCATCTCCCTCTCCAGCACCACCACCAGCGAGGCGCGCCTCATTGATGCCAATGTGCCGGGCCAGACGCCACGCCTGTTCCTGCCCCGTCAGGTGGATCACGAATACAGCCTGGATCACTACCGTGGTCGCTTCTATGTGCGCTCCAACAAGGACGGCAAGAACTTCGGCCTCTATGAGACCAAGGAGAGCCCGGTGGATCGCTGGAAGGCGGTGATCGCCCCCAATCCGGACGTGCTGCTGGAGAGCTATGCCCTGTTCAGGGACTGGCTGGTGCTGGAGGAGCGCAGCCAGGGGTTGACCCGGTTGCGTCAGGTCAACTGGCAGAGCGGCGAACAGAAGGAGATCGCCTTCGACGATCCCGCTTATGTCACCTGGCTTGCCTACAACCCGGAGCCGGACACCAGCGCCCTGCGCTATGGCTACTCCTCCATGACCACGCCGTCCTCCACCTACGAGCTGGACATGGACAGCGGCAAGCGGACTCTGCTCAAGCAGCAGCCGGTGGCGGGCTTCGTGCCTGCGCAATATGCCAGCGAGCGGCTCTGGATCACCGCCCGTGACGGCGTGGCCGTGCCGGTGTCGCTGGTCTATCGCAAGGACAAGTTCAAGAAGGCAGGGGGGGGGGCAGGCACCAATCCCCTGCTGGTCTACGGCTATGGCTCCTACGGCGCCAGCATGGACCCGGACTTCAGCAGCTCACGCCTGAGCCTGCTGGACCGGGGCTTCGTCTACGCCATCGCCCATATCCGGGGTGGCGAGGAGCTGGGCCGCACCTGGTATGAAGAGGGCAAGCTGCTCAAGAAGCAGAACACCTTCAACGACTTCATCGACGTGACCGAGGCGTTGGTGGCGCAAGGCTACGGCGCCAGGGATCAGGTCTATGCCATGGGAGGCAGCGCCGGCGGCCTGCTGATGGGGGCCGTCATCAACCAGGCGCCCCAGCTCTATCGGGGCGTGGTGGCCCAGGTGCCCTTCGTCGACGTGGTCACCACCATGCTGGACGAGTCCATTCCCCTCACCACAGGGGAGTATGACGAGTGGGGCAACCCGAACCAGAAGCGCTACTACGACTACATGAAGGCCTACAGCCCCTACGATCAGGTCAAGGCCCAGGCCTACCCGAATCTGCTGGTGACCACGGGGCTGCACGACTCCCAGGTGCAATACTGGGAGCCGGCCAAGTGGGTGGCCAAGCTGCGTGAGCTGAAGACGGACGACAACCAGTTGCTGCTCAGCACCGACATGGAGGCCGGTCACGGCGGCAAGTCGGGCCGTTTCAAGGCCTATGAGGACATCGCCCTGGAGTTCGCCTTCATTCTGGAGCTGGCTGGCAGCAAGGCGTGATGGCCGGGCCCAAATGAAATCAGCTTGTTACCAAACCCCGTTCCGGCAGCCCCGGATCGGGGTTTTTGCATCTTGGCGACAAAAGCGTCATTAACGTCGTGTTTATGCTGTTCAGTAAGCACTTCGCAATATAACGGACCAGGTTTCTAATCCTTGCCAGTCAAGGGTTGCGAAAGAATCTGGGCGTGCTTTTTATTGCTTCCCTTTGATAGTTCATGTAATTAATCTGCCCTTGAGAAATTAATGATCCGCTTCAAACTTCTCGCTATTTAAATCCGCCATTTTGCTGTTTTGTTTGATTTATGTTGGTGTTATGTGCTTAATCGGGGCGTTAATGCTTTTGAACTGACCCGTTTCTGGTCAGATCACCTCCGATCGGCATGACGCTGATTATCTCACTGCAGGATGATGGTGGCTTCTGGAAGGGCGCGTGCTGCTCGACCATTTCCTCGTACGAGGTCGTATAGGCGAACCCAGTATTGGTGCGGGTCTGTCTCATATTCTCCCGGGAAACGGGTGAAATAAATCAATGAAAAGGATGAAGAACATGAAAGGATTATCCTTGGCGTGCGCCTTGTCGGCGGCTCTGGTCGGTGTGTCGTTTGGTGGTCCGGTGCAAGCGCAGGAGCGCTTCGTGACCATAGGCACCGGCGGTCAGACCGGCGTCTACTACGTGGCGGGCCAGTCCATCTGCCGCTTCCTCAACCGCGGCGCCGCCGATCACCAGATCAAGTGCAACGCCCCGGCCAGTGGCGGTGGTGTTGCCAACGTCAACGGCATCCGCTCCGGCGAATTCAACTTCGGCATCATGCAGTCCGACCACCAGTACAAGGCGATGAAGGGCGTCGAGCCGTTCAAGGCCGAAGGTCCGATGGATGACATCCGCGCCGTCTTCTCCCTGCAGAGCGAAGTGTTCACCATCCTGGCCCGCAAGGACGCCAAGGTAGCCAGCTTCGACGACCTGAAGGGCAAGCGCGTCAACATCGGCAACCCGGGTTCCGGTCAGCGTGACACCTTCGAAGAGATCATGACCGTGAAGGGCTGGGACAAATCCGCCTTCAGCCTGGTCTCCGAACTGAAACCCGCCGAGCAGGCCTCTGCCCTGGGTGACAACAACATCGACGCCATGAGCTACTTCGTCGGCCACCCGAACGGCGCCATCCAGGAAGCCTCCACCACCACGGACACCGTGCTGGTACCGGTCACCGGCCCCGAGATCGACAAGCTGCTGGCCGAGAAGAGCTACTACAGCAAGGCCGAGATCCCGGGTGGTCTCTACAAGGGCAGCCCGAACCCGACCCCGTCCATCGGTGGCAAGGCGGTGCTCTCCACCAGCGCCAAGGCTGACCCGGAAGTGGTCTACCAGCTGGTCAAGTCCGTGTTCGACAACCTGGACCGTTTCAAGCGCCTGCACCCGGCCTTCGCGGATCTGAAGGAAGCCGACATGATCAAGGTGGGTCTCTCCGCTCCGCTGCATGAAGGCGCTGTGCGTTACTACAAGGAACGTGGCTGGATGTAATCCGGCTGCGTCTTCGGATGTGCCCCGGACTCGCTCCTCCTTCGGGGGAGCGAGTCTCATTTATTGCAGTACCTACAGAGTCACACTATGCAGCAAACACAACAACAAGAGGCGCTCTCGGCCGAGGAGCTGATCGCCCAGGACGTCGGCGCCAGGCTGCCCGTCGGCCCCATGAGCTGGATCATCGCGGGTCTTGCGCTGATCTGGTCCCTGTTCCAGCTCTGGATTGCCTCGCCGCTGCCCTTCTCCCTCGGCATCGGCGTCCTCAACGACACTGAAACACGCTCGATTCACCTGGCCTTCGCCATCCTGCTCGCCTACCTGGTGTTCCCGGCCATGCGCAGCTCACCGCGAGACAGGGTTCCCCTTGCCGACATCGCCCTCGGTCTCGTCGGTGCCGCCGTCGCCAGCTATCTGTTCGTCATGTACCAGGAGCTTGCCCAGCGTCCTGGCAACCTGACCACCATGGACTTCGCGGTGGCCTGCGTCGGCATCCCGCTCCTGCTGGAAGCGGCCCGCCGCGCCCTGGGCCCGGCCCTGGCGGTCATCGCCATCGTCTTCCTGGCCTACAGCCTGGCCGGTCCCTGGATGCCTTCCCTGCTGGCCCACCGCGGGGTGAGCCTGCATGCGCTGGCCAACCACCAGTGGATCACCACCGAAGGGGTGTTCGGCATCGCCCTTGGGGTCTCCACCAGCTTCGTCTTCCTGTTCGTGCTGTTTGGCGCCCTGCTCGAGCGTGCCGGTGCGGGCCATTACTTCATCCAGCTCGCCTTCAGCCTGCTGGGTCACCTGCGCGGCGGCCCGGCCAAGGCGGCCGTGGTCGCCTCGGCACTGACCGGCGTCATCTCCGGCTCCTCCATCGCCAACGTGGTGACCACGGGCACCTTCACCATCCCCATGATGAAACGGGTCGGTTTCTCCAAGGAGAAGGCCGGCGCGGTGGAAGTGGCCTCTTCGGTCAACGGCCAGATCATGCCGCCGGTCATGGGGGCTGCTGCCTTCCTGATGGTGGAGTACGTGGGCATCCCCTATGTGGAGATCATCAAGCACGCCTTCCTGCCGGCGGCCATCTCCTACATCGCCCTGCTCTACATCGTGCACCTCGAGGCGCTCAAGCTCGGGATGCAGCCCATCGGCAACCGTCAGCCGCGCCCCTGGCTGCGTCGCCTGACCGGCTTCGCCTTCGGTGCCGCCCTCATCAGCGGCCTCTCCATGGCGGTCTACTACGGTCTGGGCTGGCTCAAGCCGGTACTGGGTGACTATGCCCTGCCGGGGATCAGCGTGCTGCTGGCCGTCGCCTATCTCGGACTGCTGAAGATCGCCGCGAGCAACGCACCGCTGCCGGCGGAAGACCCGGACAAGCCACTGGACGAGCTGCCCGAGACCCGCGCCGTGCTGCTCTCCGGCCTGCACTTCCTGCTGCCCGTGGTGGTGCTGGTGTGGTGTCTGATGGTGGAGCGCCTCTCTCCCGGCCTGTCGGCCTTCTGGGGGTCGGTGATGCTCATCATCATCCTGCTGACTCAGCGACCGCTGCTGAACTGGCTGCGCACCGACGGCAAGCATGACTACGGCTCCTTCACCGATGGCGTAGTGGACCTGCGCGAGGGGCTGATTGCCGGTGCCCGCAACATGATCGGCATCGGCATCGCCACTGCCACCGCTGGCATCATCGTCGGGGCTGTCTCCCAGACCGGGGTCGGCCTGGTGCTGGCGGATCTGGTGGAGTTCCTCTCCATGGGCAACCTGCTGCTCATGCTGATCCTCACCGCCCTGCTGAGCCTCATCCTCGGCATGGGGCTGCCGACCACTGCCAACTACATCGTGGTATCGAGCCTGCTGGCGCCGGTGATCGTCACCCTGGGTCAGCAGAACGGCCTCATCGTGCCGCTCATCGCGGTGCACCTGTTCGTCTTCTACTTCGGCATCATGGCGGACGTGACCCCGCCGGTGGGGCTGGCCTCGTTCGCCGCGGCCGCCGTCTCCAAGGGCGACCCCATCAAGACCGGGATCACGGCGTTCTACTACAGCCTGCGTACCGCGGCGCTGCCGTTCCTGTTCATCTTCAACACGGATCTGCTGCTCATCAACGTGGACTTCTCCCACGGCGTGCTGATCTTCTTCGTGGCCACCATCGCCATGCTGATCTTCGCTGCCGCCACCCAGGGCTTCTTCCTGGTGAAGAGCCGCTGGTACGAGAGCTTGCTGCTGCTGCTGGTGGCCTTCACCCTGTTCCGTCCTGGCTTCTGGATGGATCTGCTGCACGACCCGTATCGCGACACCGCCCCGGCCGAGCTGGTCCAGACCATGGGTCAGGTGGAGGCCGAGAGCACCCTGCGCCTGCGGATGGAAGGGGAAGATGCGGTGGGCAAGTTGCGCCGCTTCACTGTGTTGCTGCCGGTGCCGGATGGTGCGAGCGGTGAGGATCGTCTGACCAAGCTGGGGATCCAGACCTATGAGCAGGACGGCAAGATCCTGATCGACACCGTCACCTTCGGTAGCCAGGCGGCCGATCTGGGGCTGGAGATGGATCAGCAGATCCTGAGCGTCAAGGCGCCCACCGAGCGCTGGCCCAAGGAGCTGATGTGGCTGCCGGGCTTCCTGCTGTTCGGGGCCGTGGTCTGGCTGCAACGCCGCCGGGTCGCTCGACCCTGATCATCACCCAATAAAAAACGGCGCCTTCGGGCGCCGTTTTTTATGCTGGACTGTGATGCCGGCCGCTTCGGGCCATCAGTCCAGGGCATCAGTTGGACTGGGTCTGCTTCTGTTTTTGCAGTTGGTCGAGGGTCTGCTGCTCCTGCGGGCTGAGGCCAAGCTGCTCGCAGGCCTGTTCAAAGCTGATGCCAAGATGGCACATCATGATGTCGATAGCGGGCAGGTAGTTGGTCATAGCGTCTTCCATGGTGATCCTCCAGAGCTGTCTCTTATGCCCGAGGGCGGAGATGGGGGCAATTAGACTTTAGGTGTAGGGTGCCATCTGCTTCAGCCTCTGCCACTGGCCGGGGGAATTTGCTACTCTTGCGGGCACTAAAGAGGTTGCCGCCCCAGGGTGAGCAGCCGGTGAGGAGCAGGGCATGTTATTGAGTTTCTTGATCATCGCATCGGGCTGGTGGCACATCCGCGCGGCTTACGGCTCAGACTCCCGTCAGTTCTACATCAGCAAACCCCTGACCATGCTGTTCATCATCGCCCTGGCGTTTGGCTACCAGGGCGACGATCACAACGGCTCCCACGCCTGGATCCTGCTCGGTCTCTGCCTGTCGCTGGCGGGGGACGTGCTGCTGATGCTGCCACGGGATCGCTTCATCCAGGGGCTGGCGGCATTTTTTGTCGCTCACCTCTGCTACATCGTCGGTTTCGCCCAGGGGCCCCTGGTGCTCAAGCTGGTGGACGGCCTGCTGCTTCTGCTGGTGGCCGGCATGGTGTTCGGGCTCCTGTGGGGCCAGCTCGGCGAGATGAGGATCCCCGTCTTCTGCTACATGCTGGTGATCATCGCCATGGCCTGGGTGGCTGCCGGTGCCTGGCATGCCTCTCTCACTGCCGGCAGCGCCGCCGCCCTGGTGGGGGCGCTGATGTTCCTCTTCTCCGACAGCATGCTGGCGCTGGACAGATTCCGCCGCCCCTTCCCCCATGCCACGGCCTGGATCATGAGCAGCTACTTCGCGGCCCAGTTCCTGATCGCCGCCTCCCTGGCGGGCTGACCAGCGGGCAGCCATGAAAAACGGGCCTTCTGGCCCGTTTTGCTATGTGATCCCCACCTTTCACGCCTCGACCGATTCTGCGTCAGGGTCCCTCGGGGCCGGCTGCTTGAGCAGCAGCATCAGGGCGCTGGCGACGAGCAGGAAGATACCCATCACGTAGAACACCTGGTTGTAGGCCATGATGGCCGCCTCGCGGCTGATGGTGTTCGACAGCATGGCCCGGGCCTGCAACTGGGCCTGCTCCGGCCCGGCTCCCTGGGCCATCATGTTCTGGGCCAGCTGCATCAGATAGGCCTGCCCCTCGATGCTGGTGGCGGCCAGGGTGCTGCCGATCTGGCTGACATGAGTCCGGGTGTCGTTGTCGATCAGGGTGGCGATGATGGCGATGCCGAAGGCGCCCCCCAGGTTGCGCAGCACGTTGAGCAGGGTAGAGGAGGAGGGGATCTCGTCCGGCGTCAGGCTGGCGGTCGCCACCAGGGAGAGGGGCACCATGATGAAGGGCTGCCCCAGGGCCCGCACGATGAGGGACTGGATCAGCTGGGGCCCGGCGTAGTCGGCATTCATGTTCACGTTCATGAAGCAGCTGATGGCGAAGACCAGAAAGCCGAAGCTCACCAGATAGCGCGGATCTATCTTGTGGGTCAGCTTGGGCACCAGGGGGAGCACCAGCAACTGGGGCAGCCCCATCCACATCAGCACCTCACCGATTTCCAGGGCGTTGTAGTTGTGGATCTGGGTCATGTAGAGGGGCAGCACATAGATGGAGCCCATCAACCCCATGCCGAGCACCAGGTAGGCGAAGCAGGCCAGGGCGAAGCGCGGGTTGTGCAGCAGCCGCAGGTTGACCAGGGGGTGGCGGCGCAGCAACTGGCTGATGACGAAGAACACCAGGGCCACCAACGAGATGACGGTGAGCCGCACGATGAAGCTCGAGCCGAACCAGTCCTCCCGGTTGCCCTCTTCCAGCACCACCTCCAGGAGGCCGAGCCCCACCGCCATGGTGAGGATGCCGATGAGATCCACCCGCTTGATCACCTCCCAGTCCACCGGCTTCCTGTCCAGCCCGTGGGCCAGCATGGCCATCACCAGCAGGCCGGGCGGCACGTTCAGATAGAAGATGTAGTGCCAGGACATCTGCTCCGTCAGCCAGCCCCCCAGGGTCGGGCCGATGGCGGGGGCGAAGGTGGCGCACAGGCCGAACAGCGCCATGCCGGTGGCTCGCTTGTGCAGCGGCAGCAAGCTGACGATGAGGGAGAAGGCCATGGGGATCAGGGCCCCGCCGGTAAAGCCCTGCAGCGCCCGAAAGACGATCATGCTGGTGAGGTTCCAGCTGAACGAGCAGAGCACGGAGGCGACGATGAAGGCGCCCGTGGTCCACAGCAGGTAGCGCCGCACGCTCAGTCCCCGGCTCAGCCAGCCGCTCAGCGGTATGGCGATCATCTCCGCCACCAGATAGGAGGTGGAGATCCAGGAGCTCTCGCTCAGGGTGGCCGAGAGCGCCCCTTGAATGTCTTTCAGGGAGGCGTTGGTGATCTGGATGTCGAGGATGGCCATGAAGGCGCCGATGAGGCCCCCCATGACCGCGATCCAGTTGCGGCGTGGTATGGCGTCCATCAGTGGGCGGCCACCACGGGATCAGGGGTGCGGGTGTCGACGATCACCTCGGTGGAGAGGCCGGGCAGCAGCTTGCCCGCCAGGGAGCCCGGATCCGGGATGCGGATCTTGACCGGTACCCGCTGCACGATTTTGGTGAAGTTGCCGGTGGCGTTCTCCGGCGGCAGCAGGGCGAACTTGGCGCCGGTGGCCGGAGAGAGGCTGTCGATGATCCCCTCGACCGGTTGATCCGGATAGGCATCCAGGATCACCTCCACCTTCTGGCCCGGCTGCATGTGCTGCAACTGGGTCTCCTTGAAGTTGGCCTCGACCCACACCTGGCTCAGGGGCACCAGGCTGGCCACCTGCATACCGGACTGGACGTAGAGCCCTTCCCGCAGGCTGCGTTTGCCGATGATGCCGTCAGCCGGGGCTCGCAGCTCGGTGTAGCCGAGTTCCAGCCTGGCTTGTTCAAGCTGGGCCTCGCTCAATGCCAGCCTGGCCTGGTTCTGCTTGGCTTCGGCATCCAGCACCAGCAGCCGCTCGCGGGCGGCCTGCAGGGCGGCCTTGGCCTCCAGTGCCTGGGCCTGGTTGACCTGCAAGCCGGCCCGCACCTCGTCCAGGCTGTCCTGGGAGCTGTAGTGACGCTCATTGAGCTGGCTGACCCGGCGCACCTGCTGCTGGGCCCGGACCTGCTCGGCATTGGCCGAGCTGACTTTTGCCTCGGCCTGGCGGATGAGGCTCAACTGCTGGATACGGGTGGCGGCGAGGTTATCCGCCGTCGCCTGGTTGAGGTGCAGATCGGCCTCGGCCTCCGCCACCTTGGTCCTGTATTCGCGGTCGTCGAGCCGGGCGATGAGCTGGCCGGCCTTCACCGCCTGGTTGTCGGTCACCAGTACTTCGCTGATGTAGCCGGAGAGCTTGGAACCGATGCCGGTCACCTCGCTTTGCAGGTAGGCGTTGTCGGTGCTCTCGAAGTAGCGGCCATGCAGATACCAGTAACCGGCAAACAGCAGGCCGAGCAGGGCCAGCACCAGGGCGGCCAGCAGGGGGATCTTCTTGTGTTGACTCATGATATTGGTTTTCCTGAACTGTGGCGGGCAGGCTAACATCGTGCAACTGTTTCGATTAGTATCCATTCATGAGATATACAGTTTCACTGGTGAAACAATGGACCTGAATGCTGCCTTAATCCTCGTTCGTATCGTCGACAAGGGCTCCTTTACCGCCGCTGCCCAGGAGCTGGGCATGACCAAGGCGACGGTGAGCCGCCGCATTGCCGAGCTGGAGCAGCGTCTCGGCGCGCGGTTGCTCTATCGCTCCACCCGGCAGCTCACCCTGACGGAAGCCGGTGAACAATATTATCTACGCTGCAGCAAGGCGGTGGAGGAGCTGGCCCAGGCCGAGCTGATGCTCAGTGCCAGCCAGCAGGAGGTGACGGGGACCCTCAAGCTGGCGGTGCCCATCGAGACGGGACAGCTGGTAGTGGGCAGGCTGGTGGCGAACTTCCTGCAAGCCTATCCGGGCATGAAGGTGGAGCTGGAGCTGACCAACCGCATCGTGGATCCCATCAGCGAGGGGCTGGATGCCATCGTGCGGGTCGGCGACATGAGCGACTCCAACCTGGCGGCGCGGCGTCTCTGGAGCACCGAGCGGCTGCTGTGTGCCAGCCCGGACTATCTGGCGCGCCACCCGGTGATCCAGAGGCCCGCCGATCTGGTGCATCACGAGCGGATCGCGGTCAGCACGGGGTTCCTCGCCTCGCACTGGTGTTTCGAGCTGGATGATCGTGAAGTGCTGGTGGATCCCCCGTCCCGCTTCCAGGTCAACAACATCACCTGTGCCAGGGAGGCGGCGAAGGCGGGGCTGGGGCTGGCTTCCCTGCCCGCCATGCTGTGCCATGATGAGCTGGCGAACGGGACGCTGGTCTCCTTGCTGCCGGAGTGGCAGCAACCCAGGGTACCCATCTACCTGCTGTTTCCCGAGCGGCGCCTGATGCCGCGCAAGCTGAGGGCATTCATCGATTTTCTGGTGGCCAACGGCCCGGCTTACGGTATCGACAAGCTGCTGTGAAGAGCCCGATGCGGCGATGATTGAACTGGCAAGGGTTTCGAGGACAACGTATGGCGCGGTGGATGAATCTGTATCGGGCATCTTGCTCCCGGAAGATGCTCGCCCTGGAATGATGGTAGTGCTGGTGATGACGGCACTGGCAAGGGTTTCGAGGACAACGTATGGAGCGGTGGATGAATCTGTATCGGGCATCTCGCTCCCGGAAGATGCTCGCCCTGGAATGATGGTAGTGCTGGTGATGATGGCACTGGCAAGGGTTTCGAGGACAACGTATGGATCAGTGGATTAACTTGTATCGCGCCTCTCACTCCTTGGAGGCGCATGCCCTGAAAGGGGCCTTGGAGGTAGAGGGAGTCAGGGTGCGCCTCAGCGGCGAAGGGCTCTCCGGCGCGCTCGGGGAGCTGCCGGTGGATCTGCTGCAAGTGACCCTGATGGTGAACGAGCGGGATCGTCAGCGGGCGGGCCGGATCATCGAGCGCTACCAGCAGCGCCAGGGCAACGGCTGGCTGTGCGGCCAGTGCGGGGAGGAGAACGGCGCCAACTTCGATATCTGCTGGCGCTGCCATCACGATCCCCAGGATCATTGAACGCCCCTCACGTCCTCAGCGCAGGGTGAAGTCGATGTCATCCCCCGCATGGGCATCGTGGTAGGTGGCGAGATCCAGCTCCTTCTCGCTGCGGGCGATGAGCACGGAGACCAGGATGTCGCCGGAGACGTTGACCGTGGTGCGCGCCATGTCGAGGATCCGGTCTATGCCGGCGATGAGCGCCACCCCTTCCAGCGGCAGTCCCACGGCAGTGAGGGTCAGGGTCAGCAGCATCAGCCCGGTACCGGGTGTGCCCGCCGTGCCGATGCTGGCCAGCGTGACGATGCTGATGATGGTCAGGTAGTCCACCAGATGCAGATCCACCCCGAAGGCCTGGGCCACGAACAGGGCGGTGACTCCCTGATAGAGGGCGGTGCCATCCATGTTGATGGTGGCGCCGATGGGCAGCACCTTGGCGGTGATGGCGGGGGAGACCCCGAGCCTGCGTTCGGCGCAGGCCAGGCTGATGGGCAGGGTGCTGTTGCTTGAACTGCTGGTGAAGGCCACCGCCTGGGCATCGACGATGCTCTTGAAGTAGTGCAACGGGTTGAGGCGCGCCATCAGGAGCAGCAGGCTGCTGTAGACGCCGAGCACGTGGAGCAGGCAGCCGAGGTAGACGGCGCCGATCACCTTGAGCAGCGGCAACAGCAGGCTGACGCCGTACTTGCCGGTCATCCAGGCCATCAGGGCGCAGACGCCATAGGGGGCCAGGGCCATCACCATCTGGGTCAGCTTGAACATTCCCTCCGCCAATGAGGTAAAGAACAGGATGGCGGGGCGGCCGCGTCGTCCGGTGGCGTTGAGGGCGAGAGCGAGGGCCACGGCGAACACGATCACCTGCAATATCTTGCCATCGCCCATGGCCTGCACCGGGTTGCGCGGCACCAGGTGGCTCAGCACGCTGGCCAGGGTAGGTTGCTGCGCCATGGCGCCCCGTTCATAAGGACCCATATTGGCGCCCATGCCCGGTTCCAGCAGCCAGCCCATCATCAGGCCGATGCAGATGGCGACGGCGGTGGAGCAGAGATAGAAGCCGATGGCCTTGCCGGCGATGCGGTCGAGCCGCTTGCCCTTGAGCAGGGCGGTGAGGCCTGCCAGGACGGAACAGAAGATGAGGGGCACCATCAGCATCTGGATGGTGTTGACGAACAGGACGCCGATGGGCTTGAGCAGCAGGGCCTGCTCGCTGAAGCAGAGCCCCAGACCTATCCCGGTCAGCATGCCGAGCAGGGTCTTCAACCAGAGCGGGCGACGGGTCCAGATCCGCCAGGGTTTGAAGACCAATCCATGGAACAGCATGACGCCAATGTCCTTATTTTCTGTCTGCGGTGGCAAAAAGGGGCGACAGTGTAGCCATCCCCCCGTCAGGTTGCCACATTATCGACAAAGCGGCGCTTACGACCAGCCCGCTGGCGTTAAAAAAGGCGTTTTGTTGGCCTATATCAAGAACCCTCTCCGGGCTTCGAGCTTTAATTGTCATCTGACATGATGATTAAAGAGGTTCGAGATGTCCCAATCGATACACGGTCACGAAGTGATGGAGATGATGCTGGAGCAGGAGAGTCCGTTTACCCGGGCCAGCCTCAGGGCGGCGATCGCCTCGCGCTTCGGTGCCGAGGCCCGGTTCCACACCTGCAGCGCCAGCGAGATGGACGCTGACGCCCTGATCGACTTCCTGGCCAGGCGCGGCAAGTTCATCGACTCGGAGTCAGGGTTCCAGACCCGCGCTGACAAGATCTGCAACCACGGATGATCGCCAGTGGCGAGCGCGGTGGGGCGCTCGCCGAATCCCGCCACCTTTGTTATATTTCGCCCTCCTTCCCCTCTTGTTGAAAGGTTCTGCCCGGGCGCTCTATGGACACATTCTCCGCTGCCGTCATGCTGTTTCTGATCATGGATCCGCTGGGCAACCTGCCGGTCTTCCTCTCCATCCTGCGCCATGTCGACCCCAAGCGTCGACGCAAGGTAATGCTGCGGGAGCTGTTGTTTTCACTGGTGATCATGATGGGCTTCCTGTTCGCCGGTCAGCAGATCCTGAGCTTCCTCAACCTGCGTCAGGAGGCGGTCAGCATCGCGGGGGGCATCATCCTCTTCCTCATCGCCATCAAGATGATCTTCCCGAGCCCCGGTGGCGTGACCGGGCTGGCGGCGGGGGAGGAGCCCTTCCTGGTGCCCATGGCCATCCCCATGATTGCGGGCCCCTCCATCCTGGCTTCCCTGCTGCTTCTGGCCAACCAGGAGCCGACCCGGATGGTGGACTGGTCATTGGCCCTGCTGATGGCCTGGGGGGCCAGCGCCGTGATCCTGATGTTCTACGAGCTGTTCAACAAGCTGCTGGGTGAGCGAGGACTCACCGCGGTGGAGCGGCTGATGGGCATGCTGCTGGTGATGATCTCGGTGCAGATGCTGCTGGACGGGGTACACCACTATCTGGCGGTGACGGGTCAGAACTGACGGGGCGAATGCTGATGTCAACGTGAAACGGGGCTTCTTGAGCCCCGTTTTTTTTTGCGCGTCAGGCGGCAGCGGCCGGGTCGTCCACTGAGGTTTCCAGCTTGCCCATGATGAGGGCGAGCAGGGTCTCCCGCAGCCAGCGATGGCCCGGATCCTCCTCGTGGCGCTGATGCCAGATGAGCAGGTGGGAGATGCTGTCCAGGGCGATGGGCAGCGGCAGCGGCACCAGGGGGTAGACCTGGGTGGCGTGGCGGGCGTAGAGGCGGGAGAGGGTCACTATCATGTCCGAGTGCATGCCCATGCGCAGGGCCGCCTCGAAGGAGGGCACGGTCGCCTCGATCCGGCGATAGAGATTCTGTTCCGCCAGCTTGTGATCCAGCATCCAGCGATCCCGCCCCTCGCAGTAGGTCTGCACGTGGGGGTAGGCGAGGTAACGGGTGAGATCCCACTCGGGCTCCTGCAAGGCGGGGTGATCCCGCTGCACCAGGCAGGTGAGATCGTCGATGGTGAGCAACCGCTGGCAGATGGCGTTGGGCAGGGTGTCGAGGCGAAAATCCGAATTGATGCAGTTCTCCCGCACCGTGAAGGCGATATCCACCTGGCCCTGGCTCATCTCGGTCAGGCTGTGCTCGGTCCACTCCTCGTAGCGCAGGCGGATGCCAGGAGCCTGACGCTTCAGTTCGCTCAGGTAGAGGGGGGCAAACAGGGTGAAGGCGCTGTCCATGCTGGCAATGACGAACTCCCGCTCCGTGCTGGCGGGATCGAAGTCCGGCGGCTGGATCAGGTTGTCCAGGGAGAGCAGTATGGGCTGCAGTTGCTGCTGGAGATCCAGGGCGCGCGGAGTGGGATCCATCCCGTAGGCCGAGCGCACGAACAGGGGATCGTCAAAGGTCTCCCGCAACCGTCCGAGGGCCTTGCTGACGGCGGACTGGCTCAGGTGCAGACGGCGTGCAGCCCGGCTGCCGTTGCGCTCTTCCAGCAAGACTTGCAGGATTATCAACAAATTAAGGTCTATGCGTGCAAGCTGTTCCAGCAACATGATATGAATCCTCTTCAATTCCTAGATGAATATATACCATTTGTTTTCATATCTTGGCGATCCTATGCTCGACGGGTCTCTCGCCCTGGTGGCGGCTGGTACAGGATGTAGCGGTTGAGGGGACAAGTAGCACCGACCCATACGGCGGCCCATGGTCGCCGTATTTTTTTGCGCCTCGTCGCCGTTTTTGCGCGATTTTTTCGCCAACTTGCACCTGCCTTGATTTTGCCCAACAATCGATACGCTTTCTTTTGATACAACCTCCAGGTATCTAACAGTCAGGAGTCTCCCTATGGGACTGGGTGGCATTCATATCTGGCATCTGCTGATCCTGCTCGTGGTCGTCGTCGTGGTGTTTGGCAGCAAACGCCTGGCTGGCGCCGGTGAGGATCTGGGCACTGCCATCAGGGATTTTCGCAACGCCTTGCGCGACGATGACAATATCCGGAATAAGTAGGAGTGAACGTATGTCTGTAGACGAGAAAGTGGAACTGAACGAGACCTGTGACAGTTGCGGCTGTTTCGCCGAAATTGGCACCATCATCGGCGAAGGTGACGACGTCATGGAGCTGGTGATCGAGGCTGCTGCAGAAGCCGACGCCCGCGAGAAATTTGCAGCTTACGAGGCGCTGGCCAAGCAGGTCACTGCCGAAGCCAAAAGCAGCAGCGAGCTGAGCCGGGGCCCGGATGGCGTGATCCTGAAGGCCCGCCTGCAATTCACCTGCACCGCCGAGAAGCTGATCTTCGAGATGCGCGCCCGCTCCCTCTGAGATCGTGATGACACGGCAGGCTTGCCTGCCGTCTTGCTCTGCCCCTCGCTTTTTCCCTCCCTTTGCGTTGTATAGTGAGTTATCCCACGGACGATCCGTTTTCCGTCCGGCATGCGCCGATCGGCAGAAGATCCCGCGACGCCCCATGACTTGGCGCAGGCGCCTTCTCTGACAGACCCGACGGTGCGCACCGGCCCACAGCGAGGTGGTTACATCATGATGCGGCGATGGATCTGGGCCCTGCTGGCTCTCTGCTCTCTCCCTCTGCTGGCGGCGGATCTCAAGCCGCAGTTGCTGCCCCAGGCCGGTGATCTCGAACACATCCTGCAAAAAAAAGAGCTCAGGGCCCTGGTGGTCTATGAGCGGGGGTTTTTCTTTTTCGACAAGGGAGCCCAGTACGGCATCCTGGTCAATCAGCTTCAGGGATTCGAGCGCTGGTTGAACCAGACCTACCTGGCCAAGGAGAAGCTCAAACTCAAGATCATTTATATCCCGGTGCGCCAGGACAAGCTGCTGGACTACCTCGCCGAGGGGCGCGGGGATCTGGTGGCCGCCAACCTGACGGTCACCCCCACCCGGCGTGAGCAGGTGACCTTCTCCCAGCCGCTGATCGCCCCCATCGAGGAGTGGGTGGTGAGCCAGCGGGATCTCCCTGCCTTCAATCGCATCACCCAGCTGTCCGGCCGGCGGGTCTGGGTGCGAGCCAGCTCCAGTTATTTCGAGAGCCTGCACCAGCTCAACTGGCTGTTTCGGGAGCTGGGGTTGCCCCCGGTCTACATCGAGACGGTTCCCGAATACCTGCAGGACGGGGACCTGTTGGAGATGGTGTCAGCCGGGATCATTCCGCTGACGGTCACCGACAGCTTCAAGGGGCGGATCTGGCTCGACATGATTGGCGGCCTCAAGGCCCACAGGCTGATACCGCTGCGGGACAAGGGGCGCAGCGCCTGGGCCCTGCGCAACAACAGCCCGGAGCTGCTCAAGGCGGTGAACGCCTACATCTCGGAGTCGAGCAAGCGGACCCTCTACAGTGACATGACATTGCGCCGCCTGCTGGCGCAAAGCGACCGCATGAGCAACATACTGGCGCCGGACCCGCTGGGGCGCCTGTCGACCATTCGCAAGGTACTGGAGGCCCAGGCGGACAAGTATCAGCTGGACTGGCTGATGCTGGCCGCGCTGGCTTACAAGGAGTCGGGGCTCAATCCCAATGTCGGCTCTCACCGGGGGGCCGTCGGCATCATGCAACTGCTGCCGAGTACCGGCAAGGAGGTGGGGATCCGAGGCGCCAGACTCACCAGTCTGGAGGGCAATGTGGAGGCGGCCTGTCGCTACATGCGGCTCATCCTGGACACCTACTTCAATGATCCCGGGATGGACAGGCTCAATCGCCATCTGTTCGCCCTGGCCGCCTACAATGCGGGTCCGAACCGTGTCCAGGCATTGCAGGCCAAGGCGGCCGACAAGGGGCTGGATCCGAACGTCTGGTTCGGCAACGTGGAGCAGCTGGTGGCCAACGACGTGGGCCAGGGGCCCATCAACTACGTTGGCACCATCTACAAATACTACGTGGCCTACCGTTTCAGCCTGCCCCAGCTGGAGGGCAAGTCAGAGGCCATCGAGGCGGTGCAGCCCTGAGCCTGTCAATGCTGGCCGGGGAGGGGATCCTCGTGATGCTGCGCAAGGGGTTCCCAGCCCAGATCCCGGTGCTGCTGGTACCAGGGCATCAACAGCCTGGCCGGGGTGGGATCCGGCT
This sequence comes from Aeromonas sp. R2-1, assembly GCF_040908425.1. Lineage (NCBI taxonomy): Bacteria > Pseudomonadati > Pseudomonadota > Gammaproteobacteria > Aeromonadales > Aeromonadaceae > Aeromonas > Aeromonas sp. R2-1. Next base: position 26,132 of record NZ_JBFODR010000023.1, read on the forward strand.
GGCTGGCATGAGGTCTCTGACTGAGGGAGGGGTGGTCGCGCAGTTCCATCATCGGCTCCTTGACACTGGGCTATCGGGGCGGTTGTCTGGGTTATGCCACCACCAGATGACAGGGAGATGACCCTTGATCCCCGCCGAGTTTGCCTTGCTCGCCGATCCCGGCGCAGCCCTCAAGGCCCGATGCCAGTTGATCCGCCAGGCCCGCCACCGGATCCTCGCCCAGTATTACAGCTGGGAAGAGGACGGCAGCGGCAAGCTGCTGCTGGCGGAGCTGGTGCGGGCGGCCCGGCGCGGAGTGGTAGTGCAACTGCTCATCGACGATCTCTACGGCGGGGAGAACCGCTTTCTGGAGGCGGTGGCGGCGGAACCGGGCATCGAGGTGCGCCTGTTCAACCCCTTCTGGCTGCGGGGCTGGCGTCCCCTTACCTTGTTGCTGGAAGGGGTGCTGAGCTTTCGCCGCATTAACCACCGGATGCACAACAAGCTGCTGCTGGTGGATGGCAGCCAGGTGGTGATCGGCGGGCGCAACATCGGTGATCGTTACTTCGGGCTTGGGATGCCGCCTCACTTCATCGACCTGGATCTGCTCTGCCGCGGCCCCCTCTGTCAGCAGGCCGAGCAGGGGTTCGCGCTGTTCTGGCACAGTCGCTGGAGCCACCCGGTCCGTCGCCTGTTGAGACGCTCCTTGCTGCCAGCTGAAACCCGGGCCCTGAACGACTTCCTGCTGACCCTGACCGACCCCGCCATGGCGGCCGCCTATGATCTGCCGGCCACTCTGTTTGATGAGTGCCCCGTTCCCCTTTGTTGGCATCCCGGGCGAGGGCAGTGCTGGTTCGATCGCCCCGGCAAGGGGCTGGTCGCCCGGCCGACCACGGCGCCCCTGCTGGGACGCATGCTGGCGAGCAATCAGGGGGCCCTGAGGTTGGTGAGCCCTTACCTGATACTGACACGGGGGCTGCGTCGCCGGCTCAAGGGGCAGCGACGGCAGGGGGTCGACATCGAGATCCTGACCAACTCCCTGGCCAGCACGGACGTGCCCCTGGTCTATGGCGCCTATCGACGTCACCGCCCCTGGCTCGAGCGTCAGGGGGTCAACCTGTTCGAGCTGACGACGGAGGCGTTCAGTCTGCATGCCAAGCTGATCCTGATGGGGAAGGAGGAGGCGCTGCTCGGCAGTTTCAACCTGGATCCCCGCTCCCTGATGCTCAACACCGAGTTGATGCTGCACCTCCATAGCCCGACGCTGTGCGACGAGTTGCAGCAACTCATCGATGGCTGGTTGCAGCAGGCCGTGCACCCGGTGGTGGCGTCCCCCTCTGCATGGCGGCGCCTGCTGGCGCAATTGAGCGATTGGTTACCTTTACATCGTTGGTTGTGAGTGGGATCCGCCTTGTGCGAGATCTCTCAAAGCCTTGTGCGCCTTCGAGGATAACGTTTGCCATCCAAATACGGGACTGGATTGTATAGTATTGTTTTTAATCGATTTATATTAAGAGCGCCGTAACAATCCAGGGCCCTCGATTGCATAGAGGTGCGTGTAGAACGGTTTTTTATTTTATTTAACTGCGTAGTATCTCGAGTGCAAGGACAAACACGGTGGCTGGTCTGCCGTGTGGGTGACGGCAACAGGGGAAATGGGCCAACCGGATTGCTCCGGCAGGCGAGGCAGATCGGGAGCGGAAACCCGTGATGCCAGACAGACCCCCGTGGTTGCGGGAGCCCAATATGGAACATGCTATTTGCGAGGGGGTGACATGCGAATGTTGCCCCATTTTTTTATGCCCGCCGTCTGCTTGTCCAATCAAAAAGACCGCCTGCTGGCGGTCTTTTGCGTGATGTCTCGGCGATCAGGCGAGGCCCGCCAGCAGACGACTCCAGTTGCGCTTGGCAACGAGGAAACCGTCTCGCAACGTGCGGTACTCCAGTTGCAGCCTGAGCCTGTCGTAGCGTGCGAGGGCTGTGCGCTTGCGCTGCTCCAGCAGTGACTTGCGGCTGGCATAGTAGTGCTGGATCTGCAGGCTCAGCTTGTCGTACTCCTCCTGCAGCAGTGCCTGCCAGCGTTCCCTGTCATCCTGCTTGTGCACTCTGGCCTGGGCGCGCTTGAGCTGCATCTCCAGCCTGGCCTGTTCGATGCGTTCCTCCGGGCAGGATCTCAGGTCTTTGGCGAGCCCGCACCAGGCGGCTGTGCGGATCAGCCACTTGGTGGGGTCGAACTGCCACCACTGAATGCCGTTGCGGTAGTCGTTCTCGAACAGGTGATGGAAGTTGTGATAGCCCTCGCCAAAGGTGAAGAAGGCTAGGATGCCGTTGTCCCGGGCGCTGTTGCGATCCGTGAACGGCTGGCTGCCCCAGATGTGGGCCAGGGAGTTGATGAAGAAGGTGGTGTGATGGGTCATCACCATGCGCAGCACCCCGGCCAGCAGCAACATACCGAGCAGATCCCCGTGCAAGAGGCCGAGCAGCAGCGGAATGCCGATGTTGGTGACCAGAGCCAGGGTCAGATAGTGCCTGTGCTGGAAGGCGACCACGGGGTTGTTTTGCAGGTCGCGCACATTGCTGTAGTCGTGGTAGGTATCGCGCTGGTATTCCCGCAGCATCCAGCCGATGTGGGAGTACCAGAAACCGCGACCCGCACTGTAGGGATCCTTCTGGTTATCATCCACGTGGCGGTGGTGGCGGCGATGATCCGAGGACCAGTGCAGCGCCGAGTTTTGCAGGGCTAGCGCGCCTCCGATGGCGAAGATCCATTGCAGGGCCGGGTGCGCCTTGTAGGCCTTGTGGGACCAGAGCCTGTGGTAGCCGGCGGTGATGGAGATGCCGCAATAGCAGAACAGCAGCAGGAAGCAGAGCCACTGCCAGAGGTCGTAGCCCTGGCTCAGTCCATACCAGGGGACCGCTATCAGTGCCGTCAGCCCGGAGAGGGCGAACAGCAGGGTGTTGGTCATGATGATCGGGGGGCGGTCCATTTCACTCGGCTCCTTTCAGCGAACAGCTGTTCACTATTCTCCATTGAGCCGGAATGCGGGTCAATGGTAAAAAAGTCGGAGACAAACCTGATCCCGGCCCCGCCTTCGGGTTATCATCTGGCCTCGCTAATCTCAAGGTGACTGTTTTCGTGGGTATTCGCGCGCAACAAAAAGAAAAAACCCGGCGTACGCTGATCGAGGCGGCGTTCAGTCAACTCTGCGCCAACCGCAGTTTCTCCAACCTCAGCCTGCGGGAAGTGGCCAGAGAGGCGGGCATAGCGCCGACCTCCTTCTATCGCCACTTTCGGGACATGGAAGAGCTGGGGCTGACGCTGGTGGACGAGGGAGGGCTGACCCTGCGCCAACTGATGCGCCAGGCGCGCCAGCGCATTGCCGGTGGTGGCAGCGTCATCAGCACCTCGGTGCAGACCTTCATGGAATTCGTCGAAAACAACCCGAACATCTTCCGGCTGCTGCTGCGCGAGCGCTCCGGCACCTCGGCTGCATTCCGTCAGGCGGTGGCCCGGGAGATCCAGCACTTCATCGCCGAGCTGACCGATTATCTGGAAGCCACCACGCAGGCGCCACGGGAAGAGGCCTATATCCAGGCCGAGGCCATGGTGACCATCGTCTTCAGCGCCGGTGCAGACGCCCTCGACATGACTCCGGAAGAGTGCAAGGCACTGTCGGAGCGCACCATCAGCCAGTTGCGGATGATCGCCATGGGCGCCGAGGTGCAGAACCGCAAGCGCCACGAATCTCTCACATAACGCAAGGATGGACAGCCTCATGCATGAACCGAACGCGATTCCGAAGAAGCCCCTGGTGCTGGCCCTGCTGATCGGTATCTGTGGCGATGCCTTCCTGTCGGCCTTGACGGAGTCGGTCGTCCCCTTCTCCTTCTACCCCCTCATCGCCCTGTTGCTGGCGGCCAGCCAGCTCTATCAGCACTATCGCCATGAGCCCATGGTGGGCAACACACCCAGTTGCATCCTGCTCTGCTTCTTTATCGGCGTGTTCGGCCATTCTGCCCTGGTCAAGGTGCAGTACCCCGAGCTTGGCAGCAACTTCTTCTCCCTCATTGCCATGCTGCTGCTGCTCGCCGCCCTTTCCATCAAGCTGGGAATCAGCCTCGGAAAAACGCAGAAGGAGTGACGAATCACTCCTTCTGGTCGGGCCGGGGGTGGCCTAGTCGGCCCTGGGGGGAGTCTCTCCCTTCTTCCTGGCGTCTATGATGGCCTGCAGCTTGGTGCGGATATCCATCATGCCGAACACCCCGAAGATCAGCACCTGGGTGAATTCGAGACGAGTGACCGCGAAGTAGGGTTTGCAGGCCGCCTTGATCATGCTGGCCTGTACCCAGTGCATCAATATCACGATGACGCCGCACACCGGCAGAAAGCCGTTCAGTTTGCCCGGCAGGGTGCCCAGCAGGGCGAGTGCCACACCGAACCAGAAGAACAGCAGCACCCCCATCGCCAACAGATTAAACACCCGCTTCATCGTTTACCTCCCGTACATAGAGTTGATAGCAGGCCTGATGTGATCGACCTGCTTGTCCTTGAGCCGTTGTCCAAATTGACGGAGAAGGGGACTGTACCCATCTCCCCTTTAAACAGCTGCGTCATGCTTGGTGTCCCGCAGATAGAGCTGATAGCAGACCTGACCAGCCTGCTTGTCCTTGAGTAGTTTCCAGCTGGCGGGCAGCGCCAGATCGGCCATCTCTTTTTCCCGCTCCAGATAGATGAGGGCATCGGATGCCAGCCAGCCGCGCTGCTCGAGCAGCTCGCACACCTGGGGAAGCAGCTCGCGACGAAACGGTGGGTCCAGAAAGACCAGGTCGAAGGGGGTGGCCGGGCCTTGCAGCCAGCTCACGGCATCGGCCTGGATCACCTGCCCCTGGCTGCTGCCCAGGGTCGTCAGGTTCTTCTTGAGCTGGTCGGCGGCGCCTCTGTCCATCTCGATCAGGGTGACCTGTTCGGCATAACGGGACAAGGCTTCCAGCCCCAGCCCGCCGCTGCCGGCGAACAGATCCAGGCAGCGGGTACCGCGCACGTGGGGAGCCAGCCAGTTGAAGATGGTCTCCTTGACGCGATCCGTGGTGGGTCTGAGCCCTTCCACATCCCTGACGGGGAGTTTGCGCCCCTTCCATTGGCCGCTGATGATTCGTACCACGCCCGCTCGCCCCTGAGGGGCCGGGCTCTTGCTCGGACTGTTACGGCTGGATTTCACTCTGGGCATCGCGTTTCGTCGTCAGAAAATAAAGTGATAGTATAAGGCGGTTCATTTTTATGCCGACCCGCCGAGGGACGGCTATCTTAGCAGTCAGCCTTTGATGTGAGTATTTTTAGATGGCAAAAGGTTTGTTTTCCTGGCTGGGTTTCGGCCGCAAGAAAGAAGAGGCTGAGGCCGTTCCATCGCAGGCGCCCGACGCTACCCCGGCGGTAGTCGAGTCGGAGGCCGCCGCTGTTCCCGCGCCTGTCGCCGATGTTGCCCCGGCTGATGCCCCCGCCGCCAAGCCCGAAGCGCCGCTGAGCGGCCCTGACGAAGGCCCCCTGGTTGTGGAAGAGCCGGAGGGCGAGCTTGAGCCCGTCATCGTCAATGAGGCCTTGATCGCCACCGAAGCTCAGGTCGCAGAAGAAGCCATTGTCGCCGCCGAAGCCCGCGCTTTGGAAGAGGCCCTTATTGCCGCCGAGGCTCGCGCCGCAGAAGAAGCCCGTATTGCCGCCGAGGCTCGCGCCGCAGAAGAAGCCCGTATTGCCGCCGAAGCCCGCGCCGCAGAAGAAGCCCGTGTTGCCGCCGAGGCTCGTGCTGCAGAAGAGGCCCGTGCTGCGAAAGAGGCTCGTATTGCCGCCGAAGCCCGCGCCGCAGAAGAAGCCCGTATTGCCGCCGAAGCTCGCGCCGCAGAAGAAGCCCGTGTTGCCGCCGAAGCTCGCGCTGCAGAAGAGACCCGTATTGCCGCCGAGGCTCGCGCTGTAGAAGAGGCTCGCATCGCCGCCGAGACTCGCGCCGCAGAAGAGGCTCGTCTTGCCGCCGAAGCCCGCGCCGCAGAAGAGGCTCGTCTTGCCGCCGAGGCCCGTGCCGTGGAAGAGGCTCGTATTGCCGCCGAAGCTCAGGCTGCCGAGGAAGCCCGTGTCGCCAAAGAGGCCCAGAGAGCGGAAGATTTGCGTCTGGTCGCCGCGATGGAGGCTGAGGCCGCCGCTCTGGCCGCTCTGCCGCTGGCCGACAAGGTGGACGACGACACTCAGGAGAAGCCGCAGCGGGAGGGCTTCTTTGCCCGCCTCAAGCGCAGCCTAGTGCGTACCAAGGAGAATATCGGTTCCGGTTTCTTCGGCCTGTTCAGCGGCAAGAAGATCGATGACGATCTGTTCGAAGAGCTGGAGACTCAGCTGCTGACCGCCGATCTTGGCGTCGACACCACCACCCGCATCATCGAGGGGCTGGTACAGCACGCGGACCGCAAGCAGCTCAAGGATGCCGAGGCGCTCTACGGTCTGCTCAAACAGGACATGGGTGAGATGCTGGCCAAGGTCGAGCAGCCCCTGGTGATCGACACCAGCAAGAAGCCTTACGTCATCCTGATGGTTGGCGTGAACGGCGTCGGCAAGACCACCACCATCGGCAAGCTGGCCAAACAGTTCCAGGCCGAGGGCAAGAGCGTAATGCTGGCCGCTGGCGATACCTTCCGTGCCGCTGCGGTCGAGCAGCTGCAGGTGTGGGGTCAGCGCAACAACATTCCGGTGATTGCCCAGCACACCGGTGCCGACTCCGCCTCCGTCATCTATGACGCCATCGAGGCTGCCCGCTCCCGCGGGGCTGACGTGCTGATCGCCGATACCGCCGGCCGCCTGCAGAACAAGAGCAACCTGATGGAGGAGCTCAAGAAGGTGGTGCGGGTGATGAAGAAGCTGGACGATGCGGCACCCCACGAGATCATGCTGACTCTGGACGCAGGCACCGGCCAGAACGCATTGAGCCAGGCCAAGCTGTTCAGCGAGGCGGTGGGCCTGACCGGCATCACCCTCACCAAGCTGGACGGCACTGCCAAGGGTGGTGTCATCTTCGCGGTGGCCGACAAGTTCCAGATCCCGATCCGCTACATCGGGGTGGGCGAGGGGATCGACGATCTGCGCCCGTTCGTCGCCAACGACTTCATCGAGGCGCTCTTCAGCCGCGAAGAATAAATCCGGCTGACATGAGCCGGCCCGGCCGTGACAAGCATGTGTTCCATACCCCGACTCCGGTCGGGGTATGTCACTATGAGGGCGCAGGCATGGCTCATCCGGACAAGGATGACATGTGGCATGCTTGTGACCGGTGTTGTCATCCAGGTGTTGTGCCGGTACGGGGGAGTGAGCGCCCCATGCTTTATCCCGGTCGGGGTTTGTCAATCTCAGGGAACCGTTATGATTCGTTTTGACAAGGTCAGCAAGGTCTACAGTGGCGGTCATCAAGCGCTGCAAAAGGTCAGTTTTCACCTGCGCAAGGGGGAGATGGCCTTCCTGACCGGCCATTCGGGGGCGGGCAAGAGTACCCTCCTCAAGCTCATCAGCGTGATGGAACGACCGACCGACGGCCGCGTCTTCTTCCACGGCGATGACGTCAGCCACATCCAGCGCAGTCAGATCCCCTACGTGCGCCGCCAGATCGGCATGATCTTCCAGGATCACCGCCTGCTGATGGATCGTACCGTGTTCGACAACGTCGCCCTGCCCCTGGTGATCGATGGCTACAGCCATGGGGACATCAACAAGCGGGTGGCGGCGGCGCTGGACAAGGTCGGGTTGCTCGGCAAGGAGCGCTACCAGCCGCGCATGCTCTCCGGTGGTGAGCAGCAACGGGTCGGCATCGCCCGCGCCATCGTCAACAAGCCGCCCCTGCTGCTGGCGGACGAGCCGACCGGCAACCTGGATCCCCAGCTTTCCATGGACATCATGCGCCTGTTCGAGGAGTTCAACCGCTTCGGCGTCTCCGTGCTGATTGCCACTCACGATCTGGGGCTGATCGCCCGGATGCGCTACCGCACCCTGACCCTCAAGGCGGGTCGCATGTATTCGTCCGGGGAGGATCGCTGATGGCTATTGTTCGTCATAAACAGCCGCCGTTGCGTCGTTTGATGATGTATGGTGTGGATCATGTGCGTCAGGCCTTTGCCAGCCTGGGTGAGCTGTGGCGCAACCCGCTCGCCTCCCTGATGACCCTGGCGGTACTTGGCGTGAGTCTGGCGCTGCCTTCCTGTTTCCACGTATTGCTGAAGAATGCCGAAGTGGTAGAGGGGAGCTGGCAGACCAGCTCCCAGATCTCTCTCTATCTGCGCAAGGATCTGCCGGAGCAGAGCATCCTCGACATGAAGCAGCGGATCCTGCTCTATCCGGAGGTGGAGTCCGTCACTTATATGAACCGTGACGAGGCGCTCAGGGAATTTCGGGAGATCTCCGGTTTCGGTGATGCCCTGGATTATCTGGACAGCAACCCGCTGCCGCCGGTGCTGAGCGTGATCCCGGATCCGCGCTGGCAGAATCCCGAAGGGGCCGCCGAGCTGCTCGCCAAGCTGGAGAACGAGCCCGGTATCGAGCAGGGCAAGCTGGATCTGCAGTGGTTGACCCGGTTGCAGGGGATCATGAACCTGCTGCGCCACACCATTACAGGTATCGCGGTGTTGCTGCTCTCCGCCGTGTTGCTGATCGTGGGCAACACCCTGCGCCTGAACATCCTGAACCAGCGTTCCGAGATTGAAGTGCTCAAGCTGGTGGGCGCGACCGATGCCTTCATCCACCGTCCCTTCCTCTATACGGGCATCTGGTTCGGGGTCATCGGCGGCATGCTGGCCTGGTGGCTGACCGAGGTGATGGTGATCTGGAGCGAGGGGGTGGTGAAGGAGCTGGCGGGGCTCTACAACAGCAACTTCCGTCTGGTGGGGATGGGGGCGTTCGACGGCTTCAATCTCATATTGCTGGGCGCCCTGCTGGGGTTGATCGCCTCCTGGTTCTCGGTGCACAGGCACATTCGCGACATAGAACCGTCCTGATTAATTTGTCAGCATTTTAAAGCGCTGGATTTTGCGAACTGGATCAAGTAAAAGAGTGGCCCGTTTCTGGCACGGGCCACTTTCTCAGAGTAATCTGAATGGTGTCTGCGCCGAGGATCATATGTGGATCCTCTGAACCTTTTGATTTATCAATGGTCTATTGACTGCAGCAGAATGAATACGGGTATGGCCCCTATGCCTTGCTCGTCTGACTTGGCAAGCATGTGAAGGTTGCGAGCTCCGCAACAATGGACTTAGCATGCTACTTTTCAGGGGTCCTTTACTGTGACCCCTTTTTTTTGACTGTTCATTTATGATTCATGCCGTCAGCCTAAGATAGGCCGGGTTCATGCTGGGGTGATGTATGATGCAGCACGCAGAATGATACCTGGTCGGTAGACACGTCTTCTCAGGGTGTTAGACTGATTCGATTGAAAAGTAAGAGGTAGAACATGGGAACTTCATTGCAACGCACTATGGCTCTGATTCCGCAAGGTAGTCTGGAAGGCTATATCCAGGCCGTCAACTCGATCCCTGTGCTGAGCGCAGAGGAAGAGCGCGAACTGGCGATGCGTCTGCAGCAGGATGGTGATCTCGAAGCTGCACGCCAGCTCGTTATGTCGCACCTGCGTTTTGTCGTTCACGTGGCCAAGAGCTACTCCGGCTATGGCCTGCCTCAGGCCGATCTGGTGCAGGAAGGCAACATCGGCCTGATGAAAGCCGTCAAACGCTTCGACCCGAGCGTGGGTGTGCGTCTGGTCTCCTTCGCCGTGCACTGGATCAAGGCCGAAATCCACGAATATGTGTTGCGCAACTGGCGCATGGTCAAGGTGGCGACCACCAAGGCCCAGCGCAAGCTGTTCTTCAACCTGCGCAAGTCCAAGAAGCGTCTGGGCTGGCTGAACCACGAAGAGGTGCAGGCCGTGGCTGCCGACCTCGGAGTATCCGCTGCCGACGTCACCGAGATGGAAGCGCGCATGAGCAATTACGATCAGGCCTTCGATCTGGTCGGTGACGATGAAGACGAGGGTGGCTTCGCGCCGGTGCACTATCTGGAAGACAAATCTTCCGATCTCGCGGCGAACATCGAGAACGACAACTGGGACAGCCATGCCACCCGTCGCCTGAGTGCGGCCATGGCGACCCTGGACGAGCGCAGCCAGCACATCATCCGTGCCCGCTGGCTCGATGACGAGAGCAAGACCACCCTGCAGGAGCTGGCCGATACTTACGGCGTCTCCGCCGAGCGGGTGCGCCAGCTTGAGAAAAACGCGCTGAAGAAGCTGAAAGATGCCATGGATGCCTGACGGCCTCCTCCGGTAAGAAGCAGGGCCTGATGGCCCTGTTTTTGTTTTGCGGGGATCTGGTCGGCCTTGCCTTGGTTACCCTTGTGTATGGTATGTTGCCGCCACTGCCACAGTAGGGAGAGCAGAAGTGAAACTGTTGAACGACTTGTTTACCAACAACCGCGAGTGGGCGGAACGGATCAAGGCCGAGGATCCCAATTTCTTCGCTACCCTGTCCGCCCAGCAGGCACCCGAGTACCTCTGGATCGGCTGTTCCGACAGCCGGGTTCCCGCCAACCAGTTGATGGGGCTCTTGCCGGGGGACGTCTTTGTCCACCGCAACGTCGCCAACCTGGTGGTGCACACCGACTTCAACTGCCTCTCGGTGCTGCAATACGCGGTGGAGGTGCTCAAGGTGAAGCACATCATCGTCTGCGGCCACTATGGCTGCGGTGGGGTCAAGGCTGCGATGCAGAACCAGGAGCTGGGTCTCATCGACAACTGGCTGCGCAACATCAAGGACGTCTACTTCAAATACGGCGAACAGCTCGAAGCCATCGAGGATGAGCACGAGCGCTTCGACTACCTGTGCGAGCTGAACGTGGCTGAGCAGGTCGCCAACGTCTGCCACACCACCATCATCCAGAATGCCTGGCGCAAGGGGCAGGAGCTGGCGGTGCACGGCTGGATCTACGGCATCAAGGATGGCCTGCTGCACGATCTCGATCTATGCATCAGCGGCCCTGACCAGATCCCGGACGTCTATCGCGCCTGGCCGGACATGCGTCCGCCCCATCGTCGCCGCTGAGGACCAGCCGGTGGCTCCTGCGCTCTACCTTCAGATAAAGCAGCACATCCTGGACGGGATCCGCGAACGCCACTATCAGGCGGGCGACCGGATCCCGACCGAGGCCGCCCTGTGCGAGCAGTTTGCCGTGAGCCGCATGACGGTGAACAAGGCGCTGCGTGAACTGGTGGCCGAAGGCTGGCTGGTGCGCACCGCCGGATCCGGCAGTTTCGTGGCCGACAGGCGCACCGAGTCGCCGCTCCTGGCGATTCGCAATATTGCAGATGAGATCGCCGAGCGGGGCAGCGAGTACAGCGCGCGGGTGATCCGGCTGCAACGTCAGGCCGCCGACGAGAAAGTGGCGGTGCGTCTGGGCCTGCGGGTCGGGGCGCCCACCTTTCACAGCCTCATCGTCCATCAGGCCGATGGGGAGCCGCTGCAACTGGAGGAGCGCTTCGTCGATGCCGAGCGACTGCCCGGCTATGGCGAGCAGGATTTCACCCAGCAGACGCCAAACAGCTATCTGATGGAGATCTGCCCCCTCTCCGAGATGGAGCACGTGGTAGAAGCCGTGTTGCCGAGTGCTGGTGAAGCCGGACTGCTGCAAGTGAGGGTCGACACCCCCTGCCTGCTGCTGCACCGGCGCACCTGGTCAGACGGCTTTCTGGTCTCCTATGCCAGATTGTTGTCGCCGGGTTCCCGCTACAAGCTGAGCTCCAAGACGCGTCTCGCATAATTGTATATACATACTAAGCATTTAAAAGCCCACCTCTCGGTGGGCTTTTTTGTGCTTACACTCTAATAAAGCCGCTGTTATCAAGATGTGAACTTGATCCTTTCTTTCTTTTCAGAGATCGGCTATAAATTATTGTATATACATTTAGAGGTCGGTATGAACAAGGAACTGTTGAACTGCGAGCGGGTCTGGCTCAATGTGACACCCGCCACCCTGCGCCCCGATCTGGCGGACTACGGCCTGCTGGAGCCCCATGCTCTTGGCGTGCGGGATGGCAAGATCCACGCTCTGGTCCCCATGCAGGATCTCAAGGGCCCCTATGCCGCCTCCTGGCAGGACATGAAGGGGAAGCTGGTCACCCCCGGTCTCATCGATTGTCACACCCACCTCATCTTCGCCGGCAGCCGCGCCGAAGAGTTCGAACTGCGCCAGAAGGGAGTCCCCTATGCGGAGATTGCCCGCAAGGGGGGCGGTATCATCAGCACGGTGCGCGCCACCCGGGCAGCCAGCGAGGAGCGGCTCTATGAGCTGGCGTTGCCGCGGATCAAGTCCCTGATCCGGGAAGGGGTCACCACAGTCGAAATCAAGTCCGGCTACGGCCTCACCCTGGAAGACGAGCTCAAGATGTTGCGGGTGGCCCGTCGTCTGGGAGAGACGCAGCCCATCCGGGTCAAGACCACGCTGCTGGCGGCCCATGCGGTGCCGCCGGAGTATCGCGACGATCCCGACTCCTGGGTCGAGACCATCTGCCAGGAGATCATCCCGGCAGCGGCCGAGGCTGGTCTCGCGGATGCGGTGGATGTCTTCTGCGAGCACATCGGCTTCTCCCTTGCCCAGACCGAGCAAGTCTATCTGGCGGCGGATCAGTACAACCTCGCGGTGAAAGGGCACATGGATCAGCTCTCCAACCTGGGGGGCAGCACGCTCGCCGCCCACTTCGGCGCCCTCTCGGTGGATCATCTGGAATATCTGGATCAGGACGGGATCCAGGCGCTGGCTCACCGTGGCGTGGTCGCCACCCTGCTGCCCACCGCTTTCTATTTCCTCAAGGAGACCAAGCTGCCCCCGATCGCTGCCTTGCGCAAGGCGGGGGTACCCATGGCTGTCTCTTCCGACATCAACCCGGGCACGGCTCCCATCGTCTCCCTGCGCATGGCCATGAACATGGCTTGCACCCTGTTTGGCCTGACCCCGGTGGAGGCCATGGCCGGGGTGACCCGCCACGCCGCCAGGGCGCTTGGCGAGCAGGAACGGCTGGGGCAGCTCAAGGTCGGCATGCTGGCGGATTTCCTTGTCTGGAACTGCGGCCATCCGGCCGAGCTCAGCTACCTCATCGGTGTCGATCAGCTGGTGAGCCGTGTGGTCAACGGGGAGGAAACCCTTCATGGATAAGTTCAACGGGATCGACATGTCGGTCTGGCAGGGGCGTCAGGATCCCGAAGACGGCGAGCTGGCCCTGCGCTGGCACGACAGGGTGCAACCCTGGCAGGGGAATCGCGAACCCGGCGTGGTACTGCTCGGCTTTGCCTGTGACGAAGGGGTGCGCCGCAACAAGGGGCGGGTCGGTGCGGCCGGTGCACCGCTGGCGCTGCGCAAGCTGCTGGCCAACACGGCCTGGCACCTGGGCGCCCCCGTCTATGACGGCGGGGATCTGGCCTGTGAGGACGGCGATCTCGATGCCGCCCACGGGCGCTTGGCCGAACGGGTCGCGAGTGCGCTGGATCAGGGGCACTTCCCCCTGGTGCTGGGAGGCGGCCACGAGGTGGCGTTCGGTAGCTGGAGCGGCCTGAACCGTCATCTTGGTGGCGAAGGGCGGGTCGGGATCATCAATTTCGACGCCCACTTCGATCTACGCATGAAACAGGAGCAGGCGAGCTCGGGCACCCCCTTCTTCCAGATTGCCGAGCAGTGCGCCGCCCAGGGCACCCCCTTTCACTATGCCTGTCTCGGGGTGGCCGAAACCGCCAATACCGCGGCGCTCTTTGCCCGCGCCGAGGCGCTGGGAGTCTGGCACGTGCTGGACGAGGCGATGACGCAGACCGAGCTGCCAGCCTTGCTAGGCGGGCTGGATGCCTTCATCGCCCGTTGCGACCACCTCTATCTCACCATCGATCTCGACGTGCTGCCGGCGGCGGTGATGCCGGGAGTGAGCGCTCCCGCTGCTCGCGGCGTGGAGCTGGCGGTCATCGAACCGCTCATCGCCCATATCCGGGCCAGCGGCAAGCTCAGGCTCGCCGATCTGGCCGAGTACAACCCGAACCTGGATCAGGACAACCGCAGTGCCCGCGTGGCTGCGCGCCTGGTTCACCAGTTGACCAAGTAGTGGCGCACCGCGCCGCCTGACTGCATCGCTAAACAAGGAGTGTCTATGTCTGTACAACACCAGGATCCCCGCCACGATCCGAGCCGCGTGATCCGTGCTCCCCACGGCACCCAGCTGACCGCCAAGAGCTGGCTCACCGAAGCGCCACTGCGGATGCTGATGAACAATCTGGATCCGGATGTTGCCGAGCATCCCCAGTCTCTGGTGGTGTACGGCGGCATCGGCCGCGCTGCCCGAAACTGGGCCTGCTATGACAAGATCGTCGAGGTACTGACCCGGCTCGAGGACGATCAGACCCTGCTGGTGCAATCCGGCAAGCCGGTCGGGGTGTTCCAGACCCACAAGGATGCGCCGCGGGTGCTCATCGCCAACTCCAACCTGGTGCCCCACTGGGCCAACTGGGAGCACTTCAACGAGCTCGATAAAAAGGGTTTGATGATGTACGGCCAGATGACCGCTGGCTCCTGGATCTACATCGGCACCCAGGGCATCGTACAGGGCACCTACGAGACCTTCTTCGCGGTGGCGAACCAGCACTTCAACGGCGAGCCCAAAGGCCGCTGGATCCTGACCGGGGGCCTGGGTGGCATGGGCGGTGCCCAGCCCCTTGCCGCCACCATGGCCGGTTTCTCCATGATCGCCGTGGAGTGCGACGAGACCCGTATCGATTTCCGTCTGCGTACCCGCTACGTCGACAAGAAGGCCCACAGCCTGGATGAGGCGCTGGCCATGATCGAGGAGGCCAAACGCAGCGGCACCGCCGTCTCCGTCGGCCTGCTCGGCAACGCCGCCGACGTCTTCGCCGAGCTGGTGGCTCGCGGCATCACGCCGGACGTGGTGACCGACCAGACCTCCGCCCATGACCCGGTACACGGCTACCTGCCCCAGGGCTGGAGCGTGGCCCAATGGCGCGATCTGCAAAAGAGCGCACCGGACGAGGTCAACGTGGCGGCTCGCCGCTCCATGGCCCGTCAGGTCGAAGCCATGCTGACCCTGCAATCCCGCGGCGCCGCCACGCTCGATTACGGCAACAACATCCGCCAGATGGCGCTGGAAGAGGGCGTCAAGAATGCCTTCGACTTCCCGGGCTTCGTGCCGGCCTACATCCGCCCGCTGTTCTGCGAGGGCATTGGCCCGTTCCGCTGGGTGGCGCTCTCCGGCGACCCGGAAGACATCTACAAGACCGACCAGAAGGTAAAAGAGCTGATCCCGGACGATCCCCACCTGCACAACTGGCTCGACATGGCCCGCGAGCGCATCGCCTTCCAGGGCCTGCCGGCGCGGATCTGCTGGGTCGGTGTCAAGGATCGGGTGCGCTTGGGTCTGGCCTTCAACGAGATGGTGAAGAATGGCGAGCTGAAGGCACCGGTCGTCATCGGCCGTGACCATCTGGACTCCGGCTCGGTGGCGAGCCCGAACCGCGAGACCGAATCCATGATGGATGGTTCCGACGCCGTTTCCGACTGGCCGCTGCTCAACGCCCTGCTCAACACCGCCGGCGGCGCGACCTGGGTCTCTCTGCACCACGGTGGCGGTGTGGGCATGGGCTTCTCCCAGCACTCCGGCGTGGTGATCGTCTGTGACGGCACCGACGATGCCGCCAAGCGGGTCGGCCGCGTGCTGCGCAACGACCCGGCCACCGGGGTGATGCGTCACGCCGACGCCGGCTACGAGATTGCCATCAACTGTGCCCATGAGGCGAAACTGGATCTGCCGATGATCGACGCCACCGGCAAAGGGGTGAAATAAGATGTTCGAACTCAATCTGCAACCGGGCAAACTCTGCCTCGCCACCCTGCGCCGTGTCAGCCGCGAGCCGGTACACGTCAGCCTGGATCCGGCTGCCCTGGCGGGGATCCACGCCTCCGCCGCCGTGGTCACCAAGGTGATCGAGCAAAACCGGGTGGTCTATGGCATCAACACCGGCTTTGGCCTGCTGGCCAATACCCGGATCCCGGTGGAGCAGCTGGACGAGCTGCAACGCTCCATCGTGCTCTCTCATGCGGCAGGAATTGGCGAGTACATGGATGACGCCACCGTACGGTTGATGATGGTGCTCAAGGTCAACTCGCTCGCTCGTGGCTTCTCCGGCATCCGGCTGACGGTGCTCGAGGCCCTGATGACCCTTATCAACGCCGAGGTCTACCCCGTGGTGCCGAAGAAGGGCTCCGTCGGCGCTTCCGGCGATCTGGCGCCCCTGGCACACATGAGCTGCCTGCTGATCGGTGAAGGCAAGGCCCGTCACAAGGGCGAGCTGATCGACGCCGCCACTGCCCTGCAGATTGCCGGGCTGGAGCCCATCGCCCTGGCGCCGAAAGAGGGGCTGGCCCTGCTCAACGGCACCCAGGCGAGCACCGCCTTCGCGCTGGAAGGGCTGTTCCATGCCGAGGATCTCTACGCTGGCGCCATCACCATAGGGGCCATGAGCGTTGAAGCGGCGCTGGGCAGCCGCCGGCCGTTCGATGCCCGCATCCACGAGGTGCGCGGTCAGCGCGGCCAGATCGATGCGGCCGCCTGCTACCGCCACCTGCTGGTGGACGGCAGCGAGATCGGCATGTCCCACCACAACTGCGAGAAGGTGCAGGATCCTTACTCCCTGCGCTGCCAGCCCCAGGTGATGGGTGCCTGCCTGACCCAGATCCGTCAGGCCGCCGAGGTGCTGGTGTGCGAGGCCAACGCGGTCTCCGACAACCCCCTGGTGTTTGCCGAGGATGAGGAGATCATCTCCGGCGGCAACTTCCACGCAGAACCCGTGGCCTTTGCCGCCGACAACCTGGCCCTGGCCATCGCCGAGATCGGGTCGCTGTCCGAGCGGCGCATGGCGCTGCTCATCGACTCGCGTATGTCCGGCCTGCCGGCCTTCCTGGTGAACAACGGCGGGGTGAACTCCGGTTTCATGATCGCCCAGGTCACTTCGGCGGCGCTCGCCTCCGAGAACAAGACCCTGGCCCACCCGGCCTCGGTGGACAGCCTGCCCACCTCGGCCAACCAGGAGGACCACGTCTCCATGGCCACCTTCGCCGGTCGCCGGCTGGCGGACATGGCCGAGAACACCCGCGGCATCCTGGCGGTGGAACTGCTGGCAGCGGCCCAGGGGCTCGACTTCCGCGCTCCCCTGCGCTCCACCGAGCTCATCGAGCTGGCCAAGGGCCGTCTGCGGGAAGAGGTCAGCTTCTATGACAAGGACAGATACTTTGCACCGGACATCGAGGCGGCCGCCGCCCTGCTGGGCCGTGCCAGCTACAACGACCTGATCCCGGCCGGGACCCTGCCCAGCCTCTGAATTGGAGCCTGAGCAACCATAAAAAAGACCGCCCATGGGGCGGTCTTTTCATTTTCGTCTCCCGCGCCTCGCGTCGGGGCTATCGGAAGCGCGCTGCGCAGAGTGGCAGCAGGCAGGTGGTGGCTGCCTTATCCGTGTTCAAACATCCGGAACAGATAAACCACGAACAGCACTGGGGTGAGTGCTGGCAGCCTTATCCGTGTTCAAACATCAGGAACAGGTAAACGACAAACAGCACAAGATGGGTGGCGCCGTGCAGGGCGTGGGTGCGGCCGCTGCTGAAGGTCACTTTACAGACCATGAGGGTGGTGATGAGCAGCACCATGTCGGCAGGGGAGAGGCCCAGGCGTACTTCCTGCCCCATCAGGGAGCCGATGAAGAGCACGGAGGGTACCGTGAGGGCGATGGTGGCCAGCACGGAGCCGAAGTAGAGATTCATGGCCCGCTGCAACTGGTTGTTGAAGGCCGCCTTGATGGCGCCGACCGCTTCGGGAGCCAGCACGATACAGGCGACGATGAAACCACCCAGCGCCATCGGGGCTTCCATCACGTGCACCCCGTAGTTGATGGGGATGGCCAGGGTCTTGGCCAGCAGGATCACTACCACCAGGTAGGCGAGCAGCAAGAGGGTGTGATAGACGTTGCTCTGCAGCGGGCCGTGGTGATCCTCGAGATCCTCGTGATCGCTGTCGACGAAGAAGTGGCTGTGGCTGCGGGTCTGGATCAGCAGGAAGACACCATAGAGCAGGATGGAGATGATGATCAGCATCCATGACATGGCCTTGGAGAGGCTGCCCAGGGTGCCGCCCTGGGTGAAGTTCGGCAGGACCAGACAGAGCAGTGCCAGGGGAATGATGGCTACCAGATAGGATTTGACCCCGTCCAGATTGAAGTTCTGGGTGTGATAGCGCCAGCCGCCAAACAGCAGGGTGAAGCCCACCAGACCGTTGGTGACCAGCATCACCACCGCGAACATGGTGTCACGGGCCATGGTGGGATTGGGATCGCCGGTCAGCATGACGGAGGAGATCATCACCACTTCCAGGGAGATGACCGAGAGGGTCAGGATCAGGGTACCGAAGGGTTCCCCGAGCTTGATGGCGAGGGCGTCAGAGTGACGCACGACGGAGAAGATGGCCCAGGTCACGATGGCAAGCAGGGCCAGCGACACCGGCAGGTAGACCGCAAGGGGGGTTGTCTCTGCCAGCAGGTCGCTCCCCAGGGTTTTGAAGAAGAGCAGGGTCAGCAGACCGGCAGGCAGAGCAATCTCTTGTCGGATAAAAGACTTCATAGGCAGTGGTTCTCATCTCGGGGCGGCCTCGGCCGACGGGGTATGGAGCGACTTGGTGCACCCAAGGTGCACAGACCCATGATAAGGGGAGATGCTCCTCATGCGGAGCATCATTTTGTTGCAAAGGGTGAGAGGCGGGGCAGATACCGCCTCAGTGCGGGTCGGAGGGGCTGGTTGTCTCGCCCTCTTGCCATGCCATCAGCCAGATCTTCAGTTTGCTCAGGGGCATGGGCTTGGCATAGACGTAGCCCTGGATCAGGTGGACTCCGTGGCGATACAGATAATCCACCTGCTCCTGGGTTTCGACCCCTTCGGCGATCATCTCCATGCCCGATTTGAGGCCGAAGGCGATGGTGGCATCCAGCACGCTGCGCTTGAGGTCGTCCGTGCCTATGGTATCCACGAACATCTTGTCGATCTTGATCTGGCGAATGCCGAGCCGTTGCAAGTAGGCAAAGCCGCCATAACCGGTGCCGAAGTCATCCAGCTTGAAGTGATAGCCCCTCTCCTGCAGGGCTGCGATCTCCGCCATGGCCCCCTGGATGTGCTTGATGGGATCCCGCTCGGTGAGTTCGAAGGTGAGGCGGGCCGGCGAGGGCCAGCCATGGCGCTGCAACTGGGTGCGCAGACGAGGCTGCTCGATATGGCCCGCCACCAGATTGACGCTGACCCACTGGTGCGGGGCCAGGACGGGGAGATCCGCCAGGATGCGCTCCAGCAGTTGATCCGTCATCGGCAGGATCAGCCCCTGCTCCTCCGCATAGGCGATGAAGGTGCCTGGCGACACCAGATCCCGTCCTCGCTGCCAGCGCAGCAAGGCCTCGAATCCCACCACCCTTCGGTTTCTGCTGTCCACTATGGGCTGATAGAAGGGGATGAACTCCCGCCGAGCCAGCCCTCTTTGCAGCAATCCTTTGAGGGAGCGCCGGTAGTTTCTAAGGCTCCAGTAGAGGGCCGCCAGCAGCGCCCCCAGCGCCCCGGCCGACCAGAGGCCATCACGGTGTATCTGTGAGCGGGCGTAGCGTTTCAGTGCCTCGCCAGCCCAGAGGGTCTGTTCCACCTGATGCTGGGGGTCGAAACTGAGCAGCCGCATCGGGTTTGCCTCTTCTCGAATGTGCTTGTTGCCACGGGGGAAAAAGAGCCCGGACTGGGTCGGGTGCTTGTGGTTGAACTCCAGGTAGAAACAGTCGTTGCAGGGGGTGCGCAGCAGCTCATGGCTCCAGCTGCTGTCGAGCACCCAATAGGCCAGATTGCCGTTGCGTCTCGCATAGACCAGGGTTTCGCGTTCGGTATCGAACATGGGGGCCGTGCTGGAAATATGAAAGTCGGGGGAGACCGGTATGCCGGCGTCGGCAAGCTGGGGCAGGGCGGGGCCCAGGGTGGAGCAGCCGCTCCCGTTGGCAAGCTGCAGGCCGGCCAGGCGAATATGGCGGTTGTAATACTGGGGTGAGCGCAGCAGCGCCATGTCTTTGGGGCCGCAATCGAAGGCAAAGTGGGCGAGTTGAGCGGGGACATCGTGATCCAGGAGCTGGTTGCGCTCCTGCTGGTAGTCGAGCAGAGCCCTTTCCTTTGTCTGCAACAGGTGGTGAGCCAGCTTGTCGCTCAACAGGGGGGTGAGCAACAGCATCAGCAGCGGGGGCAAACAGAAGAGGCCCAGAGGAATCCATAACGGAGATCGTGCAGACATGGTGGGCCCCCTTCTTCCCTGAAATGAAACAACCCGATTGAGACTCAAGCATCATAGCATTAGCTGCATCGATTTGAGCCAAGTTGGTCACACTTGGAACAAAAACGATAATTAATTGATAAATAAAGGATATGGCTACACACCTGAACAAGATTCAATCGCTGACCTGTCATAAATGACAATTGTCCAGCTTATCTGAAGTGGCTAAAGTAGCGGTGCGGTTTGACTCACCGTGTGTTCAATACTCCTGTATCTATTTTTGTCAGTAGCACAGAGTGTTAGTTTTGATATGAGTGTTTCTTTTGGTCCCCGCTGTGGGACCATTTTTCTGTCCGCTCCTCAGCCTGTGCCCCCTCGTTCTCTCCCTTGATGCCTCTTTTGCGGCCCGCACAACGGCGCCGCATGACGCATCCGCCCGCTTATTTGCAGAAGCGGGATCTTCATCCATAGGCGGCGTTTGGTCTGGGCTGATACCATGATGCCCTATGGATGCTGTCGGCTACGGAAAGGCACATGAAACTGACCACTCAACTCGTCTCTTTTATTACGCTGTGCGTGATCTCGGCCATGGCCATGGTGATGCTCGGCGGGGTCTTCAGTTTCCGCCAGATGGGAATGGAGCTGCAGCAGAACCGGGTCGACTCCCTGGTGGAGATCATCGACAAGCAACTGGGGGTGACCGATGACCAGCAAGCCCTTGCCCGGTGGCTGCCCTCCCTGTTGCGGGCCTCCCATGTGGTGGAGCTGGAGATCCGTCAGGACAAGCAGCGGGTCTACTGGTTTCGCGATGTGCAGCAGCAGACGGACGAGAGCCTGCTGATCCCCTACAGCAAGGCCATCCCCAATCAGGCCGGCATGCAGGCCGACTTCAAGCTGGACAGGCCGTTCAAGGAGTTCGAGTACTCCATGCAGGCGATGTTCGGCATCTCCCTCGGGGTCTTCATCGTGGTGTTCGGCCTCTGGTACTCCATCCGCTGGTTGCGCCAGCAGTTGCGCGGTGCCGAGCTGCTGGCGGAGCGCGCCCAGCTGATCCTGGACGGCAAGCTCACCAAGCTGGCCCATGATCCCGCCGACGAGTGGCCCGCCTCCGCCAGCCAGGCCCTCACCCATCTGCTGGCCGAGCTGGCGGACGCGCGCAAGGAGCGCAGCCGGTTCGACAACTTCATCCGCAGCAATGCCTTCGTCGACAAGACGACGGGCATCGGCAACCGCCTCTTCTTCGACAACCGGCTGGAGAGCGCCATCATGGAAGCAAGTGTGATCAGCGGCGGCGTGCTGCTGATCGAGCTGGCCGGTCTGGAGGAGCTGGATCCCGAGCTGAGCGGGCGCCCGAGCCAGGAACTCCTGATGGAGGCGAGCGCCACCATCGCCGCCTTCGTGCGAAAGCACAGCGGAGCCCTGCAGGCGCGCTATGCCGGTCAGGTCTTTGCCGTGCTGCTGCCGAACATGTCAGAGAGCGAGATGGTGGACGGTGCCAGCCAGTTGCTCAAGAGTCTGCAGCGGCTGCACTGGCCCGAAGCGGTCAATGCCGACACCGCAGTCTATCTCGGTGCGGTCTGCTATCAGGCACAGGATTCCCTGCTCAAGGTGCAGGAAGAAGCGGAGCTGGCGCTCAAGAGCGCGCGCCTGCAAGGACACAGCGGCTGGTTCCTGTTCGAGAAATCCCTCAACGAGGAGGCGAGCAGCAAGGGAACGGTGCGCTGGCGCACCCTGATCAGCCGTCGCATCGAGGAGCAGGGCATCGACTTCTACGTCCAGCCTGTGCAGCAGGAGCGGGATCAGGTGGTGTTGCAGCAGGAGCTGCTCATCCGCCTTCACGACGAGCAGGGCCGGGAGCTGCAGGCGGGGGTCTTCATGCCCATGGCGGAGAAGGCCGGTCTGCTGCTGCCGCTGGACAGGCTGGTGGTGGCCCGAGCCTTGCGACTGCTGCGCCAGCGACCGGCATCGAGCTGCCCCATCAGCCTCTCTCTGTGCGCCCAGAACCTGCTCACCCGCGAGTTCCAGCGCGAGCTCTTCTTCGAGCTGTTCCAGTTGCCGCGCAGTACCAACGAGGGGTTGATCCTGCAGTTGTCGGAGTCCCAGGTGACCCGCCACTACGAAGCCCTCAAGCGGCCGCTTCGGGCGATGCGCATGCTGGGGTGCAGGCTTGCCATCGATCATGCGGGCCAGGACGTGGTGAGCACCCAGTACATCAAGGAGTTCGAGATCCACTTCCTCAAGCTGCACCCCAGCTTGGTGCGGGAGATCCACCTGCGCCAGGTCAACCAGATGGCGGTACGCAGTCTGGTGGGGGGCTGTGCCAATACCCAGGCCCGGGTCATCGCGGTGGGGGTGGAGAGTGGCGACGAGTGGAAGATGCTGCGACACCTGGGCGTGCATGCCGGTCAAGGTCCCTGGTTTGCCGACCCCGAGCCCCTCAACCTGCCTGACTAGCGTCCCGGCCGGGGTGACAGGCGGCCCTGCTCCTGCAGGCCCGCCAGCCCCTGCAAGCCACCGGTGTGGATGAAGATGATCTTGCTGCCGCGCGCAATGCGGCCTGCCGCCAGTTCGCGAAACAGCCCCCACATCGCCTTGCCACTGTAGATGGGTTCCAGCGGCAAGCCGGTTTCGGCACTGAATGCCTGCACCCATTGCCAGAGTGCCGGACTGAACCTGGCATAGCCGCCATCGTGGTGATCCAGCGCAATGCGCCAGCCCGGAGTAGTGGCCGCTGCCGGATGCAACCGGCATACCTCGCCGGTGATGAAGTCGGCCCCCTTGAGCACCGCGATGGCCAGGATCTGCTCCTGCGCCCGCTTGCCCGCGATGAGCCCCGCCAGGGTGCCGCCGCTGGCGCAGGGCAGCACCCAGAGATCCGGCGAGAAGGGCACCTCGTCGACCAACTCGGCCACTCCGGGGATGGCCAGCGGGCTGCTGCCTCCTTCCGGTACCAGCAGGGTGTCGTCATCCTCGAACCGGGCAAGCCATTCGGGATCCTGGCGCCGGCGATAGTTCTGGCGGTCGACAAAAACGAGATCCATGCCCCAGCCTTTGGCCGCTTTCAGGGTGGGATTGCTGACGGTATCCCCTTCACCGCGTATGATGCCCGTGGTACGCACTCCCAGTCTGAGTCCTGCTGCGGCCAGGGCGTGGATGTGATTGGAGTAGGCGCCGCCAAAGGAGAGGATGTGGCCCTTGCCCAGCATCTGTGCCTGTTGCAGATGGTATTTGAGCTTTCGCCACTTGTTGCCGGAGAGGGTCGGGTGGATCAGATCGTCCCGCTTGCACCAGAGCGTGACGTCATGGGCGGCCAGCAGAGGATGCCGGATCCGGTGCAGGGGGGAGGGGAGCTGAAGGGGAGCCATGGGATCGTCTCCCGTGGGTGCCAGCGTGGCCGTCGATGCGTCGTTTGTCATAAAGTTGGAGGCTAATAGCCTGTTTATGTTAAGGTTTAGTCCGTTTTACGCGGCCAGGTGAAGATCCAGATGAAGTCACTGTTCAGGCGTTCTCCCTCCAGCCATCAGGTCGGGATCCTGCTGGCCAGCGATCGCATTCTGCTGGCCTGCGTGGACCCCGTTCCCGTGTTTGCCAGCCAGCCTGTCAACGGCCCCCACGACTGGTCCAAGGCCCTGGCCGAGCTGTTTTCCCGGCACGGTCTGGCCAAGTCTAAGGTGCGGGTGGCCCTCGCGGCCAGCCTTTATCAGCAGATCCAGATCGACAAGCCCGCCGTCCCCGATGCCGAGATGGCGGGGGCCCTGCCCTGGGCCATCAAGGATTTCGTCAACGAGCCGGTGTTGCAGCTCGCCATGGATTATGTGGACCTGCCGACGCCCCCTGCCGGGCGTCCGCGCATCAACGTTGTCTGCATGCCCAAGAGCCGGGTGCAGCAGGTGGCGGATGCGGTCAACGGCGCGGCGACCCTGGAGGCCATCGTCAGTGACGAGCTGGCCATGACGGCCCTCTACGAGGCGGACCAGATGGTGCGCATGCTGCTCTGGCAACCCCGGGGGCAGGAGCTGCAACTGCTGGTCTTCCATCGGGGTGGACTCTGTTTCTCCCGCCAGTTGCGCGGATTTGCGAGCCTCACCGGCAGCCATGAGCCAGATGCCGACCAGCTCGACGCGCTGGCGCTGGAGATCCAGCGATCCATCGATTATCTGGCCGGCCATCTCAAGCTGCCCGAGCCCGGCCAGTTGCAATTGGCCATCGCCTCCTCCGCCATGGGGGTACTGGTGCGTCACCTGGAACAGACATTCGGTTTCCCGGTGTCGGCCATGGCAAACAAGGCGGTATTGGCGGGAGTCGAATACCTCAGTGCCTATGGCGCGGCCCTGGGCAGGAGCGACTGATGAAACACCATATCAACCTCTATGGCGCCGAATTCCGGCCAAGACGCCTGTGGGCCAGCCTGCCCCAGATGGCGTCGGTCTGGGGCGGCGTCCTGGTGCTGCTGCTGGGGGCCACCCTCTTCTATGGCTGGCAACAGCAGGGCCTCGATCGTGAATTGGCTGGCGTGCGGGCACAGCTCGACGTGCAGCGCGGCGAGGCCAGGCGTCTCGATGCGGAGCTGGCGCGCCATCTGGCGAATGCAGACTTGCAGCGGCAACTGGCCGACAAGCGGGAAGAGCTGGGGGCGAAACAGGCGCTGATGCAGCAGCTTGGCCACCTCTCCCTGCAAAAATCCCAGGGCTATGCGGGGGTGATGGCGGACCTTGCCCGCCTGCGGGATCCCCGTCTCTCCCTGCAACGGATCGAAATTAGCGACGGGCGGATCAACCTCGCGGGCGTGGCCGAACGCAGTCAGGACGTGCCCGCCTGGGTGAACCGCTTCAAGCAGACCCCCTCCCTGGCGGGCAAGCAGTTTGGCGAGCTCACCCTGAGTCGGGACAAGGAGGGCCAGCTTGCCTTCCAGCTCAGTGGCATAGCGCGGGAGACTCCTTGATGGACATGAAGGCACAATGGCAGGGATGGGCGCAGCAGATCGCAGCCCTCAGCCTGCGCGAGCGGATCCTCATTCTGTTGACCGGGGTCGTGCTGCTCGGGGCCATGGGCATCTATGGCTGGCTGGATGACGCCGACACCCGGCTGGGCCAGGATCGGCTGGCCCTGGTTGCGGCGCAGCGGGATCTGGAGATCCTGACCCTGGAAAACCAGGGCAAGCAGGCCAGGCTGGGGCGGGATCCCGATGCCCAGGTACGCGAGCAGCTCGCCGGCGTAGAGACGTCTCTGCGCCAGATGGATGCCGAGCTGCTGGCTCAGACGGTGGATCTGATCCCCGCCCACGAAATGCCCGCGGTGCTGGAAGCCCTGTTGTCCCGCTCCGCCAACCTGCATATGCTGGCGCTCACCTCCCTCAAGCCCGAGCCGCTGATGGCCGGGGAGCAGAAGGTGAACCTGTTCAGGCACGGCATCCGGCTTCAGCTGGAGGGCGGCTATTTCGATGTCTACCAGTACCTGAAAGCGCTCGAAGCCCTGCCTCGGCACTTCTACTGGAAGGGCTTTGACTACCGGGTGGTCGAGCATCCCAAGGCGGCGGTAGCGATGGAGATCTACACCCTCAGCACCAGCAAGGAGTTCATCCGTGGTTAAGCGGCATGTCGGCGGGACGGGATCCCGCATTTTTGCCTTCCCATCCTGGCGCTGGCTGGCCCTGTGGGGGAGCCTGCTCGCGCTGCAGGCCCAGGCCGAGGTGCTGCAGGATCCCACCTTGCCCCTGGCGGGATCCGGCTCGGCGGCGAGTGTCGCCAAGGAGGCCGGTCTGCCCAGGTTGCAGAGCGTCATCCTGGGGAGCGGGCCTGCCCTGGCGGTGCTCGACGGTCAAAGCTACCGGGTCGGCCAGCAGGTCAACGGATTCCGGCTGGTGGGGATCAGCGCCGACAGCGTGGTGCTGGAAAAAGCGGGCAAACGCCAGACACTGACCCTGTTTGGCAGCAAGATCCGGATGTGAAGTGGGTGTCGCACGGGATGGTGCGGGCCAGGTTTGTCGAGTTTCATAGCGAGTCAGGTGCACGAATAACATGAAAAAACACCCTTTTTGTCTGCTTCCCCTCGCGCTGGCGGTGGCGGGTTGCACTACCTATCGTCACCCCGAGCCGGTACAGGCCAAAGATGCACTCAAGCAGGCGATGAGCGAGCAGAGCCCGACCGCCCCCCTGACTTCCCTGCCGCCCTCGGTGCAGAGCGAGCTGTTGCAGCTCAATCGTCCTCAGCAGCCGATGACCATTCCCGAGAAGCGGATGCGCATCGCGGCCCATGACGTGGACGCGGTGGAGTTCTTCGGCTCCCTGTTCAAGGGCTCCCGCTACAGCGTGGCGGTCCATCCCGGTGTGGCGGGTGTCATTTCGGTAGAGCTCAAGGATGTGACCCTGCAGGAGGCGCTGGCGACCGTCGGCGACATGTACGGCTTCGACGTACAGCGCAAGGGCAACGTGTTCCACGTCTATCCCGCCGGTCTGCGCACCGAGACCATTCCGGTCAACTACCTGATGATGGCCCGGCGCGGTCTCTCCCGTACCTCGGTGAGCACAGGCGGGGTGACGGCCAACGACAACAACAATGGCAATAACAACAACTTCGACAACGGCCTGAACAACAGCGGCAACAACAACAGCCAGGGCAACACCGCCAGCGGTGACAACAACACCAACAGCAACGGCACCCGCATCGAGACGGACAGCAACAACGACTACTGGACCGATCTGCGGGATGCCCTGCAGACCCTGATCGGCACAGGGGAAGGGCGGGCCGTCATCACCAGTCCCCAGGCGGGCCTGGTCACGGTGCGTGCCTATCCCAAAGAGCTCAAGGCGGTGCGCGAGTTCCTGGACCAGTCCGGCGAACACCTCAAGCGCCAGGTGGTGCTGGAGGCGCGGATCCTGGAAGTGTCCCTCAACGAGGGTTACGAGCAGGGGGTGGACTGGAGCGGCCTCTCCGCAAGCTGGGACGGCGGCAAGGGCATCACGGGGGGCGGCTCCCTCATGGACAGCCCCATCGCTTCGACCCCCAACCAGATCTTCCGGGCTTTGGGGGGCGGCGCCGGCTTCACCATCTCCGATGGCAACTTCAACGTCGCGGTCAGCCTGCTCAAGACCCAGGGGGACGTGAACACCCTCTCCAGCCCGCGCGTGACGGCCACCAATAACCAGAAAGCGGTGATCAAGGTGGGGACGGACGAATACTTCGTCACCAACGCCTCTACCACCACCACCACCTCGGGGACTTCGGCCCCCATCGTCACCCCGAACGTGGAGCTGACCCCCTTCTTCTCGGGGATAGCCCTGGACGTGACGCCCCAGATCGACGAGCAGGGCAAGGTATTGCTGCATATCCACCCCTCCGTCATCGACACCGAGGAGCAGAGCAAGACCATCAACGTCGGCACCGCCGATCCCCTGGTGTTGCCGCTGGCCAAGAGCTCCATCCGCGAGTCCGATACCGTGGTGCAGGCCAACAATGGGGACATCATCGTCATCGGTGGTCTGATGAAGACCGACAGGCAGGAGATTGTCAGCAAGGTGCCCCTGCTGGGTGACATCCCCTGGGTCGGCGAGGCCTTCACCAACCGCCGGGAGAGCAACCGCAAGGTGGAGCTGGTGATCCTGCTCAAGCCCACCGTGGTGGAAAAGGACACCTGGCAGAAAGAGCTGCAACGCTCCTCCGAGCTGCTCGACAAATGGTATCCCCCCAAGGGCTGATCCGGGATGACGCGCCTGTTGAGCACTCCTTCTCCCATGTGGTGGCGCCTCCCGGCTGCTGCCAGTCTGCCCTGCCCGACGGCGGTGGCGCCATGTCGCTGATCCGGGGCTGTCTGCGGCTGCGCGCCCTGGACTCTGGCCGGGAGGGAGCATGTATCTGAGTCACTTCGGACTGCGGGAGGCCCCCTTCGGCCTGACCCCGAACACCGGTTTCTATTACGGCCTGCCCCCCCACGAGGAGGCCATGCAGGTGCTCAACTGGGCGCTCTCCCAGGGGGAGGGGTTCATCAAGGTGACCGGCGAGGTCGGCACCGGCAAGACCCTGCTCTGTCGCAAACTGCTGAGCGAGCTCGGCTCCGAGGCCTGCCCGGTGCGCCTGGCCTGGCTGCCCAACCCCCATCTCACTCCGGGGGAGCTGCGCACGGCCCTGGCCCTGGAGCTGGGGTTGACGTTGGCGGGGGAGAGCGAGCTGGATCTCACGGATCGTATTCACCGCCATCTGATCTCCCTGCATCGGCAGGGGAGCAGGGTGGTGGTGCTGATCGACGAGGCGCAAGCCCTGCCGGACGAGACCCTGGAGGCGATCCGGCTGTTTGGCAACCTGGAAACCGAATCCAGCAAGCTGCTGCAAATCGTGTTGTTCGGCCAGCCCGAGCTGGATGCCAGGCTCGGGCAGCCCCGTCTTCGCCAGTTGCGCCAGCGCATCGGTTTTTCCTACCGCCTGCGGCCGCTGCGGCTCGACGAGACCCGCGCCTATCTGGAGTACCGGCTGCAGGTGTCCGGCTATCGCGGGGCCGCCCTGTTCGATGGCCGCGCCCTGCGCAGGCTGTGGCGCGCATCCCGCGGCATTCCCCGCCTCATCAACATACTGGCGCAGAAGTGCCTGATGCTGGCCTATGGCCGCGGTGTGCGGCGGATCGACAGCGCCCTGGTCCGGCTCGCCATCCGGGATACCGATGATGCCCGCCTTGGCCGTCTCACCCTCTGGTGGCCCCTGTTGTTGTTGCTGGGCACCGCCCTGGCGTATGGAGTCTGGTCATGAGCGTGATCAATCAGATGCTGAAAGATCTGGATAGGCGTCAGCAAGAGGCCGAGGGCGCCGCCGTCTATGTGGCGCCGGTGCGCCAGCAAGGCTGGTGGATGCTGGTGCTGACCCTGCTGTGTACCCTGGCCCTGGGGATCCTCGGCTGGCGCACCTGGATCTTCTGGCAGCAGAGCCAGCGAGCCTCCCTGCCAGCGGCGCAGGTCGAGGCCCTCCACACTGCCCCTGCGGCGGCGCCATCCTCGCCCCTGGCCGTGGTGGCCACCACGCAGGCGGTCTCCTCTGCCGCGCCAGTGGCAAAGGTGCCCGCCGCCGGTGCCGAGTCGACCGCCGCGAGAGTGGCCCCCTCCGTAGCCGAGCAGGTTCCGGCCGATGAGGCCGTGCTCGCCGATGAGGGCAATCCGGAGGAAGCGCTGGGGGACGAGACGATCCCGAGCGACGAGGAGCTGCAGCCGGACCTCTATGCCGAGCTGGCCGCGGAGCAGAGCGCCGAAGAGGCGCCTGCACCCGCCGCGCCGCGCAAACCCGGGATCCTGAAGATCGAAACGGTGGAACTCTCCGACGCCGAGCTGGCCACCCTGGCCGAGCGCAAGGCGACCACGGCCATGGCCAAGGGACGGATGCAGGAGGCGCAGGATGGCTACTACGAAGTGCTGGCCCACGATCCCCACAACCAGGGGGCGCGGGAACAGCTGGCGGGCCTGCTCTATGGCGCCGGACGGCTGACCGAGGCCGCCCAGGTGCTGGAAGAGGGGCTGAGGCTGGATCCCGCGCAGGCGGACCTGCGTCTGCTGCTGGCCCGTGTGGCCATCAGCGGCGGGGATCGGCAGAAGGCGCTGGATTGGCTCACCGGCTATCAGCCCGATATCGCCAGCAATCTGGATTATTACGCCACCTGGGCCGGTCTTGCCCAGGAGCTGGGGCAGCCTGTCCAGGCGTCCGAGATGTACGTCAGGCTGCTGCGCCAGCAGCCGGATCAGGGGCGCTGGTGGCTGGGACTGGGGGTGGCGGAGGATGGTCAGGGACACCGTCAGCGGGCACTGGATGCCTATCGCAATGCCCAGTTGCACGGCAATCTGGGGGAGGCCTCCACCCAATGGCTCGAACAACGAATTGGCCAGCTGACCAATTGATAGAACGGCAGTTCGATGAGCCCATGCCATCGGACCAGGCAGCGGGCGTGAAGCAACAGAGATCGGAGCAACAATGGCACAACCCAGACTGAAAATGCGCCTAGGCGACTTGCTGGTACAGGAACAGATCATCTCGGATGATCAGCTGCAGCTCGCCTTGCAGCAGCAGCGCCAGACCGGCCGCAAGCTGGGGACCACCCTCATCGATCTCGGCTTCATCAGCGAGGTGCAACTGCTGACCTTCCTCGCCCGTCAGCTGGATGTGCCTTTCTTCGATCTCAACAACCTCACCATCGACGTCTCGGCCGTGGCGCTGTTGCCCGAGGTGCAGGCGCGTCGCTACCGGGCGCTGGCCGTCAACCTGAGCGACGACAAGGTCACCGTGGTGATGTCGGATCCGGCGGATCTGAGCGCCCTCGACGCCATCGCTGCCCTGCTCAGCCCGCGGGAGCTGGTGCTGGCCGTGGCCCGTGAAGGCCAGCTGCTGGAGTATTTCGATCGCCTCTATCGCCGCACCCGTGAGATAGAGAACTTCGCGGTGCAACTGCACGAAGAGCACCAGGAGACCGGCTTCGAGCTGGGGGCCGGCAGCCTCAATGCCGCAACCGACGAGGGGGAGGCGACGGTGGCCAAGCTGCTGCGCTCCCTGTTCGAGGACGCGGTACAGGTGGGTGCCTCCGACATCCATATCGAACCGGACGAGAAGGTGCTGCGCATTCGTCAGCGTATCGACGGCGTGCTGCACGAGAACATCCTCAACGAGGTGCGCATCGCCCAGGCGCTGGTGCTGCGCCTCAAGCTGGTGGCCGGGCTCGACATCTCGGAGAAGCGTCTGCCCCAGGATGGCCGCTTCAACATGAAGGTGCGCGGCCGCGACGTGGATGTGCGGATGTCCACCATGCCGGTGCAGTATGGCGAGTCCGTGGTGATGCGGCTGCTGGATCAATCCTCCGGCATCTTGTCGCTCGCCGAGACCGGGATGCCCCCCGCCATCCTGACCCGCTTCCGCCGTCAGCTCAAACGCCCTCACGGCATGATCCTGGTGACAGGCCCGACCGGTAGCGGCAAGACCACGACGCTCTACGGTGCCCTCTCCGAGCTCAACCAGGCCAGCCACAAGATCATCACGGTGGAAGACCCGGTGGAGTACCGTCTGCCCCGCATCAGCCAGGTGCAGGTCAACCCCAAGATAGGGCTCACCTTCTCCCAGGTGCTGCGCTCCACCCTGCGCCAGGATCCGGACATCCTGCTGGTGGGGGAGATGCGGGACAACGAGACGGTGGAGATCGGCCTGCGCGGCGCCATCACGGGCCACCTGGTGCTGACCACCTTGCACACCAACGACGCCGTGACCAGCGCCCTGCGTCTCATCGACATGGGGGCGCCCGGCTATCTGGTGGCGAGCGCCCTGCGGGCCGTGGTGGCCCAGCGCCTGGTGCGGCGGGTGTGTGAACACTGCGCCTGCGAGACGGCGCCGGACGAGGGGCAGGCCACCTGGCTATCCGTGCTTTCCGGTGAAGCGCCGGGGCAGCATCGCTATCGCAAGGGGCGGGGTTGCCAGAGCTGCAACTTCACCGGCTACGCGGGCCGGATCGGGGTGTACGAGCTGCTGGAGCTGGATCAACCCATGATGGATGCCCTGCGCCGCAACGATGCCGAGGGGTTTGCCCGGGCGGCACGGGCGCACGAGCACTACCGTCCCCTGGCCCTGACGGCGCTCGACTATGCCCGCGAGGGGATCACCTCGGTGGACGAGGTGCTTCGGCTGGCCGAGGACCTGGGGTAACGCATGAGGCATCTGGATCGTACTGAATCACTCTGCCGGGGTCGCCCATGAATCGTTTTGCCTACAAGGGGCGTGACAGCCAGGGCCAGGCCGTCAGCGGCGTGGTGGAAGCGGTGAGCGAGCTGGCCGCCGCCGAGCAGCTGATGCGCCGCGGAGTGATGCCCACCGAGCTGAAGGCCGGCAAGGCCAGGTCTGCCAGCATCGACTGGTCGCTGCTGCTGGAAGGGAGCGTCAAGCTGGAGGAGCTGGTGGTCTTCAGCCGCCAGATGTATGCCCTGACCCGGGCAGGCATCCCTATCCTGCGCGCCATCGCGGGGCTGGAGGAGAGCGCCCACAGCAAGCCCCTCAAGCGGGCGCTTCACGCCCTGGGGGAGGATCTGGCCAACGGCCGGCCGCTGTCGAGCGCGATGCAGTCGCACCCGAAGGTGTTCAGCAGCCTTTTCGTGGCCATCATCCACGTGGGGGAGAACACGGGTCAGCTGGAGGAGGCCTTCCTGCAGCTCGCCAACTATTTCGATCTGGAGCTGGAGACCCGCAAGCGGATCAAGACCGCCATGCGCTACCCCACCTTCGTGCTGATTGCCATCGCCGTCGCCATGGTGATCCTCAACATCATGGTGATCCCCGTCTTTGCCGGGATGTTTGCCAAGTTCGGGGTGGAGCTGCCGCTGGCGACCCGTATCCTGCTGGCCACCTCCCACTTCTTCGTTCACTACTGGTGGCTGCTGCTCGCCATCCTGGTGGGCGCCGTCGTCGGCTGGCGACGCTGGGTCGCCACCACCAAAGGCAGGCTGGCCTGGCACAGATGGCAGCTGCGGCTGCCCATCGTCGGCTCCATCATAGAGCGCTCCCTGCTTGCCCGTTTTGCCCGCAGCTTCTCCATGATGCTCAAGGCCGGCGTGCCGCTCAACACGGCGCTGACCCTGGTGGCCGATGCGGTGGACAACGCCTGGATGGCGGGGCAGATCCGCGACATGCGGGGCGGCATCGAGCGAGGGGAAAGCCTGCTGCGCACCGCCGGGGCCAGCGGCCTCTTCACCCCTCTGGTGATGCAGATGATCGCGGTGGGGGAGGAGACCGGCCAGGTGGACGAGCTGCTGCACGAAGCGGCCGAGTATTACGAGCGTGAGGTGGATTATGACCTCAAGAGCCTCACCGCCCGCATCGAACCCATCCTCATCGGCATAGTGGCGGTCATGGTACTGGTGCTGGCGCTGGGTATCTTCACTCCCATGTGGGACATGATGCGGGCAGTGAGGGGTCAGCCGTGAGTTATCTGTGCAACCAGCATCTTCACTCTCCCAATGGCGGGGAGATGATGCGGGCCGTGCGGGGCAAGTGATGCGATGAGCAGACAGTCCGAGCAGGATGAGCGCTGGCTGGGAGGCTACAGGCGGTTGATCGCCTGCATCCTGCTGCTGGTCATCCTTGCCACCCTGGCCCTGAGCTATCGCAGCCACAGGGAAGCGGCGCTGGCGGTCAGCCTGACCCTGCTGGGGGAGCAGTTTGCCGAGCGAGTCCAGGGGCTGCACGGGCGCTGGCTCGATGAGCGGCGCCCCGCCGTGCTGTATGCAGAGGGGCGGGCCTGGCAGTTTGATGGACGGGGCTGGCCGCTGGCGGTGTTGCCGCTACAGTCACCGTCCGAGAACTGCCGCGGGCTCTGGTCGGCCTTGCTCGGCCAGGAGGCGCTGTCGATGCCCACCCTGCAGGTGCTGGCTAGCCCGGATGGGGAGGGATGCGAATTTGGTTGGGAGGCTAACTGGTTGATCTATCGCTTCGCCGACGGCAGTTTGCTGAACAAATCTTGAACAGTATCGTTCTAGCGTCTCGGCGACATGATTTTTTTCTATCTGCATGAAATAATGCGGAACATTACGGAGGCAGCATGGCAACAAAGAGAGTGATACCCGGCCAGGGGCCCGGTCAGATGGCCGGTTTTTCCCTGATTGAGCTGGTGATCGTCATCGTGATCCTGGGGATCCTGGCCGTCACCGCCTTGCCCCGTTTTCTCGATGTGACCGACGAGGCGAAGAAGGCGAGCGTGGAAGGGGTGTCCGGCGGTTTCGCCACCGGAGTGTCCCTGGTGCGGGCCCAGTGGGAGGCCGAGGGGCGTGCCAGGCAGGATGGACTCAACACCGTGCTCTATGACGGCTCGCGTTTCTATCTGACCACGCCGACCGACAGCCAGGTCAGCAATGGCGAGCTCTCTCCCGGGTATCCCATGGACACGGCAGCAAGCGGCACGCCCGATGTGGATCCGGCCAGCCTGACGGCGGCCCGCTGCCTCAATATTTGGGAGGGGTTGTTGCAGAATCCTCCCAAGGCTACTGCCCGTTTTGACGAGGTGCGCGGTAGCGGCAATGACCTGAAGTTCTATGCCACGGTGAGCAACAATGGACTGGATTCGGTCTGCCGTTACTATCTGGTCAACAGCCTGAGCAAGGGAAGTGATGGACGTTATCAGGACCCGCAAGGGAGCACGGATGCGTTCATGAGTTTCAGTTATCGCCCGGCCTCCGGCCAGGTGACCACCAATATCAATTGATAAACCGAGGAAAGACGTAATGAAAAAGCAATCGGGCTTTACCCTGATCGAACTGGTGATTGTCATCATCATCCTGGGCATTCTGGCGGTCACCGCCGCGCCCAAGTTCCTGAACCTGCAGGATGATGCGCGTCTGGCCGCCGCCAATGGCGTGAAGGCCTCCCTGCAAAGCTCTTCACAGCTGGTCTACAGCAAGGCTGCTATTCAGGGTATTGAAAGCTCCTCAGGTGCTGTCTCTGTAGCTGGCCAAACTATCGACACACGTTTTGGTTACCCTGTGAATGCTGATGCTGCTAAAACAGTCGCACTGGATGGTTGGAGTGAAGTGTCTGGTACTCCGGGGACCTTCAAACCGAGTAACGAACCAAACAGCAAGTGCGAAGTGAAGTATGACAATGAAGGTGCGATCGTGAATTCTGGCGATGTGCCTAGCATTACTGTAAATGATGAGTGCGGAAAATAACGTATTCATTGTTAGAGAACGCGAGGCTCTGAGCCTCGCTTCTTTTTTCTACTGAGGTTGCGATGACAATAAGTCGTGGTTTCACCCTGATAGAACTGGTGATAGTGATCCTGTTACTCGGGATTCTGGCCGCCTTTGCCGTGCCCAAGTGGCTGGGCAAAGGCGGCTTTGAAACCCATACCCTGCGTGACGAGCTGGTGGCCCGGCTGCGGCTGGTGCAGACCATGAACATGCAGGAAGGGGAGGCGCGCTGCACCCAGCTGGTGGTGGAGCCGAGCCGCTTCGGTCATCTGACCCTGCTTGGCAGCTGTACCCCCAAGCCCATCTCCGGCTGGAGTGCGGACGAGCAGAGCCGGGGGCGAGTCATCACCGCCTCCGGCGGCCTCTCCCTGCCTCAAGGGAGCTTTTCTTTCGACAAGCGCAGCGGCCGTCCGCTTTCACCCTCAACCTGCGTCAATGGCTGCAATCTGGCGGTGAGCAGCGGGCAGGAGAGCGCCCGGCTGCGCATCGAGCCGGAAGGTTATATCCATGCCCTCCCTTAAGGCCCGGTGCGGCTTCACCCTGATCGAGTTCGTGGTCGGTATTGTGCTGCTGGCCGTCGCCCTGACCGGCATCCTGGGGCTGCTTATCAATCAGGCTCCCCAGGCGGTGGATCCGGTGCAGCAGGTACGCGCCGCCCAGCTCGCCCAGCGCATTCTCGGCGAGATGCTGGAGAAGTCTTTCGACGAGCATTCCGATCACAACGGCGGCCGTTTTCGCTGTGGCGAGACGGCCGGTGTGCCCGCCTTTACCTATCCCCCCTGCACGGCGAGCGCCGACTATGGCCCCGATGGTGGCGAGACCCGCCCCTACGGGTTCAACGACGTGGACGATTTCGACACGGCAGGCCGCTGGGTGGACGCCAACTACTTTACTCAGGCCTCGGCCGCGAGCAGCGAGGAGGAGTATCGACGCTACCAGGTGAAGATCGCGGTGGTGCCGGATACCCTCTTTGGCAGCGCGGGGGAGGGGGCTGAGTCCATCGGCAAGCGCATCACCCTGACCGTGCGCCTGCCGGACGGGAGCGAGCTGGTCTTCGGCCTCTATCGGGGGAACTACTGATGGGCAAGCCACATTCCCGTGATGTCGCGTGGGAACACCCATGTGCCAGACTCGCCCGTGACCGCGTCCGACCCGGGCGTGAGGGGGGCTTCACCTTGGTGGAGCTGGTGATGGTGATCCTGCTGCTCGGGGTGATGGCGACATTTTCCAGCCAGTTTATCGGCATCGGTACCCAGATCTACGGAGATGCCAGCCGCCGCGAGCAACTGATGAGCGATGCCCGTTTCGCCCTGGAGCGGCTCAATCGCGAGGTGCGCGACGCGGTCCCCGGTTCGGTGCGGGTCGAGGACGAAGGGGGCGGTGCCCAGGAGCAGGGGGCCTGTCTGCGGTTCTGGCCCATCGCTACCGCTGGCCGCTACCTGGAGACGGCGAGCAGCACAGTGCTTCGCATCGTCGAGCCTGTCACCATGCCGGCAAAGGAAGATACGGCCATCATCTATCCGCTGCCTGACACGACCTCTGGCAGTACCATCACGCTGGACAAGGGGTGTGTGCAGGGGCGTTGCACTGCCAGAGTGACCGAGGTAGGAACTCCCGTCTCCGGGGCCGTGCCGCTGACCCTGGCTGGTGCGCTCGCCAAGGACTCCCCGGGCCAGCGCATCTATTTTGCGAACCAGCAGGTGCTCTATTGCGTGAGAGGGGGCAACCTCTGGCGCATGGCCAAGTCCCTCGACGACACCCTGAGCAGCAGCGAGACCACCCGGTTGATGGGGGAGCATATTCGTCCCGCCGCCTATTACTTCTATCGGGAACCCGCCGCCTTCAACCAGAGCGAGGTGGGGCTGCGGCTGGAGTTCGAGCAGCGCGACGAGCGCGTCGTCTTCCACCACAAGCTGGAGACCCTCAATGTGCCCTGACACTCCCACCATGGTGAGGTCCCAGCGGGGCAGCGCCATCCTGATCGCGCTCTTTGTCATCGTCATCATGGCCCTGCTGGCGGCGGCCATGGGGCGTTTCCTGGTGGACAGCAGCGAGAAGCATACGGTGGAGGTGCGCGGCGTGCGTGCCCTGATGGCGGCCCAGAGCGGGCTCGAAGTTGCACTGTACCGGCTCTATCCCAATGGGGAGTGGCAGGGGCAGGCCAGCCGGTGCGTCCCCGTGGCGCTCGACTTCACCGAGCCCGGGCTTGCCGGGTGTCAGGCCAGCATCACCTGCAACAGGGTGACGGTGAGTGCGGCCGGCGGGACCCAAACCGGATACCGATTCAGCAGCGAAGGGCGCTGTGGCCAGCCCGATGCCGGCAGCGGCCCGAACCCCGATTT
Source organism: Aeromonas sp. R2-1 (assembly GCF_040908425.1). NCBI lineage: Bacteria > Pseudomonadati > Pseudomonadota > Gammaproteobacteria > Aeromonadales > Aeromonadaceae > Aeromonas > Aeromonas sp. R2-1. Next base: position 63,524 of record NZ_JBFODR010000023.1, read on the forward strand.
TGCCGTCAGCCGCACCCTGGTGGCGGAAGCTTTTGATGGAGTGACGCCATGAGCCCCCTGCCAAGGAGCCAGACCCCATGAAGTCCAGCCAGCCTCTTCGCGGCGCCCTGTTGTGGATCTTGCTGGGATCCACCTCGGTGCAGGCCGCCAGCCAGTGTACCGAAGCCTTCCTTTTCCCGGTGCAGAGCCACGCCTCCCCCGGCGTGCTGAGCATGAACAATGAAAGCAAGATCATCAGCACCACTGTGGGGGCCAGTTACCCCTTCCTGACCAAAAACATCCAGCCCAACGCCAACTGCAACAGCGGTGGTTTCTGGAACAACGGCACCTGGGTCTCCAATTGCAACGTCAGCGGCACCCTTGCCAGTGTGCTCAAGGATGTGACCTTCATCAGCGATCCCGACGCGTTTCCGGCCAACCCGGGGGGCTTCCCCTCCTACAGCGGGAAAAATGATCTCGCTTGCGACGGGACCACCTCTCCTGCTGCCGGTGACTACAAGAACGCCTCGTGGGGGGGCAACAGCTGCGTGGCGACCCTGAAATCGGGCCAGACCTATCGCTTCGATACCTTGTCTATCAGCGAAGGGGCGATGATCAACCTCAACGGTGCGACCGTCTATGCCCAGAAGATGACCATCAAGAATGGTTACAACAGTGGCGTCACCGGGTCGGGAGACCTTCATGTGAACGATCTGACGGTGACTGGTCAGGGCAAGCTCAATGACGCCAGGGTCACCGTCTACAGCACCCTTGAGGTCTCGGGCAATGGCAATACCGGGACCGCCGTCTTCCAGCCGCACTACCTGGACAAGGTCACCATGGAGGTCTCTACCAGTGGCCAGAGCGTGCTCATGGGGGCAGGGGACTGGTTCATCAAAAGCCTGGGGATGAAGAGCAACAGTGCCATGACCTTCCAGGGACAGAGCTCCCTCGCCGTCTATGGGCTAAAGATGGAAAACGAGAGCCGGATCTCCGCTGCAGGGAGTCGCAGCGATCTGACGCTTCTGCTTCACCAGACCCTGGAGGTGAGCGGCAACGGCACCATCAACGGGTATCTGCAGGCCCGCTACCTCAAGACGTTCAAACACCAGAGCACCTCCAACATCAATTTCTACTTTCGTGGCGGCAACCACTGGATAGACAAGATGGAGCTCGGCCAGAACGACAAGCTGATCTTTGACAGCGGCAGTGCCGCGAGGTTGTACATCAAGAGCGATCTGGCCCTGAGCGACCAGATGGAGGTCAATGCGGGGGGCAAGGCCAACGACCTGATGATGTATCACTTCGGCAAGGTCACCATGAGCGGCAACACCAAACTCAACGCCATTCTCTATGTGAACGCCGGGGATCTGGCCATGAGTGGCCAGGCCGTGCTGACCGGTGCCGTGTCGGCGGTGAACGTCTCCATGACCAACAACAGCAAGGTGATCCACGAGCCCTTCAACGGCGACTGGCCGGGCATGTGTGAAGACCCACTGACCTGTTTCAGCGACGACTTCTCCGCCAGCACCCTTGGCAGCGACTGGGTGGTGGCTCAACGCAATGGCAGCACCTTGCCCTCTTTGCAAAACGGTCGCCTGCGGCTGACCCAGAATACGACCAACCAGGCCACCTCTGCGACCTTCCAGCGCCTCTTCCCGGGGGCCAGCAATCTGGTGACTATCGAGTTCGATCAGTATGCCTACAAGACCTCCGGCTCGAGCGGGGCGGACGGGATGGCGGTGGTGCTCTCCGATGCGACGATCACGCCCCAGCCCGGCGCCTTCGGTGGCCCGCTGGGTTATGGCTTCAAGACCGGGATCAGCGGTTTTGCCGGTGGCTGGATGGGGGTCGGTATCGACGAATACGGCAACTATGCCAACGAGGGGGGCTCCTATAATCCCGGGTCTCGTCCTCAGGCCGTTTCCATTCGTGGCTCCGGTGCCAGTTCGGGGACCTCGGGCTATCGCTATCTGGCGGGAACGGCGAGCAACCTGAGCCCGGCAGTGGACAGCGGAACCAATGGCAACCGCCCCCATCGTTACCGCATCACCATTGACTCGCGCACTGCCGGCAGTTCACTTGCGTCGGTTGAGCGGAACACGGGCTCGGGCTACACCATGCTGGTGGGGCCCATCAATATGGTGAACCAGACGGGGCAGGCGGCGGTGCCCGCCAACTTCCTGCTGTCGCTCACCGGCTCCACCGGTTCTGTGACGAACTACCATGAGCTCGACAACGTCCGGATCTGCGCCCTCAAATCCAATCCGGTGGGCACCCAGATCGATCACTTCGAGTTCGATCACTCCGGTCAGGCCCTGACCTGCAACCCGGAGACCCTCGTCATACGGGCCTGCGCCAACGCCAGTTGCAGCCAACTGTTCACGGACCCGGTGAGTGCCATCCTGACCCCCCTCAAGAATGGCAGCAACGGCTGGATAGCCGACAGCCAGGTGAGCTACAACGGCAACACGGCCACCGTCAATTTCAGCGGCGGCACGACCACCTTGCAGCTACGCAACAATCTGGCGACGGCCATCACAGTGGGGGTGAGCGGCTCGACGCCGTCCACCAAACCCCTGAGCACCACCCTGTGCCGCGCCGGCAGTGGTGCCCTGAGCGCCGCCGCCTGTACCTTGAGCTTCGCCGACAGCGGCTTCCTGTTCAATGTGCCGGATACCCTGGCCAACAGGCCCCAAGATGTAGTGATCAGTGCCGTCAAAAAGGACAATGCGACCCAGCAGTGTGTCCCCGGTTTTACCGGTGAGCGTTCGGTCGGCTTCTGGGGAACGTATGTCACCCCGAATGACAATTCTGCCGGGAGTCAGATGGCGATAGATGGCAAGACGATTTCGACTTATGCCGCCAATGTAGTCTCGCCAGCGGCGACAACCCTCAATTTGACCTTCGATGGTCAAGGCAAGGCGACGTTGAAGAGTGTTCGCTATCCGGATGCAGGCCAGATGCGGCTTAATGCCCGCCACGATGGCAGCGGTGATACCGCAGGGCTGGTGATGACAGGGTCGGATCTGTTCGTCAGCCGCCCGGTGGGGCTCTGCATCACGCCCACCCAGGGGGCCTGCGCGGCAGGTGATATCACCTGCCCTGTGTTCAAGAGGACGGGAGACAGCTTCTCGCTCAATATCCAGGCCATGGCGTGGCAGAGCGACAGCGATAGGGATATCTGCACCGGCAATGGCACCACCCCCAACTTCGTGTTGTCCGACATCGCCCTGACCAGCGAGCTGGTGGCCCCTCAGGGGGGCGTGGCCGCCCAGGTCACTCCGACCAAGTACAGCCACGTTGCAGCCAGTGCCGGCCTCAATACCCCCGCCCTCAGTCTCAACGAGGTCGGGGTCTTCAGGATCAAGGCGACGCCACCGGTGGCAACGTCGCCAGAGGGAAGCACAGTATCAACGGGCTATTTCGGTTACACCATCCCTCCCGCCACCAGCGTACCGTTGGGGCGCTTCGTACCCTGGGACTTCAACATGACGAGCGGCACCGTCACCCCGGCCTGCGGTGGTTTCAGCTATATGAGCCAGCCATTCGGGATACAGACGGTGGTGGAGGCGCGCAACAAGGAAGGGAGTGTCACGAGGAACTACCGTGATGCCTTTGCCAGGGGGGCCCTCACCCTGGTGGCCGCCAACAATCAGGACGGGGTGGACAGATCCAATCGGCTGGCGCCGCTGGCCGCCAGCTGGACCGAAGGAACAGGCAAGCAGTCAGGTCAAACCCGCTTTATGCGGCTGCGCGAACTGACCCCTAGCCTGACCGCACCGGAAGAGCCCTTGCCGCTCCTGCGACTAGGGCTCAGAGTGACGGACGGTGAGACTCCTGAGACCAGCTTCCTCAGCGGTCGGAACATGAATCCAGCCGTCAGTGGCACTTGCCAGAGCGGGGTGAACTGCACCGCCAAACAGCTCTCCATTCCGAAGGGATCGGACGATACCATGATCGCCTACTACGGCCGGCTGCTCGCCAGCACCCGTCAGGGGGTAGATAGCGCCCCGCTGGCGCTGCCCCTGCAGGTGCAATATTTCGAAGGGGGCCTGTGGCGAGCCAATTCGCAAGATAGGCGAGACAATTCGCAAGATATCTGTACCCAGATCTCCCTGGCGGGAGGTGGTATCGTCTTTACCGATGCGGAGCAACGCTATGACGCCGCGACGGGGGATCTGATCCTCAAAGACGGTACCCGCATTCGCCTTGGTCTCGGCAATGTGGCTCCGGGCGGTACTCAGGTCGGTTTCGACGCAGGCGAGACCCGGTTCCACTTCGCGCCGCCCAATCAGGCGGTGCGCATTCCCTATCGGATCGTGCTGGAGCAACAGCCATCCCAACCCGTCTGGTTGGCGGATCCCGCCACGACGGGTCATCTGCAGGGGGAGGCAATTTTTGGTCGGGATCGGGGCAATGATCGGATTATTTATCGCCGCGAAGTGATGCCCTGACACCCGGGCTGACACGGGGAGATAGACGCATTGCTGTACAGTGGCGTCTTATCTCCTTGTTTCGTAGTGTTTGTCGGCCTGAGCGGGTGAGTGATGACTCGCATTTTTGTCGCGCCTGATTGATTGGCGACAGTTTGAGCGCTTGCCCATTGGGGTGGGCATTGGTAAAGTTAGCCGGTTTTCTGCACCTCCAAATTCTTAGGATTTCCCGTAGCCATGTTCAAAAAGCTCAGAGGCGTCTTTTCCAACGATCTGTCGATCGACTTGGGAACTGCCAACACCCTGATCTATGTAAAAGATCAAGGGATCGTCCTTAACGAACCCTCAGTTGTCGCCATTCGCCAAGAGCGCGGGAACGCCAAATCGGTCGCTGCTGTCGGTCATGCCGCCAAGCAGATGCTGGGTCGTACCCCTGGTAACATCTCCGCCATTCGCCCGATGAAAGACGGCGTGATCGCCGATTTCTACGTGACCGAGAAGATGCTGCAGCACTTCATCAAACAGGTTCACGACAACAACTATTTCCGCCCCAGCCCGCGCGTGCTGGTGTGCGTACCCTGCGGCTCCACCCAGGTGGAACGTCGCGCCATCAAGGAATCCGCTCTGGGCGCCGGCGCCCGCGAGGTTTACCTGATCGATGAACCCATGGCTGCCGCCATCGGTGCCGGCCTGCCGGTCTCCGAAGCGACCGGTTCCATGGTGGTGGACATCGGTGGCGGTACCACCGAAGTGGCCATCATCTCCCTGAACGGCGTGGTCTACTCCCAGTCCGTCCGTATCGGTGGCGACAAGTTCGACGAAGCCATCATCAGCTACGTCCGTCGCAACTACGGCAGCCTGATCGGGGAAGCCACCGCCGAGCGCATCAAGCACGAGATCGGCTCCGCCTATCCGGGCGAAGAGGTGCGCGAGATCGAAGTGCGCGGTCGCAACCTGGCCGAGGGTGTGCCCCGCAGCTTCACCCTGAACTCCAACGAGATCCTGGAAGCGCTGCAAGAGCCGCTCTCCGGCATCGTCTCCGCCGTCATGGTGGCCCTGGAGCAATCCCCGCCCGAGCTGGCGTCCGACATCTCCGAGCGCGGCATGGTGCTGACCGGTGGTGGTGCCCTGCTCAAGGACATCGACCGTCTGCTGATGGAAGAGACCGGCATCCCGGTCGTCGTGGCTGAAGATCCCCTCACCTGTGTCGCCCGTGGCGGTGGCAAGGCGCTGGAGCTGATCGATATGCACGGTGGCGATCTGTTCCACTACGAATAAGACCCAAAGCCGGCCGAGCGCCGGCTCTTTTTTGACGACTCATGAAACCCATCTTCGGTAGAGGCCCTTCGCTTCAGTTACGGTTGTTTCTCGCCGTCATCATCTCCGTCGCTGCCATCGTCGCGGATTCCCGCTTCGGTGTGTTCAGCCATGTCCGCGTTTATCTGAGCTCCCTGGTGAGCCCGCTGCAATACATCGCCAACGCCCCCGGCACCCTGCTCGACACCATGTCGACCCAGGTGCAGACCCGCGCCGATCTCATCGAGCAGACCAAGCAGCAGGAGCAGCAACTGTTCACCCTGCGCTCGCGCCTGCTCAAGATGGATCAGCTGGAGCACGAGAACCAGCGTCTGCGCGAGCTGCTGGGGTCGCCGGTACACAAGGAGTCCCGCAAGATGGTGGCCGAGCTGCTGTCGGTGGATTCCGACCCCTTCAGCCATCAGGTGCTGATCAACAAGGGGGCGCTGGATGGCGTCTACAACGGCCAGCCGGTGATCAACGATCAGGGGGTGGTCGGTCAGGTGCTCCACGTGGGCTCTACCACCAGTCGCGTCCTGCTCATCACCGACTCCAGCCACGGCATCCCGGTGCGGGTGCTGCGCAACGACTTGCGTGCCATCGCCTCCGGCAGCGGCGAGCTGGACAAGCTGGAGCTGCGCAACCTGCCCCGCAACACCGACGTCCAGGTCGGCGATCTGCTGGTCACCTCGGGCCTGGGCGGCCGCTTCCCGGAAGGTTATCCGGTGGCGACCGTGACCCGCTCCGACTACGTGGAGGGCAAGCCCTTCGCCCAGATCGAGGCCAAGCCGCTGGTGGCGCTGGATCGTCTGCGCTACCTGCTGCTGCTGTGGACCGACAAGAAACCGGAAGTACACGACAAGGATGCCCTTGAGCCTGCGGCGAGCGCCTCAGCGGCCACGGCAACCTCGGCGGCGGGGGCGACGCGCTGATGCTGCAACCCGCCAGCGGCAGGATCTGGATCTGGTGTTCGATCCTGCTGGCCCTGTGCCTCTCCATCCTGCCGCTTCCCTTTCAATTCGAACCCTTCCGTCCGGACTGGCTCGCCATGGTGCTCATCTACTGGGCGCTGGCGCTGCCGCACCGGACCAACGTCGGCACCGCCTGGGTGGCGGGCCTGCTGCTGGACGTGCTGCTCGGCAGCACCCTCGGCGTGCGGGCCATGGCCATGGCCATCACCACCTACCTGGCGGCCTTCCAGTTCCAGAAGATCCGCAACTTCTCCCTCTGGCAGCAGGCGCTGATCATCGGTCTGCTCTCCCTGGTGGGGAAGATCACCGTGTTCTGGGCGGAGCATCTGTTCAGCCGGGCCAGCCTCAACTTCGCCTACTTTTGGTCGACGTTGACGACGATGTTAATATGGCCCTGGATTTTTATGGTCTTGCGCAAGGTGCGGCGTCGCTTCAATATCAAGTGAATGTGAATAAAAACAACGCATTGTAACTGCGCATCGTCTCATTGAGTGAAGTATGAACAAGCACAACGAACTGCAACTCTATCTCGCCTCGGGCTCCCCCCGCCGGCACGAGCTTCTGACCCGCCTGGGCTACCGTTTCGAGGTCCTCAAGCTGGATGTGCCGGAGCTGCGCAACGACGGTGAGAAGCCCCAGGATTACGTCTGCCGGCTGGCCCGCGACAAGGCGATGGCCGGTGTGGCCGCGGCGCCCACGGCGCTGCCTGTGCTGGGGGCCGACACCATAGTGGTGCTGGGGGAGCGGGTGCTGGAGAAACCCTCCGACCTGCTGGACGCCAAGGACATGCTGGAAGCCCTCTCCGGGCGGGTACACCAGGTGATGACGGCGGTGGCCCTGGCCACCCCGGAGCGGTGCGATGTGCGACTGGTCACCACCAACGTGGCGTTTCGCAAGCTGGACGAGGCAGAGATCGAAGCCTACTGGCGCACCGGCGAGCCGTGCGACAAGGCGGGCGCCTATGCTATCCAGGGCATTGCCGGCAAATTCGTCAGTCGCCTCGAGGGGAGCTACAGTGCCGTGGTCGGCCTGCCCCTGCTGGAGACGGACCTGTTGATCAAGCAGCACCTCGAGCAGACCCGGTAATCCTCTCGTCAGCAGTGCGCTGCTGAGTTACCCGTTGTTCGTCGTGCCAGAATTCAAAACTAGAAAGGCAAGGTAACTTATGTCGGTAGAACTGCTGGTAAACGTCACCCCCTCCGAAACCCGGGTCGCCCTGGTCGAGAACGGTCTGCTGCAGGAAGTGCATGTGGAGCGTCAGGCCAAGCGCGGCATCGTGGGCAACATCTACAAGGGCAAGATCAGCCGCGTGCTGCCCGGCATGCAGGCCGCCTTCGTCGACATCGGCATGGACAAGGCCGCCTTCCTGCACGCCTCCGACATAGTGCCCCATACCGAGTGCGTGGCGATCAAGGAGAAGGAGCAGTTCCAGGCCGGCAACATCGCCGAACTGGTGCGCCAGGGGCAGGACATCATGGTACAGGTGGTCAAAGACCCGCTCGGTACCAAGGGGGCCCGCCTCACCACCGACATCACCTTGCCATCCCGTTATCTGGTGTTCATGCCGGGCAGTGCCCACGTGGGGGTCTCCCAGCGCATCGAATCCGAGGCGGAGCGCGAGCGCCTCAAGCGCACCGTGGCCGGCTATGTGGACGAACTGGGTGGCTACATCATCCGCACCGCCGCCGAAGGGGTGGGGGAGCAGGAGCTGGAACAGGACGCCGCCTTCTTGAAGCGCCTGTGGCGCAAGATCCTCGAGCGCAAGCAGAAGTATCCCCCCTGCAAGATCCTCTACGAGGATCCCAGCCTGGCATTCAGGGTGGTGCGTGACTTCGTCGGTGCCGAGCTCGACAAGATCCGGGTCGACTCGCGCCAGAGCTTCGATCAGCTCAAGCGCTTCACCGAGGAGTACGTGCCCGAGCTGGCCAACAAGCTGGAGTACTACACCGGCGAGTCGCCGATCTTCGATCTCTACGACGTGGAGAACGAGATCCAGCGGGCCCTGGAGCGCAAGGTGGAGCTGAAATCCGGCGGCTACCTCATCATCGATCAGACCGAAGCCATGACCACGGTGGACATCAACACCGGGGCCTTCGTCGGCCATCGCAATCTGGAAGAGACCATCTTCAACACCAACGTCGAGGCCACCGCCGCCATCGCCCGTCACCTGCGCCTGCGCAACCTCGGCGGCATCATCATCATCGACTTCATCGACATGCAGTCCGAGGATCACCGTCGCCGGGTGCTGCACAGCCTGGAGCTGGCGCTGGCCAAGGACAGGGCCAAGACCAACGTCAACGGTTTCTCCCAGCTCGGGCTGGTGGAGATGACCCGCAAGCGCACCCGGGAGAGCCTGGAGCACGTGCTCTGCGCCGAGTGCCCCGAGTGCAAGGGGCGCGGCCGGGTCAAGACGGTGGAGTCGGTCTGCTTCGAGATCCTGCGGGAGATCATCCGGGTCAACCGCGCCTACGACGCGGATCAGTTCACCGTCTATGCGGCTCCTTCGGTGGCCGATTACCTGCGGGGGGAGGAGTCCCACAGTCTGGCGGAGCTGGAAGTCTTCATCGGCAAGCAGGTCAGGGTGGTCTCCGAGCCGCTCTGTGGGCAGGAACAGTTCGATGTGGTGATGATGTAATTGGTCTATCGCTGGCTGAGTCGGGGCTGGTTGGCCCTCGGAGTCTTCTTCGTGCTGCTGGCCATTCTGGTCAGCGTGGTACGACTGGGCGGCCCCTTGCTCAACCAGCACCGGGCGGCCGTGATAGGGACCCTGCTCGGAGAGAGTCAGCTCGAGGTGAGCGTGGATCACGTCGGGCTGGAGTGGACTCCCCGCGGCCCGGCCATCGGGCTGGAAGGACTGGCCATCGCCCCCGATTCGGGGCGTTTCTCCCTGCGCCTTGGCAAGGTGTGGGCCCACCTCGACTTCTGGCGCTCCCTCAACGAACTCAGACCGGTGTTTGGCCAGCTGATCCTGAGCGACGGCAACATCGCGCTGGACATGACCCAGCCCGCCACCCCCGTCAGCGGGAAGAGCGCGAACCAGCAGGAGGCCCTGCTGCGCTTCCTGCTGACCCAGCTCTCCACCTTCGACATTCACGACACTCGCCTGAGCCTCACCACGGCACTGGGGGAGGTGCGCGCCCTCGACATCGCCCAGTTGCGCTGGCAGAACCGCGGCAAGCGGCATCAGGGGGTCGGCAAGGCCTATCTCATCAACGGGGTGGGGGAGAGCACCCTGGACCTCATCATCGATGTGGATGCCCCCGAGGTGCGGCTCGACCGCCTCAAGGGCCAGCTCTATCTGGGGGCCCGGGAGCTGGACATCAGCCCCATGCTGGCCAGGATCCACGCCGGCGCGCCGCCGGTGAGCGGCCAGCTCGACTTCCAGCTCTGGAGCGAGTTCGAGAAGGGCAGGCTCGGCAACTCCCTGCTGGCCTTTGGCAACAACCACCTGATCTGGAAGGACGAGATCAAGGGGGAGCCGCATCGCCTCGACCTGCAGGGAGGTAAGATCCAGCTGCGCCGGGACGGCGAGGCGTGGCAGCTCGCCAGCCACGACGTCACCTTCAAGCTCGATGGCGCCACCTGGCTGCACAGCCGCCTTCAGCTCGAGCGCATCGGCTCGCGCATTCAGGGCTATGTACCCGCCATCGATCTCGACCAGATTGCCAACCTGAGCCAGCTGGTCTCCGGCCTCTATCCCGAGCTGACCGAGACCCTCAAACGCACCCGGCCAAGAGGCCAGTTGCAGGAGCTGGTCCTGCAAGCCGACGAGGACTGGCAGGGGCTCTCTTTGCAGGGGCAACTGCGCGGCTTCGGGACCCGGGCCTGGCACGATGTGCCCGGTCTGCAAAAGCTGGACGGTGACTTCTGGCTGACCCCGAACGGGGGGCGTGCCCGCCTGACCCTGGGCAAGGGCAAGGTGGATCCGGCCCGCCACTTCAAGGAACCCATCCCGGTGGACAGCCTGAGTGCGGCCCTCGACTGGTGGCGGGCGCCCCAAGGCTGGGTGCTCTATGGCCAGGACATTGCCCTGGACAACCCGGATCTGCGCCTCGCCAGCCGGTTTCGCCTCGAGCTGTACGAGCACCCCTTCCTTGCTCTGACCGGGCGCATCGACGTCAAGAACGCGGCCCATGCGGATCGCTACTACCCCCTGGCGGTGATGGATGAGGGGCTGGTGAGCTACCTGAGCGGCGCCATCAAGGGGGGCAAGGCCAAGGGTGCAGACTTGCTCTGGTACGGCGAATTCCGTGACTTCCCCTACGACAACGGCAAGGGCGTCTTCCAGGTGGCGGTGCCGCTGCAACAGGCCACCTACGAGTTTTTCCCGGGCTGGCAGCCGCTGACCGACCTGCAGATCGATCTGCTGTTCCAGAACGCCAGCCTCGACATGAACAGCCGCGCCACCCAGCTCGGCAAGGCCAGCTCCGACTCGGTGCATGCCTGGATCCCGGACCTCTATCCGGGTGCTCACCTCTACGTGGATGCCAGGGTTGAGGGCGAGGGCAAGGCCATCAGCGACTATTTGCAGGACTCGCCGCTGGGGGGAACCGTCGGTCAGGCGCTGCGGGAGGTGGAGATCCGCGGCCCCATGAAGGGCACGGTGAAGCTCGACATACCGCTGGATGGCGAGGGGGAGGTCAAGGCCAGCGGGGAAGCCAGCTTCAAGGACAACAAGGTGAGGATCGCCTCCCTGGATCTGCCCCTCGACGGGGTCGCAGGGACGCTCGAGTATGACAACGAGCAGACTCGCATTCACAACCTCAAGGCCAGCCTGTGGAACCAGCCGCTGACCCTGGATTATCAGGGGCGGCAACTGCCCCACGGCTATCAGGCCGACCTCAAGTTCCAGGGGCAGTGGGACAGCCGCCGCCAGCGCCGGGACATACCGGCCCTCGAGATGCTCCAGGGGCGCAGCAACTGGTCCGGTACCCTGGGGCTGACCCTGCCCGAGAACAAGGCGTTCAGCTTCCAGCTGGCGCTGGACTCCAACCTGCAGGGCATGGGGCTGGATCTGCCCGTGCCCCTGACCAAGGCGGCGGGTACCCGGCTGCCCCTCAAGGTGACGGCCCGTGGGCGGGATGGCAGCGCCGACATCCGCGCCGTGCTGGGGGCGGACATCGACATGCAGAGCCGCCTGGTGTACGGCGACGGCGTGCCCTATCTCAGCCGGGTGCGGGTCAATATCGGCCAGCCCGGGGCGCGGGTGATGCAGGACAAGCCCATGCTGCTCGCCATCAACCAGCAGCAGGCGGACGTAGCCGGCTGGCTGGCACGTCTCAAGCAGTGGCTGCCTGCTGGCACGGCGCCGAGTGACAATGCGGTGGTGGGTCCCGCTTTCTTGCCCCAGGAGTGGTGGGTAGATGGCCAACTGGCCCGTGCCGACATCGGCAGCGCCAGCCTCAAGGCGGTGCACTTCACCCTGGGGCCGGTGAACCAGGCCACCGAGGTGATGATCGACAGCCCCGACGTGATGGGGGTGGTGCGGGTGCCGGTGGCCGACGGACGCCCCATCGATGCCAAGTTTGCCCGCATCTACTGGTCCGGCAAGGGGACCGATCTCAGCCCGGATCCCGATGAGCGCCAGGACAGGGCCATCATGAATGCCATTCCCTGGCTCACCTTCAGTTGCGTGGATTGCCGCTTCGGCGAGCTGCCCCTGGGTGAGGTGAAGGGGGAACTGCTGCCCGGGGCCAACCGGCTGGATCTCAAGGGGCTGGAGATGCGCCTGGCGGGCAGCACCCTGCGCGGCAGCGCCGAGTGGCTGGCCCGTGGCAGCCAGATGCAGACCCGTGCCAGGGTGAACCTCGAGACCCGCAACAGCGAGCTGCTGCTCAAGCGGCTTGGCTACACCTCGCCCATCGGGGATGCCCCGGGCAAGCTGGCTCTGGATCTGAACTGGCGTGACGTGCCCTACCGCCTGAGCCTGCCGACTCTGGCGGGCAGCGCCGACTACCAACTGGAGGGAGGCACCCTGCGGGAGGTCAACGACAAGGGGGCCCGACTGCTCTCCCTGCTGAGCCTCGACTCCCTGATGCGCAAGCTGCGCCTCGATTTTCGCGACGTCTTCGACAAGGGCTTCTATTTCGAGTCCATGTCCGCCTCCGCCAAGGTCCATCAGGGGGTGGTGGAGAACAACGACTTCTACATGAAGGGGGCGGCGGGCAACCTGCGAGGCAAGGGCATCGCGGATCTGGTGCGCTGGCGGCTCGACTTTGATCTGAGCTTCTCCCCGAACCTGGGGGGCACCCTGCCCGTGGTGGCGGCCTTCTCTCTGACCCCCATCACCGGGCTCTATGTGCTGGCCCTCTCCAAGCTGCTGGAGCCCGTGGTGGACGTGGTGACCCGTATCGATTTTCGGGTCTCCGGCCCGCTGGACGCCCCCAGGCTGGTGGAGGCGGGGCGGGATCGCGCCCGCATCAAGCTCAACCAGCAGCAGAAGGAGGCGGTGGATGCGGTGGCGCCCGGCCTGCCCGCCAAGGAGGTCACCCCCTTCCTGCTCAATCCCAAGCATCAGGGCTCGGGTCAGCGCTGAGGGTCAGCGCCGGGCTGGGGGACTTTCCCCCGGCCGCCAAACCCCTCATAGTGCAGATATTGCCCCGCGAGCCGAGGAGGCCTCCTGTCACCGGTCACCGGCTCGCCCAACAGAAGAGTGCGGATATTGCCCTGCGAGCCGAGAAGGCCTTCTGTCACCGGTCACCGGCTCGCCCAACAGAAGAGTGCGGATATTGCCCCGCGAGCTGAGAAGGCCTTGTGCCACCGGCTCGCCCAACAGAAGGAGCGCGTCATGTGGCTAGCCGCCATGCAGTTGATTTCGGGTCGTACCTGGCAGGATAACCGGGAGCGGATCGCCGCCGAGCTGGCGAGTCTGCCCGGGGAGCGCCCCTTGCTGGTGCTGCTGCCGGAAAACTTCGCCCTCTTTGGCGAGCGGCAGGGGTATCTGGACGGGGCAGAGCCATTGGGAAATGGCCCAATCCAGCAGCAACTCTCTGATTGGGCCAAATCCCACGGCATCTGGCTGGTGGCCGGGGCCATGCCCACCGCCATCGCCGGTGCCGACCACATCCACACCAGCACCCTGGTGTTCAATCCCGACGGCGAGCTCAAGGGGCACTACCACAAGATCCACCTGTTCGACGTGGACGTGGCGGACAATCACGGCCGCTACCGGGAGTCGGAGACCTTCAGCCCGGGTGATCAGCCTGTGCTGGTGGACTCCCCCTTTGGTCCCCTCGGCCTCTCTATCTGTTATGATCTGCGCTTTCCCGAGCTGTACCGCCAGTTGGCCCGGGCCGGTGCCCGGGTGCTGCTGGTGCCTGCCGCCTTTACCGCCGTCACCGGCGAGGCGCACTGGGAGCCCCTGCTGCGGGCCCGTGCCATCGAGAACCAGTGCTACGTGGTGGCCGCCAACCAGGGGGGCACCCACGAGACGGGGCGCCAGACCTGGGGCCACAGCATGGTGATCGACCCCTGGGGCCGGGTGCTGGCCTGTCGGGCGTCGGGGCAGGGCACCGTGCTGGCGCCGCTGGATGGGGCCCTGATCGATGAATTGAAACGCACCATGCCGGTGCTGCAACACGCCCGCCTGCTGTGAGCCCGCGGCCGTGGATTTAACCGTTACGACATCTCGCATGAGAGTGGAGAGAAAGATTTGAGTCTATTGAGCCAGGTTAGTGCCTCCCTGTTGGCCCCGAACGATCTCGACGAAGGGCGGCTGCAACAGCTGCTCGGCAGCCTGATGAGCCATCAGGTGGAGTTCGGCGACCTCTATTTCCAGCGCAGCTGGCACGAGTCCTGGATGCTGGAGGACGGCATCGTCAAGGATGGCAGCTACAACATCGATCAGGGGGTGGGGGTGCGCGCCGTCAGCGGCGAGAAGACCGGTTTCGCCTACTCGGACGAGCTGAGCCTGCTGGCGCTGCAACAGTCGGTGACTGCCGCTCGCGGCATCGCCGCCGCCGGTGCGCACGGCAAGGTAAAAACATGGGCTCGCACCGAAGCAAACCTGCTCTACCCGGCGCTGGATCCCCTGCAGACCCTCGACAAGCAGCAGAAAATTGCCCTGCTGGAGCAGATGGACAAGTTCGCCAGAAGTCTGGATCCCGCCATCAATCAGGTGATGGCCTCCATCAGCGGGGTCTATGAAGAGATCCTGGTGGCCGCTACCGATGGCACCCTGGCCGCCGACGTGCGCCCCCTGGTGCGCCTCTCGGTGACCGTCATCGCCGAGAAGGGGGATCGCCGTGAGCGCGGCAGCGCGGGGGGCGGTGGCCGCTTCGGTTACGACCATTTCCTCGAGCTGGACGGGCTCGAGAGCCGGGCGTTTGGCTATGTGCGCGAAGCGGTACGCCAGGCGCTGGTCAACCTGGAGGCCATCGACGCCCCGGCCGGCACCATGCCGGTGGTGCTCGGTGCCGGCTGGCCCGGTGTGCTGCTGCACGAGGCGGTGGGTCACGGTCTGGAGGGGGACTTCAACCGCAAGGGCTCCTCCGCCTTTGCCGGGCGCATCGGCGAGCAGGTGGCTTCCAAACACTGCACCATCGTCGATGACGGCACCCTGCCGGGTCGGCGCGGCTCCGTCTCCATCGACGACGAGGGGACGCCGGGCGGTTACAACGTGCTGATCGAGAACGGCATCCTCAAGGGTTACCTGCAGGACAAGCAGAATGCCCGCCTGATGGGGGTGCCGCTCACCGGCAATGGCCGCCGCGAATCCTACGCCGCCCTGCCGATGCCGCGCATGACCAACACCTACATGCTGGCGGGTCAGTACGATCCGGCCGAGATCATCGCCTCGGTGAAGAAGGGGATCTATGCCCCCAACTTCGGTGGCGGCCAGGTGGACATCACCTCCGGCAAGTTCGTCTTCTCCGCCTCCGAGGCCTACCTGATCGAGGATGGCAGGATCACCGCGCCCATCAAGGGGGCGACCCTGATCGGCAACGGCCCCGAGGCGATGAGCCAGGTTTCCATGGTGGGCCGTGATCTCGCGCTGGATCGCGGGGTCGGGGTCTGTGGCAAGGAGGGGCAGAGCGTGCCGGTCGGCGTCGGCCAGCCCACCCTCAAGCTGGATCAGCTCACCGTGGGCGGCACCCAGTAAGGTCACACACCTTTGTAAACCCCGGCCCGGCGCCGGGGTTTTTATTGGAACGCGCAAGCAATAAAAAGCCCCGGCAGGCGCCGGGGCTGGGAAAGGGGTCGGGTCAGTTGACCGAAATGGCGCGGGCGTCGATGAAGAAGCGGGCGTGGCCGTGGTCATCCACCCTTATCTGGGCGAGCAGGCGATCCTTTCGCTTGAACTCCCATCCTGTCTTGATCCGGGTCAGCGCGGGGCTGGCGGCACCGACCACGTTCAGATACTCATGAAACAGGCTGTAGCTTCCAATCTCGGTCAGCATCTTTTCCATTTGCATATCTCCTCAAGTGATGGGGTCAGCACATGCCACGCTAGCGGCAACCTTCTGAACCCTGCCTGTACAAAAACCAGACTACCCCATCAAGATGAAGGCAATATGATCAGGCGCAAGATCAGGAGGGATTTGCACGAAAAATGACACCGTTTTCAATCAGGGCTGGCGCGGCACGGCGAGATGATCGAGGGTGGTGGATCCGGCATGGGACGGCAAGGCGGCAGCGGGTTGTTCCATCACCTGACCATGGAAGACGGGATCCTGCGCCACCTCCTTGACGCCGTTGATGCAGAACTGCATACCCATGCACACCAGCAGGAAACCCATGATGCGGGTCATGGCGTCGATGCCGGTGGCTCCCAGGATCTTGCACACGGGATCTGCCAGCTTGAGCACACCCCAGCTGATCAGGCTCATCAGGGCGAAGGCGGTGACCATGGCGGCATAGATGACGACGCGATTGGCCTCGGCCGGCAGCTCGGCGATCTGGGCCGCGCCGCTGATCACCAGCGCCATGGTGCCGGGTCCGCACATGCTGGGCATGGTCAGGGGCACGAAGGCGATATTCTGGTTGGCCTCGACCCCCGCAGACTGGTTTGGCGAGGGGAACAGCATGCGAAAGCCGATGAAGGCGATGATGAGGCCACCGGCCAGGCGCAGGCCGGGAATGGAGATCCCGAACAGATCCAGGATGGAGGATCCGATGAAGAAGCTGACGCACAGGGTGGCGAACAGATAGAGGGCGGCCATGTTGATCTGGCGGCGAATGTGCTCGCGGGACATGCCCTTGCTCAGTCCCAGCAGCAGGGTGGCCGTGGTGGGCGGGTTGACCATGGGCAGCAGGGCCAGCAAGGCGAGAAAGACGACCTGGAAGAACATAGTGGACCTCGGGCAGATGGACGGATTGGGGTGAGCTGGCAGGTCCGCAGCGGACCGCCACCCGGTCGATGATATCCGCAAAGAACAAGCCCCGACAGTGCGGGGCTTGCTTGGGAAGGATCAGGCGGCCTGCGGGGTGGCCTGGCGTTGGCCGCGCTGGCGCAGCCAGAGCCAGATGCCGAGCACGAAACCGAGGGCGGCCAGGCTGACCACATAGTGGGAGGGGGCCAGCACGTCCTCCTTCATCCAGAGGGTGACCAGCATGGGGGTGAGGCCGCCGAAGATGGCGTAGGCCACGTTGTAGGAGAACGACAGCCCGGAGAAGCGCACCACCGGCGGGAAGGCATTGACCATGACGTAGGGCACGGCGCCGACGATCCCCACCGCAAAGCCCGCCAGCATGTAGAGGGGCACCAGCTGATCCGTGCCGACTGCCAGGCTGTGGTAGAAGGTATAAGTGGCGCCGGCCAGCAGCAGGGAGCCCAGGATGAAGGTAGGACCGCTGCCGATGGCATCGATCAGGCGACCATAGACGATGCAGCCCAGGGTGAGGGCGACGATGGTCAGGGAGTTGGCGGTCAGGGCATCGGCCGGGCTGATGCCGTGGACCTTCTGCAGATAGGTCGGGGTCATCAGGATCACCACCACTATGCCGGCGGAGAGCAGCCAGGTCAGCAGCATGGAGACGACGACGCTGCCCTTGTGTTCACGCAGCACCGTCTTGAGGGGCAGCTCCTCGGCCAGGGACTTGTTGGCCTGCATCTCGGCGAAGACCGGGGTTTCGTGCAGCCAGCGACGCAGGTACATGGCGACGATGCCGAACACGCCGCCGAGCACGAAGGCCAGACGCCAGCCCCAGTCACTCACATCGCCCGGGCTCATGCCACGGTTGATGGCGGTCGCCACCAGGGAGCCGAGCAGGATGCCGGCGGTCAGTCCCGCGGTGAGGGTGCCGCAGGCGACACCGACCCGGCGGGCGGGCACGTGTTCGGCCACGAAGACCCAGGCTCCGGGGACCTCCCCGCCGATGGCGGCCCCTTGCAGGATCCGCAGCAGCAGCAACAGCAGGGGGGCGGCGATGCCGAGCACGGCGTAGGTGGGCAACAGGCCGATCAGCAGGGTCGGCAAGGCCATCAGGATGATGCTGAGGGTGAACATCCGCTTGCGGCCGATGAGATCGCCAAAGTGGGCCATGATGATGCCCCCCAGGGGGCGGGCCAGGTAGCCGGCGGCGAAGATGCCGAAGGTCTGGAACTGGCGCAGCCACTCGGGAATGTCGGCCGGGAAGAAGAGCTCGCCGATGACCACGGCGAAGAAGACGAAGATGATGAAGTCGTAGAATTCGAGGGCGCCGCCCAGCGCCGCCAGGCTCAGGGTCTTGTAATCCTGTCGATTGAGGGGGCGACCGTGGTCGTGCGATGTGCTGACTTTACTCATATCCTTATGTTTCCCATCGTTTTTTTAGTTATTCTCCCCGGTGTGCTGCGGGGATACGCTCACCCACGAGGGTATGCTTTTGTGTCCCGCAATGTAAATCGCACAATTCGCAACACTGTCTTGCAGCACGGTGCGGCAAGGAGCTGGAGAGATCATGACGAAGAAAAAGGTACTGCTCTCCTGGAGCAGCGGAAAAGACAGCGCCTGGGCCTTGCATCGCCTGCGCCAGGATCCGGCCATCGAGGTGGTGGGGCTGTTCACCACCCTCAACCAGGCGTTCGAGCGGGTGGCCATGCACGGGGTGCGCAAGCAGTTGTTGTTGGCACAGGCTGAGTGCGTGGGCTTGCCGCTGACCACCATCGACCTGCCCTGGCCCTGCAGCAACGAGGAGTATGGGCGCATCATGACGGGCTTCATCGCCGATGTGCAGGCCAAGGACATTCACCACATGGCGTTCGGGGATCTCTTTCTTGAGGATGTGCGCGCCTATCGGGAGCGGCAACTGGCGGGGACCGGCATCACGCCGCTCTTCCCGCTCTGGGGCAGCGACACGACCGAGCTGGCGCAGGCGATGATCGACGCCGGGCTCAAGGCCAGGGTCTGCACCCTGGATCCGGGCAAGCTGGACGCCGGGTTAGGTGGTCATGAATTCGGCCCGGCCTTCCTGGCTGCCCTGCCCGCCGGGGTGGATCCCTGCGGCGAGAACGGGGAGTTTCACACCCTGGCCTGGGACGGCCCCATGTTCCTGCATCCCCTGCTCATCCGGGTGGGGGAAACGGTGCTGCGAGACGGCTTCGTCTTCACCGATCTGCTGCCCGCCACCGCCTAGTCGCGATTGGACTCCCGCTCGCCCTTGTCGTCGTTGTAACGCAGGGCGATCTCGTGGAATTGCTGGTGGATGCGGGCAAAGGCGTCCGTGATGTCGGGGTCGAAGTGATTGCCTCGTCCCGCCAGTATGATCGGCACCACCTCCTGGTGGGACATGGCAGCCTTGTAGCAGCGCTTGCTGATGAGGGCGTCGTACACGTCGGCCAGCGCCATCAAGCGGGCCGAGAGCGGGATCTCGTCACCGTGCAGGCCATAGGGATAGCCGGTGCCGTCCCACTTCTCGTGGTGGTAGCAGGCGATCTCCTTGGCCAGTCGCAGAAATTCCACCTCTACCCCCAGCGCTTCCTCGGCATGGACGATGGCTTCCTTGCCGAGAATGGAGTGGTGCTTCATCTGGGCAAACTCGTCCGCATCCAGCTTGCCAGGCTTGAGCAGGATCCGGTCTGGCACGCCGACCTTGCCGATGTCGTGCAGCGGGGCCGATTTGAACAGCAGATCGATGGTCTTGGGGGTCAGCTCTGCACGAAAGCGGGCATGCTCGCAGAGGGTCTCCGCCAGCAGCCGCACATAGTGCTGGGTGCGCAGGATATGGTTGCCGGTCTCGTTGTCGCGGGTTTCGGCAAGAGAGGCGAGGGAGTGGATGGTGATGTTCTGGATCAGTTCGTTCTCCCGGGTGCGCCGCTCCACCTCCTGCTCCAGAAAGGCGTTCTGGTCGTGCAGCAGATCCCGCGCCGCTTTCAGCTCCAGGTGGTTTCTGACCCGGGCCAGCACGATGGCGGGGGTGATCGGCTTGTGGATGTAGTCGACGGCCCCCAGCGCCAGGCCGTGCGCCTCCGCACTCTCCTCCACCTTGGCGGTCAGGAAGATCACCGGGATCTCCCGCACCTGCGGCATCTCCTGCAGCGCCTGCATCACCTGATAGCCGTCCATCTGGGGCATCACCACGTCGAGCAGGATCAGATCCACCCGGGTGCCGGCCGAGAGGATCTCCAGTGCCCGCTGGCCGCTGATGGCGACCTTGACCCGGTAGTGGGGGCTGAGAAGGGCGCTGAGCAGGGAGAGGTTCTCCGGTGTGTCATCGACCACCAGCAGGGTGGGTTTGGTATCGGGATCCAGCAAGTTGAGCATGATGGCGCCTCACTCTTGGTTGAACAGATCGGGTCTGAGGGCCCGGACTTGTTGCAGATATGCCAGGGCATCGGCGAAGCGAAAACGGGTCATGGCATCGTGCATGGCCGGTGCTGCCTCGCCCAGCAGGGGAGCGAGCCTGGCCTGATTGCGCTGGAACAGGATGAAGGCTTCCGCATCGTCTTCCAGCAGCAGCCCGGTCAGCTGGTGCAGCAGGGGGGCCAGCTCGGCGGGGGTAGCCTCCGGCAAGCCGGGGGTGGCAGGGGCCGGCAGCAGTGTCAGCAGGCTGGCGGCCAGTTGCTGCTGCTGTTGCAGCCCCAGCTCGGCCAGCGGCAGCAGGCTGGTGGCATCGTCTCCCCGGGCGAGGGCGCTCTCCAGCCGGGCCGAGACATCCTGCAGCGACCCGGCCCCCAGCGTTGCGGCTATGCCCTTGAGGGTATGGGCCTGTCGATGCGCTTCTTCCCGGTCATTCGCCTGCAGGGCGGCCAGCAGGGTTTCCATCGGCTGACTCCCCTGGCGGGCGAAACGTTGCAGCAGATCCCGATACCACTCCCAGTTATGCATCAATCGTTGCAGGGCTGGCTCGGCGTTGAGCCCGATCGCCTGCAGCTGTGGCAGCAAGGCGGTGGCGGGTGATGCGTGTGAGGCAGTGAGCGTGCTGTTGACCTCGCGGCTGAAGGAGGTTGCCCAGCGCTGCAGGGCCGCATACAGCCTGTCGGGGTCGATGGGCTTGGCAATGTGATCGTCCATCCCGGCAGCGAGGCAGCGTTCGCGGTCACCGGCCATGACGTTGGCCGTCATCGCCAGGATCGGGGTGTGTTGCCCGATGCCTTCCCGCTCGCGCAACAGCCGGGTGGCGGCCAGGCCATCCATCACCGGCATCTGCATGTCCATCAGGATCAGGTCGTAGTGGGTCTGGGCCACCATCTCCAGCGCGATGGCACCATTGCCGGCGATGCTGACATCGGCACCGACCGCCCGCAGCAGCTCCAGCGCGACTTGCTGATTGAGCTCGTTGTCTTCCGCCAGCAGGATCCTGAGTCCGTCGAAGCGGTAGCGATGGGTCACCTGCGGTGGTTTGAAGGTGAGTGAACTGGTTTGCTGGCCAAACAGGCCGATGACGGTATCGAACAGCACGGAGGCGCATACGGGCTTGACCAGCACTCGATCAAAGCCGGCGGCATCGGCCTGGCGAAAGACCTCTTCCCGTCCGTAGCCGGTCACCATGACCCGATAGGGACGCGGGCCCATGCCGCGGGCGATGAGGCGGCGACCGGTCTCGATGCCATCCAGCCCCGGCATGTGCCAGTCCAGCAATACCACTTCGTAAGGCTGTCCCTCCTGCTCGGCGCCGGCGATCATCTGTAGTGCCTGCTGGCCCGACTCGGCGGTGTCCACCACAAAGCTCATGCTGCGCAGCAGGGCGGCCATGATGGTGCGGGCGCTGGCACTGTCGTCGGCCACCAGCATGCGGCGCCCGCGCAGATCCAGGCTCGGCAGATAGCGGGATCTGCGCCTGCCCCTACCGAGTCGGGCGGTAAACCAGAAGGTGCTGCCCTGGCCTGGTTCGCTCTGTACCCCCACCTCGCCACCCATCAGCTCGGCCAGTTTGCGGGAGATGGCGAGGCCGAGGCCGGTGCCGCCGTACTTGCGGGTGGTGGAGCTGTCCGCCTGCTGGAAGGACTGGAACAGCCGCTGCTGCTGCTCCTGGCTCATGCCGATCCCGGTGTCCTGTACCGAGCCGTGCAGCAACACCTCCTGGGGTTGTTTCTCCAGGCAGCTGACCTTGACCAGGATCTCCCCCTGCTCGGTGAACTTGACCGCGTTGTTGGCGTAGTTGATCAGGATCTGGCCGAGGCGAAGGGGATCGCCATAGAGCAGGGTGTCGAGCTGGTGATCGACCTCGAACAGCAACTCTATGCCCTTGGCTTCCGCCTTTTCGCCCACCAGGGTGGCCAGATTCTCCAGTACATGGTCGAGATCGAATTCGATCCGCTCCAGATCCAGCTTGCCGGCCTCGATCTTGGAGAAGTCGAGGATGTCGTTGATGATGCCGAGCAGATGCTGGGCCGAACGCTGGATCTTGCTGACATAGTCGAACTGCTGCGGATCGAGCCGGGTCTGCAGGGCGAGATGGGACATGCCGAGGATGGCGTTCATGGGGGTGCGGATCTCGTGGCTCATGTTGGCGAGAAAATCGCTCTTGGCCCGGGTTGCGCCCTCCGCCAGCTCATAGGCCACTTCCAGCTCCTGGTTCTTGGCCTGCATCACCGCAAACAGCTCGTCCCGGGTCGGTTCTGCGAACTGCTGCTGCATCTGTTGCAGCAGCAGTTCATCGGGCCCGCGGGGCAGGCGGTAGACCAGGGCGATGGCGTTGTCCGCGTGCGCGACCAATCGGATGCCACATGATTGGCGGCCGTCCTGCTCGGGGGGGATGGGGGCGTCAGCCGAGAGCGAGAGCCACAACTCCTGTGTGCTAGGCTCCAGCCACAACTGCAGTTGCAGCGGCTCCGTGTTCGCCACCAGCTGGCGTACCAGCTCGGAGGTGGCGCCCGCCAGCGGTGCCACGAAGGTGGGAGTTCCGTCGAGGCAGGTGAGTACCTGGATCACCTTGCGCCGGGCGGTGAGTGCCGCCGCCGGGCCTGACAGCAGGGTTTCGCCTATCAGTTGCCGCATCTAGTCCTCCTTTCCTGCCAGCACGCGCAGCACGATGCAGCTGGCATCGTCGGTGCTGCGGCCACTGTGGGCGATCACCTGGCGTGCCAGCTGGGCGGGCTCGGCGGCCAGATCCAGTGTACCGTCGCGCAGGTTGAGGGATTCGCTGATACCGTCCGAATAGAGCATCACCACGTCCCCCGCGACGAGTGGCTGGCGCTGCAGCAAGGGGGTGGGGAAGCGCTCTCCCAGCACCCCATCGCGGGAGATGCCGCGCCAGGGATCATGACCGCGCAGGCAGATGCGGGTATTGCCGATGCCGGCATAGCTCAGCTCACCCCGTTCGCCGTTGACCAGGGCCACGCCGGCGGCGGCACCCCGGGTACCGATGCAGTGCTGGTGCAGCAGTTGCAACAGGCGGGCCGGTTCCTGCTCGTGAGTTTGCTGCAGTGCCGCCTCCAGCACCTGTACCAGCTTGTTGGCCGAGGCGCCGTGGCCGCTCACGTCGATCAGGATCAGCGATACCCCCTCCGGCCCCGGCCGGATGAAGGCCAGATCACCGGAGACCCGTTCCGGATAGCAGGGGCGGTTCTCGCTGGCCCATGCCAGTTGCAGGCCGGCGTGCAGCTGGCCGGCACAGGCGAGGGGGGGGATTGGCCTGGATACCAGAGGGGCCGCGCCCAGCCACTTGCGGGCCTGCACCAGAGTTCCCCCTTCCGGCGGGGTGCTGATGGTGAGTTCCGACATCATGCGGCGCACGCCGGGCAGGCCTAGCCCCAGGGTGCCCGAGGTGCTGTAGTGATCCTGCATGGCCTGATGCACGTCCCCAATGCCGGGGCCCTGATCGCGGGCGACGATGTCGATGCAGGGACGCCCGCTGGGATGGTGGAGGGTGAGGGTGATCTCCCCCCGCTCGGCGTATTTCAGAATGTTGCTGCCAAGCTCGGAGACCACGGTGGAGAGCATGGCACGGTCCACCTCGGACAGGTTGGCGATGAAGGGGAGGCGGCGTACCGCCATCACCGTCAGGTGCAGGTCGATGTCGTGGCGCAGCGGGTAGCTGGCTTCTTGAAGGCACTGTTCCAACTGCATGATGCGCTACTCCTCATCCTTGAGCGTCCTGCGAACATGGGCGAAGGCATCGTCCATGTCGAGAAAGCAGCGCAGCGGCCCGGGCTCGGCATCGGCCAGCGCCAGGAAGGCGGCGATCCCTGCATTGAGCCCAACCAGCAGGCAGACGGCACCGAGCAGGCGGCACACCTCGGCCAGTTTGCGTACCTGCCTGAATTCGTGGTGATCGAGCAGCATGACCCCGGAGAAGTCGAGCAGTACCGCGTGCTGGCGGCCCAGCATCAGCCGCTGGGAGAGGGCCTGCATCAGTTGCTGCATGCCCTCGTCACCGAGGTCGGGGCGCATGCTGACCACGATGCAGTCGGCCACGTCGGCGATGCCCAGATCATTGTTGAGCTGCATGCATCTCTCCTAGAGGCCTAGAGGGTGGATCCGACCCGCTTGAGGGCGATCTCGAAGGCATCCCGCAGGGTCGCCGTGGTGCGGATGTCGCCGACAGAGACCCCCAGCTCCACCATGGTGCGGGCGATGGCCGGCGAGACGCCGGAGATGATGGCCTCGCACCCCATGAACTGGGTCGCCTTGGTGATCTTGATCAGCTGGTTGGCGACGCCGGTATCCACGGTGGCGACTCCGGCGATGTCCAGCACGAAGACCCGGGCCCGGGTCTCGGCAATCTTGGTGAGCGATTTGTTCATCACGTCGGCGGTACGCATGGAGTCGATGATCCCCACCAGCGGCAGCAGCAGGATCCCGTCCCAGATGGGGGTGACCGGGGTCGACATCTCCTGCAGCGACTTGTGCAGCTCCTCGCGCACCCTGGCGGCCTCTTCCGCCTCCTCCATGGCGCGCTTGAGCTGGTGATGCTGTTCTACTTGGGCTGTGATGTCGGTGGCAAACTTGACGATCTTGCTGGGTTTGCCGGTGAGATCCAGCACCGGGTTGTAGGAGCCCTGGATCCAGATCTCTTCACCCTGTTTGCCGATTCGGCAGAACTCTCCCGCCAGGAATTCACCGCGGCGCAGGGTTTCCCAGAAGGTGCGATAGTCGGTCGACTGGGCGTAGTCGGGATCGACCAGCAGCCTGTGGTGCTGGCCCTTCAGCTCTTCCAGCTGATAGCCCACTGTCTCCAGGAAGCGGGCATTGGCATCGAGGATGATGCCATCCAGTGAAAACTCCACCTTGCCCATGACCCGGCTCAGGGCGTTGAGCTGCCCCTCGAAGTTGGCGTTCAGCTGCTTCTGTTCGGTCAGGTCCATGGTGTATTCGATGACCTGAACCAGCGCGCCCTGTTCGTCCAGCAGGGGGCTGCAACTGCCTCGCAGCCATATGTCCCGCCCCTGCCGATCCCGGCGGCGAAACTCTCCCTCCTGTGCCTGCCCCGTTCGCAGCGCCTGCCAACGGGCGGCCTCGTCGGCGGATTCTGCTGCCTCCGCGGGGAACAGCATGCTGTAGTGCTGACCCTTGAGCTCGGCCAGCTGGTATCCCATGATGGCGAGAAAGCGGGGGTTGGCATCCAGAATCAATCCGTCTGGCGCGATCTCGAGCCGGGCCATCAGCTGGTCGACGGCCTCCAGTCTGGCCTGGGATGAAGCGGGAGTGACAGTATTCGAATGGGCAGCTGCGGTGTGCACGTCCATGGCATCTCCGGTAAATGGTGCAATTGATTTGAATGCCATTAGAAGGCGTACAGCAGTTATAGCCCACCGGGGCGAGAGCGGGGGACAAGAAGTGCCGAAAGAGCCTGCTGGCGGATGGGTCTTGGGCCTGGGGAGTTCGTCATGAACACCTTATATCGGGACTAATGTCCTTATCGCCCCGCTTTGCCCTGGTTGCCGCCAGCCTGACCCTGCCCGCCGTGGCAGTTGAAATCCCGACCAGCCCCGCCGGTGTCATTGCGGTGAGTCTGGCCCAGCAGGCCCCCCTTCACTAGGTGTCGGTGATGCAGATTGCCAGGAGCCTGGATGGGCTGCCGCCGATGGCGATGGGTTTTGACATCGATGACACCCTGTTCTTCTCCAGCCCGGGGTGCTACCGCGGCAAGCTGGCGTTCTCCCCCAATGGTGAGAGCTGCCTGAAGAATCCGGCCTTCTGGGAGAAGATGAGCAACGGCTGGGACGCGTTCAGCGTGCCGAAAGAGGTGGGCAAGGCGCTCATCGCCATGCACTTCCCGCGCGGCGATCACATCTACTTCGTCACCGGCCGTTCGGCCAACTCCACCTACTTGCCGCTGCCGCATGGGAGGAGGAGGTGAGCGTCAACTCCCTGTACTGAGATTCCCATGAATGGAAAAAGGGCCGGATCCTGTCAGGATCCGGCCCTTCTTTTGGGCGTCTAGCGGGCGGCGAAGGTGTCGCAAGTAGCGGGCTTGCCGCTGTCAAAACCGCGTTTGAACCAGGTGAGGCGCTGGGCCGAGGTGCCGTGGGTGAAGCTGTCGGGAACGACCCGGCCCTGACCTTGCTGC
The DNA here is from genome assembly GCF_040908425.1 of Aeromonas sp. R2-1. NCBI lineage: Bacteria > Pseudomonadati > Pseudomonadota > Gammaproteobacteria > Aeromonadales > Aeromonadaceae > Aeromonas > Aeromonas sp. R2-1. Next base: position 90,078 of record NZ_JBFODR010000023.1, read on the forward strand.
TGCAACCTGTCGTCGCCGATGGCCTGGGCGGCGTTGAGCGCCTCTTCCAGATCGCCGCGCTCCAGCACCTGCTCTTTTTCCATGTAGTGGCCCCAGACCCCGGCGAAGCAGTCCGCCTGGAGTTCGAGCTTGACCGACAACCGGTTCTGGGCGACCTGGCTCAGCCCCTGTTGCTGCTGGCGCACCTTGGTGGAGATACCGAGCAGGTTCTGCACGTGGTGGCCCACCTCGTGGGCGATCACATAGCCCTGGGCGAAGTCGCCGTCGGCCCCCAGCTTGTCGCGCATGTCCTGATAGAAGGAGAGATCGATGTAGACGGTGCTGTCGGCCGGACAGTAGAAGGGCCCCATCACCGACTGCCCCTGGCCGCAGCCGGTGCGGGTCGCGCCGCGATAGAGCACCAGTCTGGGGGCCTGATAGTGGTTGCCGCTTTGCTGGAACATCTCGCCCCAGGCGTCCTCCGTGGAGGCGAGCATCACCGAGGTGAAGCGGGCGAGGGGATCGTTGGCAGCCTGGGACGAGTTCTGACGCTGGGGTTGGCTCTGCGGGGCCGGATCCTGCAGCAGGGGGCCGAGGTCCACGCCGTAGTACCCCGCCACCATGACCACCACCAGCAGGATCAGGCGCCCCTTGCCACCGATGGGCAGGCCGCCGCCCCCGTTGCCGCCGCCTTGCTGGCGCCGGTCTTCCACATTGTTGCTCTCACGGCGATCTTGCCAGCGCATATCCCCATACTCCCGTCATTGGTGGTGGCAGTAATGATAATGGCTGGCGCCGGGGCTTGCCTAATCGGCACGGGTCATTCGGCCCAGGGCATCTCGGGCAGGCTGTCGAGAAACTCGCCGTAACGGACGAGGTTGAAGGGGCCCTGTTCGGCTTCCATGGCCATGAGTTCTGCGCCCAGGGCGCAGGCGATGTATTGCAGCGCCTCTTCCCGCGGAGTGCCCTTCATCACCAGGCGCATCAGGGTGGCTTTCACCTGGAGGGGATGGCCGTCGGCGAGCTGGTTCTCCACCATCTCCAGCAGTGTCTCTTCATCAAAAAATTCGGGGGTATCGGTCATGGCCGTTCTCCTGCCTGTTCCATGGGGTGGGCAGTATAGCGGGGACGCGGCTCCCGGGGCGAAAATATCGTCCGGGACTTGCCAAGGAAGCGGGGCGGGAGCAGTCTTGGACACTCTCTCTGCCGAACGAGCCCATGTCATGATCCTCTCCGAGCGCCTGGAACTGCGCGAACTGACCGTTGTCGATGCCCCTTTCATTCTCGAACTGCTCAACGATGGCGATTTTCACCGCTACATCGGCGATCGCGGGGTGCGTACCCTGGCGGATGCCGAAAACTACATCCAGCAGGGGCCTGCGGTCAGTTATGCCCGCCACGGTCACGGACTCTATCTGGTGGTGCGGCGGGAAGACGGGGCCAGGCTCGGCATCTGCGGGCTCATCAAGCGCGATACCCTGCCCTGTGAAGACATCGGCTATGCTTTCCTGCCCGCCTGGCGCGGCCAGGGCTATGCCATCGAAGCCGCGCGGGCGGCCATGGCAGATGGCCGCGAACGGCTCGGGATCGAGCGGGTGGTCGCCATCGTCACTCCGGGCAATGAGCGTTCGGTCCGGCTACTCGCCAAGCTGGGGCTGAGTCAGGGCAAACGGGTCAGGCTGGGAGCCGGTGAGGAGGAGTGCCTGCTGCTGGAGGCGCCGGACAAGGAGACTTGCGGGGTCTAGCCACCGCTCTGGGAGCGGGGCCATGCAGACTATGACGTCAGGCAAGGAGGCCGCCGTGAGTTGCGGCCTGTCTGCATCGGGCGCTGCCAGTGGGCAGGCAAAGTCAGTTGAGCTCTTCGATGGAGAACTCGCCGGCGATACCATCACAGGAGATGGCGAAGCCGCCGCTGAAGCGGGTGCTGAACTGGATCAGGAACGCATCGTCGTCGTGCTCTTGCACGGGCAGGTTGATGGGTTTGCTGCGACGCAGGGGTTTGCGGATCTGTACGTGTTTCATCATGGTATTTCTCTATATAAATTAAGTGTTTGCTCCTTGTATTGGCAAATGTCAGGTCAATGGGCGCGGTCAGCACGATGGCGGACGAGCGCGCAGGAATACCCAGCCCGGTTCAGGGGCGTCTGCACTTTCAAGGAAGGCGCCAAGGACCATGCGGATGCATGATGCTACTTGGGAGTGGGCAGATCGGGTCTGCACCGTGAGAGCCGGGCAACGCAGGCAGACAGCCTGAACGGTTCTCAAGGCGAGTAAATCAGAAGAAGGTTATGCGGGTACTGGCAGGATTCATCGTGAGGTGAAGCATTGCGAACATAATCAGGGCTGATTAACTAGCCGGCGCGCATTCTCTCCTCGAAATGTGTAAAAAGCAAACACTAATTGTGCGTTCACCCAGTCATTCCCTGTTTTTCACTGCCACGGGGGTGACAAAAGGGCTCCCGAGGGAGCCCTTTTCATTGCCGGTCAGGGACGGGCTCAGGCGTCGCCGCAGGCCTTCTTGGCGGCGGTGATCATGGGGGTAATGGTCATGCCCTGTACCACGATGGAGAACATCACCACCGAGTAGGTCATCACCAGGATCACCTGGCGCAGATCGACGTTGTGCTCCGGGATCATCATGACACCGGATGGCAGTGCCAGGGCCATGGCCATGGCCAGACCGCCACGCAGGCCGCCCCAGGTGAGGATGCGCACCGAGAAGGTGTTGTAGCTGCGGAACTTGCGGAACGTCACATAGGGCAGGGAGACGCTGATGAAGCGGGCAGCCAGGCAGAGCGGCACCGCGATGACCAGCAGGATCCAGTCGCGCCAGTCGAGGTCCAGCAGCACCAGTGCCAGACCGATCAGCAGGAACAGCAGGGCGTTGAGGAACTGATCCATCAACTCCCAGAAGTGATCCAGGTGGTGCTGGCTCTGCTCGGAGAAGCCGGAATGACGGGTCCAGTTGCCGATCATGATGCCGGTCACCACCATGGCAAGGGCGCCGGAGACGCCGATCATGTTGGCGAAGGCGAAGCCCGCGGTCGGGATGCAGAGGGTCAGCAGCAGCTCCAGGGAGCCGTCGTCGGTGGCGCTGATCATCACGTGGGCGATGAGACCCAGCACGGCCCCGAACAGGATGCCGCCGAGAGCCTCATGCAGGAACAGACCGGCCACGCTGCCGAAGGTGGGCTCCACGCCGCCAAAGGCCACGGCAAACACGGTGGCGAAGATGACCAGACCGACACCGTCGTTGAACAGGGATTCCCCCTCGATCTGGATGGCGATCTGGGGTGGCGCCTTCATCTTCTTGACGATGGCCAGTACGGCGATGGGGTCGGTGGGGGAGATCAGGGCACCGAACAACATGCAGTAGACCAGCGGCACATCCCAGCCCAGCAGCTTGGCGATGAACCAGAAGCCGTAGCCGATGAGGAAGGTGGAGAGCAGGGTCGCGGCTATGGCCAGAATGGTGATTTCCCACTTCTGGCTACGCAACGCCTTGAGGTTGATGCCAAGGCCGCCGGCGAACAGCAGGAAGCCCAGGATCCCCTTCAACAGGAAGTTCTGGAAGTCGATGCTCTCCATGGTCTTGATGGCGAGAGGCTCCAGATTGAACCAACCCAGTTTGCCAAACAGCACCAGCAGCGCGGAGATCAGCATGGAGCCCGCAGTGATGGCGATGGTGGTCTGGATCTTCACAACATACTGGTTGGCAAAGGCGATGAAGATCGCCAACGCTGCCAGGAAGCAGAGTGTGTAGTAGACGCTCATAGTTATTTTTCTCTTTGGTAAACAGCAAGCACGTATCCCTCTTGAGGACGGGCATAGGGTACTCCCGGGTTAGATCATGCTCATTACCTATTTATGGTTATATTTAATCGCTGTCATGGACAGATAGACGGCTAGATTTCCATTTAATTTGATTGCTGCTAGGATGGACATCACGCAGTTGCATGGATGTAAGGGGTACGAGCGGTGTCGAGCAGAGAGTCGAACAAGAAAGCGGATGTCACAACCAGGCTGGAAGCCTGTCTCAAGGAGCGGATCCTGATCATCGACGGGGCCATGGGCACCATGATCCAGGGTTACAAACTCGGTGAGGCGGACTATCGGGGGGAGCGGTTTGCCGACTGGCATACCGACATCAAGGGCAACAACGACCTGCTGGTGTTGAGCCGTCCCGCCGTCATTCGCGAGATCCACGACCAGTATTGTGCCGCCGGGGCCGACATCCTCGAGACCAACACCTTCAACGCCACCCGCATCGCCATGGCGGACTACGAGATGGAAGCGCTCTCGGCCGAGATAAACCGGGAGGCAGCCCGCCTGGCCCGCGCCGTGGCGGACGAGTGGACCGCCAAGGACCCGACGAAACCGCGCTTTGTGGCAGGGGTTCTGGGCCCCACCAACCGTACCGCCTCCATCTCGCCGGACGTGAACGACCCGGGCAAGCGCAACGTCACCTATGACGAGCTGGTGGCCGCCTACACCGAATCGACCCACGCCCTCATCGAGGGCGGTGCCGACATCATCCTGATCGAGACCATCTTCGACACCCTCAACGCCAAGGCGGCCGCCTTCGCGGTGGACCTGGTGTTCGAGGAGCTGGGTTACAGCCTGCCGGTGATGATCTCCGGCACCATCACGGACGCCTCCGGTCGTACCCTCTCGGGCCAGACCACCGAGGCCTTCTACCACTCCCTTCGCCACGTCAAACCGGTCTCCTTCGGCCTCAACTGTGCGCTGGGGCCGGACGAGCTGCGCCAGTACGTGGAGGAGCTGTCCCGCATCAGCGAGACCCATGTCAGCGCCCACCCCAATGCCGGTCTGCCCAATGCGTTTGGCGAGTACGATCTGGACGCGGTCGAGATGGCGGAGCATATCCGCGAGTGGGCCCAAAGCGGCTTCCTCAACCTGGTGGGCGGCTGCTGCGGCACCACCCCGACCCACATCCGCGCCATGGCGGACGCCGTGGCGGGCATCAAGCCCCGCGCCCTGCCGGATCTGCCGGTAGCCTGCCGGTTGTCGGGCCTGGAGCCTCTCATCATCACGGCGGACTCCATGTTCGTGAACGTGGGTGAGCGGACCAACGTCACCGGCTCGGCCAAGTTCAAGCGCTTGATAAAAGAGGGGCTCTACGACGAGGCCCTCGATGTCGCCAAGCAGCAGGTGGAAAACGGCGCCCAGATCATCGACATCAACATGGATGAGGGGATGCTGGACGCCGAGGCGGCCATGGTGCGCTTCCTGAACCTCATCGCCGGGGAACCGGATATCGCCCGGGTGCCGGTGATGATCGACTCCTCCAAGTGGGAGGTGCTGGAGGCGGGCCTCAAGTGCGTGCAGGGCAAGCCGGTGGTCAACTCCATCTCCATGAAGGAGGGGGAGGACAAATTCATCGAGCAGGCGAAACTGCTGCGCCGCTACGGCGCAGCCGTCATCGTCATGGCGTTCGACGAGGTGGGCCAGGCCGATACCCGGGCCCGCAAGTTCGAGATCTGCCAGCGCGCCTACCGCATTCTGGTGGACCGCGTCGGCTTCCCGCCGGAAGACATCATCTTCGACCCCAACATCTTCGCGGTGGCGACCGGCATCGACGAGCACAACAACTACGCGGTGGACTTCATCGAAGCGGTGAAGGACATCAAAACGCACCTGCCCCACGCCATGATCTCCGGCGGCGTCTCCAACGTCTCCTTCTCCTTCCGTGGCAACGAGCCGGTGCGCGAAGCCATCCACGCTGTCTTCCTCTACCACGCCATCAGGAACGGCATGGACATGGGGATCGTCAACGCGGGCCAGCTTGCCATCTACGAAGACATCCCGGCCGAGCTCAAAGAGAAGGTCGAGGCGGTGGTGCTGAACCTCAACGACAACGCCACCGAGGCGCTGCTGGCCATCGCCGAGAAGTATCGCGGCGCGGGTGCCCAGGCGGAGGATCCGCGGGATCAGGAGTGGCGCAGCTGGCCGGTGGGCAAGCGGCTCGAACACGCCCTGGTCAAGGGGATCACCGACTTTATCGAGGAGGACACCGAGGAGGCGCGCGCCCAGGCCGAGAAGCCGCTGCACGTCATCGAGGGGCCGCTGATGGATGGCATGAATGTGGTGGGCGATCTGTTCGGCGCCGGCAAGATGTTCCTGCCCCAGGTGGTGAAGTCGGCCCGGGTGATGAAGCGGGCGGTGGCCTACCTGCAACCCTACATCGAGGCGGAGAAGTCCGGCGGTTCCAGCAACGGCAAAATCGTGCTGGCCACCGTCAAGGGTGACGTGCACGACATCGGCAAGAACATCGTCGGGGTGGTGCTCCAGTGCAACAACTTCGAGATCGTGGATCTCGGGGTCATGGTCTCCTGCGAGACCATCCTCAAGACGGCCCGGGAAGTGAACGCCGACATCATCGGCCTGTCGGGCCTCATCACTCCGTCCCTGGACGAGATGGTGCACGTGGCCAAAGAGATGGAGCGTCAGGGGTTCAAGCTGCCGCTGCTCATCGGCGGAGCCACCACTTCCAAGGCCCACACCGCGGTGAAGATAGAGCAGAACTACTCCGAGCCCGTGGTCTATGTCTCCAACGCCTCCCGCGCCGTGGGGGTGGCCCAGAGCCTGCTGAGCCCGGAGCTCAAGCCCGCCTTCGTCGCCCGCATCGACAAGGAGTACGAGATTGCCCGGGATCAGCATGCCCGCAAGCAGCCGCGCTCCAAGCCGGTTTCCCTGGCCCATGCCCGGGCCAACCGCCATCAGCTGGACTGGGTCGGTTATGAGCCCCCCGCGCCCCGGGAGCCCGGCGTGCAGACCTTCGAAAACGTGCCCATTTCAGTGCTGCGCCCCTACATCGACTGGACGCCGTTTTTCCTGAGCTGGGAGCTGGCGGGCAAGTTCCCCCGCATTCTGGAGGATGAAGTCGTGGGGGAGGAGGCGACGCGCCTCTACGCCGACGCCAACGCCATGCTGGACCAGCTGGAGAAGGATCAGAGCGTGCGCTGTGCCGGCATCGTCGGCCTGTTCCCCGCCAACGCCGTGGGGGACAGCATCGAGGTCTATACCGACGAGACCCGCACCCAGGTGCGCAAGGTGCTGCACCACCTGCGCCAGCAGAGCGAGAAGCAGGGCTTCCCCAACTACTGTCTGGCAGACTATGTGGCGCCGAAAGAGAGCGGCAAGCCCGACTGGATCGGCGCCTTCGCGGTGACCGGCGGCATCGGCGAGGAGGCCATCGCCAAGGCCTACAAGGCGGACCACGACGACTACAACGCCATTCTCATTCAGGCGGTGTGCGATCGCCTCGCCGAGGCCTTTGCCGAATACCTCCACGAGCAGGTGCGCAAGGTGCACTGGGGCTATGCCCCGGACGAGGCGCTCAGCAACGAGGAACTGATTCGCGAAAATTACCAGGGGATACGTCCGGCGCCGGGCTACCCGGCCTGCCCGGAGCACACCGAGAAGGGGAGCATCTGGGAGCTGCTGGACGTGGAGCAGGCCATCGGCATGCAGCTCACCGAGTCCTACGCCATGTGGCCGGGGGCGGCGGTATCCGGCTGGTACTTCTCCCACCCCGAGAGCAAGTATTTCGCCGTGGCCCAGATCCAGCACGATCAGGTGGAAGACTACGCCCAGCGCAAAGGGATGACCCTGGCAGAGGCCGAACGCTGGCTGGGGCCCAACCTGCATTGAGCCCCGTCTGCCCCGCTTCACGCGGTGCGGGGCAGGCGCCGGGTACGCACACCATATCGAGGTTGCCATAAAGATTGGATTTGTCGGTCTGGGGGCCGTGGTGCAGACAGCCTATCTGCCTGCACTCGCCGCCCTGGCGGAAAATACCGAGATATGGGGTTTTGATCCCGCCATCACCCTGCCCGGCGTCATGTCTGCCCCGACCCTGGAAGCCCTGCTGGCCGAACCCCTGGATCGGCTGGTGATCGCCACCCCTTCCCTGCTGCATCTGCCCGTGCTGGAGCAGGCACTGGCCAGCGCCATTCCCCTCATCCTGGTGGAGAAACCCGTGGTGGCCACCCTGGCCCAGCACGATCGCCTGCACACCCTGCTGGCGGCCCCCGAGGTGGCAGCCAGGGTGCTGGCGCTGGATCACTGGATGGCCCGCAATGCCGTCCAGCAGTTGCTGCTGAGCGGCAAACTGGATGAAGGTTGGCAGCCTCGGGAACCAGAGGGCGCCGGGGTCGGGCTGGCCACCCTCGCCGATATCAGCGCGGTGGAGGGCTTTTTGCTGGAACCCTGTGGCCTGGACGAGGCGGGGCATCCCTATGCCCTCAACTTCGCCACCGGGGAGCCGGATCGGCGGGTCCTGCGCCATCCAGACGGGGTGATCCTCGACATCGGCACCCATCTGCTGGCGATGATCCGGGAACTGCTGGTGGCCCTGGGTGGGGACGACCGCCTGCACCTGATCGCGGAGGGCGTCTGCGACCGGCTGGGGCAGCCCATCCGGCGCGGGGATCTGGAGACCGCCGAGGGGCGGGCCTGCCTGCGCGGCGAGGCGGCAGGGGTGCCCCTGACCCTCTGGCTCGACAAGTATGCCGGTCCCGGGGTGTAGAAGAAGGGGCTTTGCCTGCACCTCAAGGACGGGCGGCGCATCGAGCTGCTTCGCTGCGGCAACCTGGAGTGGCTGCACCATCACGACGTCGACGGGATGCGGGGCTGACAACATGAGGGGCCCCTCTATCGCCACTGCATCGCCCAGACCCTGCTGGCCCCCGTGCCTTTGGGAGGCTGGGCCGGCACCACGGCGCGCCGTTTGCAGGAGGTCGCCCTGCTGCTTGAGTTGCAGCAAGGGCTGCGCGGCCCCCATTGACGTCGCTGGCGCCATCCGGCATGAGGGCTGGTGGCTGGCGCTGTCTTGCAGAACGGTCCCTGGCTTTGGTCCGTTCTTGAGTGCGGCACTCTCGGTTTTTGCCCGTTCTTGCAGAACCGCGCATGGTGAGGGGAAAGGATTGGCGTTGCCAGTCGTTCATGGCACCTTATACTCTCCAGTCCGATTATCAGGTCTGCCATTTCCATGAATATTGCCATTTTATCCCGTGAGCCCAACAACTACTCCACCCGCCGTCTGGTCGAGGTGGCCCGGGCCCGTGGGCACCAGGTCGAGGTGCTCGACACCCTGCGCTGCTACATGAACATCGCCTCCCACAGCCCCTCCATCCATTACGAAGGACGGGAGCTGGAGAGCTATGACGCAGTGATCCCGCGCATCGGTGCCAGCATCACCTTCTATGGCACCGCCGTGCTGCGCCAGTTCGAGATGATGAGCACCATGGCTCTCAACAGCTCGGTGGCCATCTCCCGCTCCCGGGACAAGCTGCGCGCCATGCAGCTGCTCTCCCGTCACGGCATCGGCCTGCCGGTGACCGGCTATGCCCACAGCACCCACGACGTACCGGATCTCATCACCATGGTGGGGGGCGCCCCCCTGGTGGTGAAGCTGCTGGAGGGCACCCAGGGGATTGGCGTGGTGCTGTGCGAAACCCAGAAGGCCGCGGAGAGCGTCATCGAGGCCTTTATCCAGACCAACAACAACATCCTGGTGCAGGAGTACATCCGCGAGGCCAACGGCGCCGATATCCGCTGCCTGGTGGTCAACGGCAAGGTGGTGGCCGCCATGCGCCGCCAGGCCCAGCCGGGGGAGTTTCGCTCCAACTTGCACCGGGGCGGCACCGCCGAAGCCATCAAGATCACGCCGGAAGAGCGTGCCACCGCCGTGCAGGCCGCCAAGATCATGGGGCTGGACGTGGCCGGGGTGGATATTCTGCGTAGCGCCCGCGGCCCGCTGGTGCTGGAGGTGAACTCCTCCCCCGGCCTGCAAGGGGTGGAAGCCGCCTCCGGCAAGGACGTGGCGGGCAAGATCATCGAGTTCCTCGAGCTCAAGGCGAGCCGCAAGCACAAGCCGGCGGAATGAGTCCCAAACGAGTGTCAGACAGGTAAACACAGGGCGCCCTCGGGCGCCTTGTTGCTATCTGGGGGGGCTGGAAGGCAGCGGGCTTGCCGGGAAGTGTCTCCCTTCTCCCACTGTGTTGAACAGCCGGGAAGAAGGGCCGGGAATGAGGGGGTTATGCCGCCCCGGGGGCGCCGGGGATCATCACCAGCCGGGCGCTGAAGACCCCCTCCACCAGATGGGTCTCAATCTGCCAGCCCAGCTTCTCGCAGATGCGCTGGATGATGGTGAGGCCGCAGCCGTAGCCGAGGATCTGATCCGGCGCGGCGGCGGTGGGGTTGCTGATGGTGAGCACCTGCTCGTGCAGGGTGATCTCGATGTGCCCCTCGGCGTAGCTCAGGGCGTTTTTCAAGAGGTTGCCGAGGGCGATGGCGAGCAGGGAGAGGGGGGCCTGCACCTCGCTCTCCTCGTCCAGTTGCAGGCGAATGTCCAGCGTCTCCCGTTGCAGCAGGGGGGCGAGGCGGGTCAGCTCCCGGCGAATGAGCGGCGCCACCTGCTGGGGCGGGCGCTCCACGGCCTCCTTGCGTCCCAGCAGCAGGAAGGTTTCGGTGAGCAGGGCCATCTCGTCGGCGGCGGCGCGGATGCGGCTGACGGCGCGGGCTGCCGGGGCGGGCAGGTCATTCACCTTGCCGAGCAGGGCCGCGGATCCCTGGATCACCATGTTGGGGGTGCGCAGCTCGTGGCTGGCAAAGCGGCTGAACTCCTGTTCACGGGCAAACACGGCGGCTACCTCGTGCTTGCCCGCCAGCAGCGCCTGCTCTATCTCTCGCAGCTCCTGCCAGGGGGCATCGGGCACGAAGTCCCCCTGATCCGGGGTGAGGTGGGCGACCCGCTGGCGCAGCCGCTCCAGCGGCCTGGTGATGTGACGCACCAGCCAGATGCCGAAGGCGAGGCTCCCCAGCAGCAGGGCCAGGCCGATGAGGCGGGTCACCAGATGCAGCTTGGCTTCGTAAGGGTCCAGGTAGTCGTCCGCATCGTCGTTGAACACCAGATAGAGCAGCCCCTGACCCGAGGGGTGGGCGCGTACCAGGAAATGCTTGTCCTCCCGGCCCAGCTGATGCTCGAAGAAGCCGGGGCTCTGGTAGGCCTTGAGCCAAGCGGGCAGGCGGCCCGCCTCTGTCCAGTAGCTGGAGAACTGGCGCGGGCTGGGGGCGGGGGCCGCCATGCCGAGGCGCAACCAGTCGTCGTCATAGCGGGTTGCCTCCGCCTCCAGCCAGTGGCGCAGGCTCAGCTCCTCCATCTTGTTCTCGGCCACCACCATCAGCAGGCTCAGGATCACCAGCAGCAGCAGACCGGCCCCTCCCAGCGCCAGCACCAGGCGCCGGCGCAGGCTCGGCAGGCCGGAGGCAAGGGGCGGCGTCGGGTTCGTCATGGGGTCACCAGCCGGTAGCCCTGGCCGTGCAGGGTCTCCAGCATGGGGGTGGGGAAGGGCTTGTCGAGGACATTGCGCAGGGCATAGATGTGGCTGCGCAGGGCGTCGGAGTCGGGCTCCTCGTCGCCCCAGACGGTGTCGAGCACCTCCTGGCGCGTCACCAGCTGTGGCGCGCGCTTCACCAGCAGGGTGAGGATCTGGAACGGGATCTTGCCGAGTTTGAGCTCGACGCCGGCGCGGGTGGCGCGGCCGCTGGCGGGATCCACCGTCAGATCGCCAAAGCAGAGCACGCCCATGTCCCCTCTGGGGCCACGCAGGCTGAGGGCCTCCAGGCGCACCTCCAGCTCCTCCATGGCGAACGGCTTGACCAGATAGTCGTCGCCCCCCGCCCGAAAGCCTGCCAGCTTGTCCTCCAGGCTGTCACGGGCGGTGAGAAAGAGCACCGGGGTCGCGATGCCGTCCGCACGCAGCCGCTCCACGGTACGCAGGCCGTCGAGGCGCGGCATCATGACGTCCATGATGATGACGTCGAAGCGCTCCTGGGCCAGCAGTTGCAGCGCGGCCTGGCCATGATAGGCGCAATCCACCCTGTGCCCGGCCAGCGCCAGATAGTCCATGATGGTCTCCGCCACCTGGGGACTGTCTTCCACCACCAGTATTTTCATGCTCTGATCTCCTGGTCTGTGCCGCTATTTCACGGCCATTTCACACCGGATGGGTCATCCTGTGTGCCAGTGTAACCCCGAGGATCCCCGATGAAGAAGTCTCTCCGCGCCTTCTGGTTATTGATTCTATTGCCTTTTGGTCTGGTGCAGGCGGCCGAGTTCAAGCTCACGGGCCGCACCACCTGGCAGCTTGGCCAGTTGATGGTCAACGGCATTCCCTTCGTGATCGATGAGCGCACCCGCTTCAAGGATGGTTTGGATGAGGACGATCTCGGTGGGACCTGGGTCGATCTGGAAGGGGTCGTGCAGGAGACGGCGGCAGGGGAGCGGCGGCTCATTCGCGAGGTGGAGGCGCTGGAGGAGGAGGACGAGATGGAGCTGGAAGGGCCGGTGGAAGGGGGACGGATCTGGGGTTATGTCACCTCGGATGGGAGCCTCTCCCCGTTTGAGGGACGCTGGCTGGAGCTGGAGTGCAAGTTTGACGGCATGCGCCTGAGCCAGTGCCGGGAGGATGACTGACTGGTCAGGGCGGACCGGGAAAAATTGCCCGTCCGGGGCCATAGTTAAACCTCACCCCGTGACCCCGGACCGTCTGCCATGACCCGAACCGCACTCTGCCTGCTGCTGTTGCCCTTCTGCACCCTTGCCGACGACGCCGAGCTCTGGCTGGTGGAGCTGGAGCACAACGACGGGGTGCGCCTGCAATTCCAGGGGGCTGAGCTGGAGCTCGGCAGTGCCGAACTGCACGGCGTGGCGCAGCCGGACGGGCTCGTGCCCGGCATGCACCTCGCGATCCAGAGCCGCTACGGCGTCGCCGAGACGATCCGGGTGCTCGACGGGGCGCCGGATCCGGCGCTCGGGGCCAGCTGGCGGCGGGCGGAGGATCGACTGCTCACCCACAATCAGCAGGCATTGCTGCTACAGGATCTCGGCATGCTGGTGTTTGATGCTGACACTCGCTGGATCAACGGCAGCGCCGCCGATCTGCAACCGGGTCGCCGCCTGGTGCTGAGCCGGGATGAAGAGGGCCGCCTCACCGACATCCTCATTCCCGACCCCGAGGATCCCCTCGACGCCGAAGAGTGAGACCTCTCTCCCTTTCCCCTTGTTAATGGCTTGTACTTTAAATTTCCCCACTTATACTGGCGCACATCTTGTCGGAGTGCTGACCGTCGAACGACGCTAAGCTGAGACCGTTAATTCGGGATCCGTGGAACCTGATCAGGTTAAGACCTGCGAAGGGAAACAAGGGTAACTTGCGGGTTACCGCGCCGGGGAAGGCACACCTTCCCGCCAGCTGGAGGCAGACCGCCTCTGGCTGGCACAGGCGCACAGGGGGAGGTTGTCCCGCCGGGCCGTCAGGCCTGCGGATCTGCCACACAGGGCAGAGGGACGGCAGAGCAGGGAAGATCCATGCCCGACTCACTCCCCCGAGCACACCCCGCCGCAAGTTCATCTTCTCCTCGAACTCCAGACAAGCAAACACCCATAACTTCAACCAGTTAATGTGAGTTTTGCTATGTCTACCAATGTTTCTGATACCACCAAATCCAGTCGCCGCGAGCAGCGCTCCAGCGCCCAGACCTTTATCGACAACCTCAAGGGGATGGCGCACCCTAACTCCCGCCGCATCTTTATCCAGGGTTCTCGCCCTGACATCCGGGTGCCCCTGCGGGAGATCCAGTTGGCCGACACCTTCGTCGGCGGCACCAAGGACGCTCCCCAGTTCGAGCCCAACGAGCCGGTGCCGGTTTACGATACCTCGGGCCCCTATGGGGAAGAGGCCGCCCCCATCGACGTGCGCCGCGGTCTGCCGCGCCTGCGGGAAGCCTGGGTGCTGGAGCGCGATGACACCGACGCGCTGGACGGGCTCAGCTCCACCTTCACTCAGGAGCGCCTGGCGGACGAGGGGCTGGATCACCTGCGCTTCGAACATCTGCCGAGCGCCCGTCGTGCCAAGCCGGGCCGCCGGGTCACCCAGCTGCACTATGCCCGCCAAGGCATCGTCACCCCCGAGATGGAATTTATCGCCCTGCGCGAGAACATGGGCCGCGAGCGGGTGCGCTCAGAACTCTTGCGCACCCAGCACCCGGGTCAGGGCTTTGGCGCCAGACTGCCCCAGAACATCACCCCCGAGTTCGTGCGCGATGAAGTGGCCGCCGGCCGCGCCATCATCCCCAGCAACATCAACCACCCGGAAGCCGAGCCCATGATTATCGGCCGCAACTTCCTGGTGAAGATCAACGCCAACATCGGCAACTCGGCGGTCACTTCCAGCATCGAAGAGGAAGTGGAGAAGCTGGTATGGTCCACCCGCTGGGGCGCCGACACCGTGATGGATCTCTCCACCGGCCGCTACATCCACGAGACCCGCGAGTGGATCCTGCGCAACAGCCCGGTGCCCATCGGTACCGTGCCCATCTATCAGGCGCTGGAGAAGACCAACGGCATCGCCGAAGACCTCACCTGGGAGCTGTTCCGCGACACCCTGCTGGAGCAGGCCGAGCAGGGGGTGGACTACTTCACCATCCACGCAGGCGTCTTGCTGCGCTTCGTGCCGATGACCGCCAAGCGCCTCACCGGCATCGTTTCGCGCGGTGGCAGCATCATGGCCAAGTGGTGCCTGTCGCACCACAAGGAGAACTTCCTCTACGAACACTTCCGCGAGATCTGCGAGATCTGCGCCGCCTACGACGTCAGTCTGTCGCTGGGGGACGGTCTGCGTCCGGGCTCCGTCTATGACGCCAACGACGAGGCCCAGTTCGCCGAGCTGCGCACCCTGGGCGAGCTCACCAAAATTGCCTGGGAATACGACGTGCAGGTGATGATCGAGGGCCCCGGCCACGTGCCCATGCACATGATCGAGCGCAACATGACCGAGCAGCTGGAGCACTGCCACGAGGCGCCCTTCTATACCCTGGGCCCGCTCACCACCGACATTGCCCCGGGGTACGATCACTTCACCTCCGGCATCGGCGCCGCGCTCATCGGCTGGTACGGCTGCGCCATGCTCTGCTACGTGACCCCCAAGGAACACCTGGGCCTGCCCAACAAGGAGGATGTGAAGCAGGGGCTGATTACCTACAAGATCGCCGCCCACGCCGCCGATCTGGCCAAGGGTCACCCGGGCGCCCAGATCCGCGACAACGCCATGTCCAAGGCGCGCTTCGAGTTCCGCTGGGAGGATCAATTCAACCTGGCCCTGGATCCCGACACCGCCCGCGCCTACCACGACGAGACCCTGCCTCAGGAGTCCGGCAAGGTGGCCCACTTCTGCTCCATGTGCGGGCCCAAGTTCTGCTCCATGAAGATCACCCAGGACGTGCGCGACTATGCCGCCAAACTGGAAGCCGTAGAGATAAAGCTGGTCGGCATGGACGGTCAGCAGGAGCGGGTGGTGGCCGAGGTGGAGAGCGGCATGGCCCGCATGGCTGAAACCTTCAAGGAGACCGGCGGCGAGATCTACCATCAGGCGGCGACCCTGAAGCAGGCCGCAGGGGAGGAGGCGTGAGCAGCGAGCGCGGGGCTGTCAGCCCCGCCGACCTGTCGCCTGTGACGCAGGCCCGCCCCGTGGTCTGGACCATCGCCGGGTCCGACTCCGGCGGCGGGGCCGGCATTCAGGCCGACTTGCACACGATGCATGACCTCGGCGTACACGGCTGCTCCGTCATCTCCGCCATCACGGCCCAGAACTCGGTGGCGGTGAAGATGGTCGACCCCGTGCTGATGCAGACCTTCGCCGCCCAGATCGATGCCCTGGGGCTGGATCTGCCACCCGCCGCCATCAAGATAGGCCTGCTGCCGACCCGGCTGCACGTAGAGGTGCTGGCCCGTCGCCTGTCGACCGTCGAGGCTCCCTTCGTGGTCTACGACCCGGTGGCCATCGCCAGCACCGGCACCCCCATGGCGGAGCCCGGCATGCTGGTGGCGGTGCGCGAGCACCTGCTGCCA
Source organism: Aeromonas sp. R2-1 (assembly GCF_040908425.1). Lineage (NCBI taxonomy): Bacteria > Pseudomonadati > Pseudomonadota > Gammaproteobacteria > Aeromonadales > Aeromonadaceae > Aeromonas > Aeromonas sp. R2-1. Next base: position 105,991 of record NZ_JBFODR010000023.1, read on the forward strand.
CGTCTGTCGCTCATCACCCCCAACGGTCCCGAGCTGGAAGCCCTGACCGGCCTGCCCGCCACCAGTCCCGAGCTGGTGCGCCTCGCCGCCCGGCGGCTGCGCGAACTCGGCGCTCGCGCCGTGCTGGTCAAGGGGGGCCACCTTGAATGGGGCGGGGATTTCTGCCTCGACTACTACCAGGATGAGACCCGCGAATTCTGGTTGGCGGCGCCGCGCCTCGATACCCGCCACGGTCACGGCACCGGTTGCGCTTACGCCAGCGCCATCGCCGCCGTGGTGGCGCAGGACTATCCGGTGGAGGACGCCATCACCCTGGCGCGGGCCTACCTGCAACAGGGCTTGGCGGCGGCGCAAGGGGTGGGGGCAGGCCCGGGGCCCATCGCCCATCTCGGCTGGCCTGCCGATCTTGCCCACTTCCCCCGTGCCGTGCTGGCGGGCTCACCGCTCGATCGCCGCTTTGGATTGTATGAAGCGAGCAGCGCCCGTCTGCCGCAGGGCCCCTTTGCGCCGACCGAACACAACCTCGGCCTCTATCCGGTGGTGGACTCGGTCAAGTGGCTCAAGCGTCTGCTGGGGGCCGGGGTCAAGACCATCCAGCTGCGGATCAAGAATCTGCCCGCCACAGAGGTGGCGCCGGCCATTCGTGATGCGGTTGAGCTTGGTCGCCGTCATGGGGCGCGGCTCTTTATCAACGACTACTGGCAGCAGGCCATCGAGGCGGGCGCCTGGGGCGTGCATCTGGGGCAGGAGGATATGGAGACCGCCGATCTCGCCGCCATTCAGGCGGCGGGGCTGCGCCTTGGCATCTCCACCCACGGCTACTTCGAGCTGATGCGGGCCCGCGAGCTGGCCCCCTCCTATATCGCGCTGGGCCATATCTTCCCGACCAACACCAAGGCGATGCCTTCGCGCCCCCAGGGGCTGGCGCGGCTGCACCACTACCGCGCCCTGATGGCGCAGTGGCCCACGGTGGCCATCGGTGGCATCAGCGAGGAGCGGGTGGCGGCGGTCAAGGCAAGCGGGGTCGGCAGCATTGCGCTGGTCTCGGCCATCACGGCGAGCGATGACTGGCAGGGCGCGACCGAGCGGCTGCTCGCTGCCGTGGGGGCGGGGGATGAACCGCGCTCGGCCTGCGTGATACGGGAGGCAGAACATGCGCTCTGATGCCGCTTCTCTTAGTGACAAAGAGTATCTGCGATACGGCCGCCAGCTGATGCTGGCGGAAATTGGGGAAGCCGGTCAGGCGCGGCTCAAGGATAAGTCCGTGCTGATCGTCGGTCTCGGCGGGCTCGGCTCGCCGCTCGCCCTCTATCTGGCCGGGGCCGGGGTGGGCACTTTGTGGCTGGCCGATGGCGATACGGTGGACTCCAGCAATCTGCCGCGCCAGATCCTGTTCGATAGCGAGGCGGTCAACCACTCCAAGGCGGAGCTGGCCCGCGAGCGCTTGGCCGCCCACAACCCGCTGGTGGAGCTGATTGCCATCAATCAGCGACTCGATGCCGCCAGCCTGCCGGAGTTTGTGACCGAGGTGGATCTGGTGATCGACTGCTGCGACAACCTCGCCACCCGCCAGGCCATCAACGCCGCCTGCGTGGCCCAGGGCAAGCCCTGGGTCTGTGCCGCCGCAGTGGGCTGGCAGGGGCAGCTGATGGTGCGCACCAGCAGCGATCACGCCTGCTACGCCTGCCTCTATCCGTTGGATACCAAGGTGAGTCAGAGCTGCGAGACCAGCGGTGTCACCGGCCCGCTGGTCGGGGTGATGGGCTCTTTGCAGGCGCTGGAGGCACTGAAACTGCTGCTCGGGATGCCGAGCCCGGTGGCGGGCACATTGCGCCGCTTCGATGCGTTGACCCATCAGTGGCAGACCCTCACGCTGGCTCCCGACCCCGATTGCCCGGTTTGCGGCAGCACCCACCCGGCTCAGGAGAATTAACCATGAAGATCCGATTGAACGATATCGAGCTGACGCTGCCCACCGGCCAGCGCCTGACTGAGCTGCTGGCGGTGCAGGAGATTCCCCCTCAGGGGGTAGCGGTGGCCCTTAACGGCGCCGTGCTGCCCCGTGGCCGCTGGGCCGAGACCCGTCTCAATGACGGGGATGAACTCCACCTCTTCACCGCCATCGCGGGAGGCTGATCCATGATGCTCGCAGTCCCATCTTCGAGCGCCCTGCCTTGCGGCGGGGCCTCATCTCTTCTTATCGCAGTGGCCGGAGGCTGACATGCTGACAATTGCCGATCACACCTTCTCATCGCGCCTCTTCACCGGCACCGGCAAGTTTGCCCGCCCGGAACTGATGGCCGCCGCCATCGAGGCAAGCGGCTCCCAGCTGGTGACCATGGCCATCAAGCGGCTCGAACCGGGCAAGGCCCACGACGATATCCTCACGCCCCTTCGGCAACTCGGGGTCAAGCTGCTGCCCAACACCTCGGGGGCCAAGACCGCCGCCGAGGCGGTATTTGCCGCCCACCTCGCCCGCGAGGCGCTGGGCACGAACTGGCTCAAGCTCGAGATCCACCCCGATCCCCGCTACCTGCTGCCAGATCCCATCGAGACGCTGAAAGCCGCCGAGCAGCTGGTTAAAGAGGGCTTTGTGGTGCTGCCTTACTGCGGCGCCGACCCCGTGCTCTGCAAGCGGCTGGAAGAGGTGGGCTGCGCCGCCGTGATGCCGCTGGGCGCTCCCATCGGTTCCAATCAGGGGCTGGTGACCCGGGAGTTTCTCTCCATCATCGTCGAGCAGGCCAATGTGCCCGTGGTGGTGGATGCGGGCATCGGTGCACCGAGCCACGCCGCCGCCGCCTTTGAGCTCGGCGCCGATGCCGTGCTGGTCAACACCGCCATCGCGGTGAGCGGCGACCCGATTGCCATGGGCCGCGCCTTTGCACTGGCCTGCACCGCCGGTCGCAGCGCCTATGAGGCAGGTCTCGGCGCGCGCGCCCTGCAGGCGCAAGCCTCCAGCCCGCTCACCGATTTTCTGGGGGCGTTATGAGTCAGCATGCCAATGACCCCACCCCGACCCTCCCCTTGCCAGGGGAGGGAGTGTCGACTTCGCCCTCTTGTGAAGTAGGAGATCGGGGGGGCGGATTAACACCTCCCCCTTGTGAAGGGGGAGGCCGGGAGGGGGTTGAGAGAAAGTCGGAGAGTTTTCTCGATAGATGGCAGGAGCTGGAGTGGGACGATATCGGCATGCAGATCCGCGCCAAGACCGCCTCCGATGTAGAGCGGGCGCTGACTACCTCCCGCCGCACCCTGGCCGACTTTATGGCGCTGATCTCCCCAGCCGCCGAAGCGTACCTGCCGCAGATGGCGGCCGAGGCCGAGCGGCTGACTCGCCAGCGCTTTGGCAACACCATCGGCTTCTATGTGCCCCTCTATCTGTCGAACCTCTGTGCCAACGACTGCACCTACTGCGGCTTCTCCATGAGCAACCGCCTCAAGCGAAAGACTTTGAATAGCGAGGAGATTGAGCGCGAGTGTCTGGCCATCAAGGCGCGCGGTTTTGACAGCGTGCTGCTGGTGACCGGCGAGCACGAGCACAAGGTGGGGCTCGCCTATTTTCGGCAGGTGTTGCCCATCATCCGCCGTCACTTCAGCACGGTGGGGATGGAGGTGCAGCCCCTCTCGCAAGCCGAGTACGCCGAGCTGAAAACCCTCGGCCTCGATTCGGTCATGGTCTATCAGGAGACCTACCACGCCCCCACCTATGCCCGCCATCACCTGCGCGGCAACAAGCAGGACATCGCATGGCGGCTCGCCACGCCGGATCGGCTCGGCCGCGCCGGTATCGACAAGATAGGGCTGGGGGCGCTCATCGGCCTCTCCTCGGACTGGCGTGCCGACAGCTACTTCGTCGCCGAGCACCTCGCCTGGCTTGAGCGCCACCACTGGCAGAGCCGCTACTCGCTCTCCTTCCCGCGCCTGCGCCCCTGCACCGGTGGGCTGGAGCCTGCCGTGGTCATGTCGGATCGCCAGCTGGCCCAGCTTATCTGCGCCTGGCGTCTCTTCTCGCCCACGCTGGAGTTGTCCCTCTCCACCCGAGAGTCAGCCACGTTTCGCAACGGCGCGGTGCGCCTTGGCATCACCCAGATGTCGGCCGAGTCGCGCACCCAGCCGGGTGGCTATGCCGAGGGGGATAAAGAGGAGCTGGAGCAGTTCGCCATCCACGACGACCGCCCGGTGGGGGAAGTGGCCGCCGCCGTGCGGCAGGCAGGGTTGCAGCCGGTGTTCAAGGATTGGGAGCCGTTTTTGGGCCGATAGGGGCGGCCAGGCCCCCTTTGCCGGCGGCGCCCGGTATAACGATTGGGCACCGTTCGGTCACACACCTGCTGGTGGCGACTCTTTGGCTCCCTCCCCTGCGAAGGGGAGGGCTGGGGAGGGGTCTTGATGCGGCTCTATGCCGCACCGTCGTAGGGTCGATTAGCCGTCAGGCGTAATCGTCCGTTCCGAGGCATGGTGTTGGCGGCAGGAGCCGTTGTTTGGTGGCACGGCTTCGCCGTGCAGGACGCGAGGCCGCTGGCCTCGAAGGGGTTTCGCCCGCCCTTCGGGCTTGGGCGAGTAACTTTTCTTTGCGTGGCCAAAGAAAAGTCACCAAAAGAAAGGCCACCCCCGCCAACCCGACCGCTACGCGGTTTCCCTCGGGTCAGGTGCAAGGTCGGACGGACCGCCGCAGACGGCACATCCCTGTGCCGACTGCGTCTGCGCCATCATCCCTGATGGCGCTCCTGACCTTGCCCCTTCCCCTCGGCGGATTGGAGGGGGAACCAAAACCGTGCCCACCATAACCTAAGGGGAATCGTAGGGTGCAATAATCAGAGCGCATTACACCGTTTTTTTTGAATATAGAGGTGCAATTCACTTCGTTCCTTGCTGCCTACTAAGTTTGGTACGCTAAATAAGCAGTGTTTGTCTTTCGCATTTCGATGAACAAAAAACTCGTATCTTGAGGATTATTCATTCATTTTGCTCCCCATCAAGTTTTCTGGATAGATTCTTCTTTGCCTTTAGGTTTCTCAGGTCCAATATGAAATTGACGCTTGATGCTATGACAATATATATGCAAAAAAGTTGAGCATATGTAAGAGCAAGAAGGCTCCATATGCCTACGCCAGTAAAAGCCTCTTGGTTAGATGTGAATGCCGCAGTTTTTACAATGAAAGGTTTTGCTGCAACACCAATAACAAGAAATGATAATGTTGTCGCCGATAATATGACGACACCAACTAATAATTTTACCCTTTCGATATCTGCCTCTGAATAGAGAGCTGTAACCTTAGATGGTTGAACAATTCTCAATACTGCATTTGGATAGATATATGCTATCCAGATCCCCATAATGGTGAAAATCATTGCTGATGTATTCTGTAGGATTGCTATCAGGGCCTCTACATCCTTGAAAGTAATATCAGACATAAAGTGGTGGCTTACATAAGTCATTAAAGCAAGAACCAATACGTGCCAAGCAATCATTTTTTTCATGTTGGAGGTGCCTATTGTCACTCTAGCTTACCGCAATTTCTTCTTGCTCATCTCTAGCAAACGGAGCAAGCAATCCATCACGAGTTAACTCAAGAGCTGTGAATATTCGGCTTGCGGTATAATGACCAGTCGAGTCTATGCCACTAGCAATAGTGTCATTAACTGTAAGAACACTCTTAACAACAAAACTATTTAGCCAGCAGATACCGCCAACACCTTCTTTTCTAAATCCGATATTTCGCCAACCTTCCATCCCGCCAGCATACTCTTCGCCATATTGGTCTAAAATACGCCTAAGCTCATCTGCCGTCGGTTTGGCTTCAATATTAACCTCAACCTTGCGAGTGTCTTTTGTTACTTCACTAGAGATAAATGGAAGGCCACCAAATAACCTAGTCCAGTCAGGTTGATTTTCCACTCGGGCAGCGATAACTTCACGTTTAACAAAGTGGGTAATATCTCTAGCTATCGCATTTAAGTCTGCCCGTGTTGTTAACTTCGTATATTGTTTCGAGTATATTCTAAACCACAGATTGCCTGATTCATCTTCGCTTGTGGCAGGAAATGAAACGCAGGTGTATGTCCCTTGCTTCCCTTCTTTCACCTCGCGGTTTTTTTCTCTGATATTTGCGTGCAAACAGATGAAGTCTTTAAAGAACTTGTTCATCATATTTGTGTCAGCGATAGAGTTTGGGAATCTAATTGATGCGAATAGATTTTTTGAGGGGATAAACCAATAGTAGGAAGCTTCACCCCAAATCACACGCGCACCATCAGCTGCATCATTGGCATCGTAAAGTGTGTCATCATCAAGCCGAGCATCAGCTCTGATTCCGTAGACTCCATCACCACTCCCCACCGCACGCCACAAGATGATGATGTACTCTCCCGTCGCTTCATCTTTCTCAATCGACTTCAGGTACACTTTTTTACAATGAGAATAGCCAGGGGTTTCATCATCCCACAATAGAGTATCTTCAAGAGATATCCTGTCTTGAAACCACTCGTGGAGAGATGAGAGCATAACCTCCATCGCGAGCGGTTCATGATAGTTATCATTTCCGTGGCGATAAAAACCTAAGTGCGTGTATTTGAAGAAAGTGACTACGCCAACGCTCATTTCCGCCTCTCCATGGACTCAGCTTCGTCTATTAAACCACATACAAAAGGAAGGGGGGAGTGCCTGGTTGTTAATGTGTGATGGTTTGTCAGGTCGTTTCAAGCAGAAAATTCTTCTCTTAGAGTTGGATATCTTTAGTTCGATACCATTTTTTCTTGGCTCTTGTGATCTGTGCAAGCTATTAGGGAGAATGGGTGCTCGAGAATTAGTGATGGATGTCTAAGACATTCACTTTTTGGCGGACCGGTTTGTTCAGAAGTGAAGTTACTCAGTTCTTCAAATAAGCCGACAGAATGCTCCTGCTACAGGCACCAGTCCGCGGGGACAAGGGCGTAGATATGTGCATCCATCGGCTGCCTATGAAGAAAGATGCGATTTCTGGCCGTGGCACCAGCAGCAATGGCAACCGCTTCGCTGCCGGTGTTGCCAATTCCCATCACGATCTCCAGCCGAAATTGTCCCAACTGCCGAAAGCCAAAGTCACGGAGCAGGGCGACCGCCTGTCGGGCGATGCCACAGCCTTGGCGGGATTGCCGTACCCAATAGCCGATATTGCCGTAGCGATGATGGGGCGACTGCTGGTTGATACCTGCGCCACCCAAGAGCTGGCCGGTGGTGGCGCAGAAAATGCCCATATCAAAGGCGCGTCCCGCCGCGCGATCCTGCTCGCAGCTGGCAAACCACTCCAGCGCGCTCTCCCGAGTAAATGAACGGGAGCACCAGCTCATCCAGCAGCCGACCGTCTCGAGCGATTCGTGGGCCGCGCGGACAAACTCGTCGGCATCGCCAGATTCGAGCGGGCGGATCACGAGTTGAGCGTTGGCAAGGCGCTGGAATAGCATCACTTATCCTGCTTTTTCAGAAAGTAACTGATATGCCCCGGCGGCATATCGGGCAGCTGGCCAAAGACTTCGTAACCCTGCTTCTGATAGAAGGGGAGGGCCTGAAAGCTGGTGGTTTCCAGATGGTAGTTGGTGATGCCCTTGCTTTGGGCGTACTGCTCCATGGCACCGAGCAGGCGGCCGCCCCAGCCGTCGCGGCGGATGCTTTCGTCGATCCAGAGCCAGTCGACGTGCAGCCATCCCCACTTGATGTCGGCGATGATGCCGCCGTGAACCTTGCCCTCTTCATCCTTGATAAAGCTGGCGATCCGCTCGCGCAGATGGGTGCCGGCGTGATCCTTGTTGTAGCCCGAGAGACCAATGCGCAGCGCTTCGATCTCATCGTCCTGAGGCGGTTGGGGTGGGGTGAGTTGCATGGTGCTTCCTGTTTGATGATGGCTGGGGGATGGCTTCCTGCACGGCTATCTGTCCGCGGCTGTTCAGTGTCACCTGCGGGCTGACCTGTTCCACCGGGCAGACAAGAAGGTGGATATCCCAACATGACAGTCCCGGGTATGGAGGTGAGTGATTTTTCAGGACTTTTCGGCGGCAATCCGCTTAAGCCCCATACCAAGACTGGCTGGCGCCGTGAGCGAGAACCCGAATTGTTGATAGAGTCGGTAAGCCTCCCCATCTGCCAGCAAGCTGACATAGCCTGACTCCGGTACCTCGCGGTCGATATAGTCGGCGATCTCCGCCATGATCTTTTTGCCTACCCCTTGACCCTGATATTCAGGCAGCACAGCAATATCAACCACTTGATAAAATGTCCCGCCATCTCCGATGATGCGGCCCATGCCGATGGCGGTCTGGCCGCAAAACACCTGGACGGCAAACAGCGTATTGGGCAGACCACGCTCTGCTGCTTCAAGCGTCTTTGGGCTGAGCCCGGCTGCGGTTCGAAGATAGCGATAGGTTTCGACGGGCGGTGTTGAGTGGACGACAGTGAAAGCGGGTATGGTCATGTTGATAACTCCAGTGGGACCTGATTGTTTTAAATTCCTTGTAACGCACTGATCTGGTGATGGCTCCGTGCTCTCTAGGGCTGTTTGGGGAGGTTCTCCCGATGCCTTCAGGTGGGCAGCCATCACCCCGCCCTCTCCAACTCGTCCATTTCCCCGCCGCCGATCAAGTTCAAATTCCGGCTGATCCGCTCCACCGGCCAGTCCCACCAGGCGAGGGCGCCCAAACGGGCGATGGTGTCGTCGTCAAAGCGATAGCGGATCACCTTGGCGGGGTTGCCGCCGACCACGGCGTAGTCGGGCACATCGCCGGTGACCACGGAGCGGGCGGCGATGATGGCGCCATTGCCGACTTTGACTCCCGGCATAAGCAGGGCCTCATAGCCTATCCAGACATCGTTGCCGATGACGGTATCTCCCTTGTAGGGGAGGCTGCCAGGGGCTGGGGCGGCGCTCTCCCAGCCGTTGCCGAAGATAAAGAAGGGGTAGGTGGAGAAGCCGGAGGTCTGGTGGTTGGCACCGTTCATGATGAACTTCACCCCGCGGGCGATGGCGCAGAACTTGCCGATGATGAGCTTGTCGCCGATGAAGGGGAAGTGGTAGAGGACGTTGCGCTCGAAGCCCGCCGCATCCTCCGGGTCGTCGTAATAGGTGTAGTCACCCACCTCGATATTGGGTCCCTTGATGGTGTTCTTGATAAAGCACACCTGGGGGAAGCCGTTCATGGGGTGGGGGTTGGCGGGATCGGGTCCGTGCATGGGGGCTCCTCTGGGGTCTGGGCTCTGGCTACCCTAACGGAATCGGGTGGAGCCTTGCCACCCTTTTGTGCCCTCCGCTTCGCCAGTCTCTGTCGCCCCCTGCCCATGTGCGCATCGACCCGGGGCGGGTTTGTCTCTAGCATGGAGGGGCGGCGGAGTCTGGCTCCGTCAAAATGGATGATGGACGAAGTGCGCCTTGCACACTTCTGGCGGAGAGAAAAGATGAAGCTGCGTTCCTTGTTGATGGTGGGTGCCCTGCTGCTGGGCGGATGTGCGGTCAATCCCTATGGGGGGACGCCTGCGCCGGTCGGCGAGCCGGACAAGCCGGTGACCAAACCAGAGAAACCCGTGGCCGAGCCTGACAAGGCCGAGCCGGTGCCTGCTCCCAAACCCGTGGCACCGACGGGGCTGGCGGTCGCCCTGGCCGATGACTTCCTGAAGGCCGCCGATGTGCAGGCGCTGGCGGGCAGCAGCCCGGTACTGCTGCTGATGGCGCCCCAGAACGGTACAGGTGAGCCCTTCAGCACCCAGCCCCTGGCGGTGGCCATGATCCAGCGCATTCAGGCCAATAGCGGTTTTCGTTTCGCAGATCCGGGCCAGGTGGCGGCCATCACGGGTCAGCTCGAATACCAGCAGGGGGGCATGAACCCCGCCTCCCTGGTGCGTCTGGGTCGCCAGACCGGGGCGGGTTACATGCTCTACGGGGATCTCCTCTCCGAGGGGGGTCGCTACCGGCTCGCCATGAGCCTGATGGATCTCAAGAGCGGCGAACTGCTCTGGAATGCCAGCCGATCCGCTGCCCGCTGATGCCGGTTTGCCGGATCCCTCTTGACCGGGATCCGGCCTTGCCCCCCTTGTCCGGAGGCGGGAATGCCCCTGTGGCGCCTCTGTCGCCACAGGGGTTGGCATGTCGCACTGCCTGAGGGCAACAAAACCTTCCTGACTGTCTGACAATTCTGGCTCTGACAGCATCCCCGATTGCTACCACCCCCTTTGCCGGAGGCTTGTCCGGTGGGCACGTCACCGACCGCATCCTTCCCGCCCGGCAGGCAGCTTTCTGCCCCTGTGCGATACTCCATGAGTCTTGTATAACAGGGATACAGGGACCCACTCCCACGGATAGTAAGGAGTTCGGATGGCGCTCTCAGTGGCACAACTCTACGAAGTGATGGCCCAGTTGCCGGATCCCGTTTTCATCCTCAGCGAAGATGGCTACTACATCGAGTACATCGGCGGGATGGAGCAGCAGTCCTACCAGAACGGCAACCCGCTGATCGGCAGACAACTGCTGGACGTGCTGCCCGAGGACAAGGCGCAGTGGGTGATGGTGCAGGTGGCTCAGGCCCTCGCCAGCGGCCAGGTGCAGGTGGTGGAGTATGACCTCTCTCCCGCCGAGGTGGACGGCATCGACGCCGACGCCGGGCCCCAGGGAATGCAGCGTTTCGAGGGCAAGATAGCGCCCTTGCCCTCTTTATATGAGGGGAAGCGGGCGGTGGCCTGGATGACCCGCAGCATCACCCGCCAGCACGAGCTGCAACAGCGGCTCAAGCGGCTCGGGGAGACGGATCAGCTCACCGGCCTCTACAACCGCCACTTCTTCTTCGACCAGTATCACCACAGGGTGCAGGGGCAGCATCTCACCGGCCTCATCATGCTGGATCTCGATCACTTCAAGCAGATCAACGATCGCTTCGGCCACCAGACCGGAGACAAGGTCTTGTGCCGGGTCTGCGAGTGCGTCTCCGCCCAGTTGCGGGGGGAGGATCTCTTCGTGCGCAGCGGTGGCGAGGAGTTTCTGATCCTGCTGCCGCAGATAGACGAGGGGATATTGCTGAAGGTGGCGGAGCGGATCCGCGCCGCAGTGGCGGCCATGGCGCCGGATCCCGCCCCCGTGACCGTGAGCCTGGGCACCACCCTGATCCGGCCGGGAGAGGATCTTGGCACCGTGCTGGCCCGGGCGGACGAGTGGCTCTATCGGGCCAAGCGGGGCGGGCGCAACCGGGTTGCCCACGATGGGGCACCCTGAGGGGCGCAGTGAACAGGCAAGAGGGCGACCCGGGGTCGCCCTCTTTCATTTGGCCAGGCCAGATCAGCCGAACAGGGTCGAGATATTCTGCCCCGCCATCAGCAGGCCGATGGCCAGGGCGCTGAACCAGACCAGGGTAGCAGCGACCAGGGCATAGCCAAGGGCGACGAAGAGCCCGTCCCGCTGCAACATGCCGATGGCCAGCAGCAGGATGGCCCAGGCGGGCATGGCGTTGGTGAAGGGAATGGCGCCCAGCGGCAGCATCAGCAGCAGGGCGGCCAGCATGATGAGCAGGCCGTTGCAGCGGTTGATGGTCACGCTGCCGGTCAGGATGAGCAGGCGCGGGCGGATGAAGCGGTCGATGCGGGCCAGCAGATCCGCCCCCTTGTGCAGGGTCGGCTTGAGGTGCTCGGCGGCGAAGCGGCGCTCCATCAGGAAGGCGGGCAGCCAGGGCACCCGGTTGAGGGTGATGCCGATGCCGATGAAGAGGATCAGCAGGCCAAAGGGGGTGCTGACGCCGGGAATGGAAACCGGCAGCAGGAAGGGAACCGTGAGCAGCACGCAAAACAGCAGCATGCCCTGCTCGCCCACCAGGGCCAGCATCTGGCGCAAGCTGATGTGGCTCTCCTCGATGGCGTGGGCGGTGGCCCTCAGGGTATCGGAGAGCGTGCTTTGGGGGTCGTTGAGTTGCGCGGCAACCATTCCTGAGATCCTCGTCTGTTGATGCCACCGCTGTGGCGCCGCCAGCTTACGGGGACGAGGTTAATCCCGGATGAATAACCCCGGGGAGCACAGATATTTCCATCGGGAGCGGGGCAATGGGGCTGGTACAGCCCCCGTCCAGTGTGGGAGACGGGCGCTCTGATATGCTTTGCGCAGGTCTTTCACCAAAGGATGAGCACATGAGAGGAGCGATGGGGATGGTGCCGGGGCTGCTGCTGCCCCTGGCGGGCTGGGCAGCCGAGCCCCCGGCGACGGGCTGGCAGCTGACTCCCTTTGCGGGATACAGCTCGGCCATCGACTTTCGGGCCATGGACGAGCCGGCCCCCACGCCGCACGGGAGCGGCATCGACACCCTGCAAGGGGAGCGCTCCGGCAGCTGGGGGCTCTTCATCAGCAGGGAGGTGGATGACCCCGGCATGGTGGAGCTGCTCTACAGCCACCAGTCGACCCGGGTGTCCCCCGAACTACCCGACAGGCTGACGGTGGACACCCTGCAGTTTGCCGGGGCCCTGACTCTCTCGGACAACCTGTTGGCCCCCTATATCGGCGCCGGGATCGGGGTCACCCGCTTCGATGCCTACGACAGCGAGACGGCCCCTTCCATGTCCCTGGCCCTCGGGGTGCAGCCGCGCCTGACCGAACATCTGGCCGTGCGGGCCGAGGTGCGCGGTTATGGTGCCCTGGTCAACGACGACAGCCAGTTTCTCTGCAACCCCGAGATCTGCGCCTTTCGGGTGCGAGGGGAGCTGATCACCCAGTGGCAGGCCAATATCGGCTTGACCCTGAGGTTCTGAGCCTCATGATGGGACTCCTTTGACCAGACAAGGCGATACGACTCCGTGCCATCCCTGCCCCGTGAACTGCCCGTACTGCTGACCCCAAGGGGGCGACTGCGCCCCTTCGATGGGCGGGATGCTGCCGATCTCTTCGCCATCTACGGGGATCCCCTGGTGATGCGCTTCGTCGGGGAGCCGCCGTTTCCCTCCCTTGCCACCGTGTCGCAGATGCTGGCTAGCGTCGAGCAGTTGCTGGCTGGCGGCGAGTCGCTGGAGTGGGGGCTGGTGTTACGCGGCAGCGGCCGCTTGGTGGGCACCTGCGGCTTGCACAGCTTTGCGGCCGGCGCCAGCCTGCGCCAGGCGGAGGTGGGCTGCATGCTGGCCCGCAGCCACTGGGGACAAGGTCTGATGGGGGAGGCGCTGAGCGCCCTGATCGCCTATGCCCGCCAGCTTGGCATCATCACCCTGCTTGCGGATATCGAACCGGACAATCTGCCCAGCCAGCGGCTATTTGAGCGGCTGGGCTTCATCTGGCAGCAGGATACCAGCTACCGGTTACTGCTGGGCGAGGAGATCACACCAGACCGCGCGTGACGCGGCTGAGGGGCTCGTTGACGTCGAACACCTTGTACTGCACCGCGCTGGCGCCCATGGCGAGCACCCGCTGCTCGTGCATGGTGGCGTAGGCGAGGGCGCTCCCCTCATCCTCGAACAGATAGATGCCGCCCGCCTCGCCGGTGCGCGGGTTCTCGGTCCAGATCTTGGAGATGAAGCCCGGCTCCCGGGTGATGGAGTCGGCCAGCGGCATGGCCGCAGCAGTGAGGGCCGGTCCCATCATCTCGGCGGGGAAGTTGAAATGGATCTGCAGCAGGCTGGGCATGATAAACCTCTCGTGGGCGTTGATTGACGGAATCCGCATCATAGGAAGCCGGTATCTTGGCTGCAAGAAGGCACATTTTCGTGGCATAGTTACCGCAAAGTAACCACTCACGAGCCATACCGTGCCCTCACTGCCCTGTCCCGCCTATCAGGTATTAAGCCTGCTGACCGGCAAATGGAAGCCGGCCATTCTGTTTCATCTGCGCGAACAGACCCGGCGCTTTGGCGACCTGCGCCGCTGCCTGCCCGAGGTGAGCCAGAAGGTGCTCACCGCCCAGCTCAAGGAGCTGGAGAGCGACGGTGTCATCATTCGCACCCTCTACCCCGACGTACCGCCCAGGGTGGAGTACAGCCTGAGCCCGCTTGGCGTCGCCCTGATCCCCCTGCTTCAGCAGATGCACGATTTTGCGCTGAACCACGTTGATCTGCTGGCTGGTCAGGGTCCTGTTTCTAGCGAGCCCGCAGCAACCAGCGGCTGAGGGCGGTGGCCGCCAGCAGTCGGTAGCCGAGCAGAGTGAGCGCCAGCAGCGCGGGTACCTTGAGGAGTTCCCACCACACCTGTTTGCCCTGGGGGCCGAAGATCATCAGCCACACCACCAGCATCATGTGCAGACAGTAGAGGCCGAGCTCCTTGGGGGCCTGGCGCTCCAGCCAGCTGCCTTTGCCCCATGCGGGGTTGGCCAGCAGCAGGCCGAACAGCCCCAGCGCCCAGGGGAGTGAACCCAGCAGGAAATCGTGACGAGCGAGGGGGACGGCGGCAGCGCGCAGCAGCCCTGCGGCCTCCAGGGCGTAGAGCCCCATCCCCGCCGCCATCATCAGGGCGCAGCGCCTGGCGTCCGGCTGCCAGGCACGCAGGCGCAGCTCGGCGCCGAGCGCCACGAACAGCAGGGAGAAGAAGGGGCCGTTGCGGGTCAGCAGGGCCCACTCGCCCCCCGGCAGCAGCGGGCCATAGGAGCCGCCTATCAGGGCCAGCCCGTAGAGCAGGGCCCCCAGCAGCAGGGCCAGCCGGGGTAGACGGGCCTGCTGGCAGAGCGCCAGGATCAGCACCGCCAGCATCAGGGCGGGCAGGAACCAGAGGTGGATCATGCCGCCCACCCACCAGACGTTGAGCGGATCCCCCAGCTGCATCTGCCACTGGCCTGCCATGGCGGGCAGGTAGCCCTCGCTCACCGCCGCGAGCGGGTTGAAGGGGATCAGCAGGTAGAGCAGGCTCCACGCCAGCCAGAGCCCCAGCAGGGGTCGGCAGTAGCGCAGTGCGACCGTCAGCGGGTGGCCCGCGGCGAGAGCAGGTTGCAGAAAGTAGCCGGCGCACAGGAAGAACAGCGGCACCGCGAAGCGGCAGAGCTGGTTGATGACGGCCCCGACCAGAGGGTAGGGCGTGCCGTCCCACAGGGCGGGGTCGAAGGGGTTGCTGAAGGGGGAGAGATGGATGGTCATCACGGCCAGGATGGCCACCACTCGCCCGCATTCGATGCTGGAGATGCGCATGATTCCTCGCGGCGTTCGGGAGCTGGGCGCACCCTATCAGCCGCAGGCGTTCCCTATCCAGCCGCCTGGTCGCCAACTGTGACCCCCATCGGCGGCCGGTTACCCTTTGTTACCCGAGGTGCGGGCAAGGTTACCGCCGCCGGGAGCAGGATCCCGTTTTGGTGTCGGTAAAAGGGCTAGAGCAGGGCCACCAGCACGGTGACCAGGGCGCCCAGCAGCAGCAGGGTGATGCCGCGACCGGCGGGGCCGTGCAGCTTGTTCCACATCAGCAGGCTGGTGAGTGCCAGCAGCAGCATGGCCAGGGCCGCCAGATCTCCCACCAGTTGCCAGGGCAGGCCGGTGCCCATGCCACGGTGCAGCCGGTTGAGGCTGGCAGCGAAGTTGGCCTGCTGCAGCTCGGTGCGCACCAGCAGAGTGCCTTCCACATAGCTGGCGGCCACGCTCTGGCTGAGGGTGACACCGCGCAGCTCCCAGCGGGCCGGCAGGGTGAGAGAGCCGGATGGTGTGGGCAGGGTCTGGGGCGGGGTGATCTGGGGTCGCCCCTCCTCGAACATGTCTGCATAACGCTGTTGCAGCAGGGCTTTCAGTTCATCCGGGCTGGCCAGCGGCGTGCTCAGTACTATCTCTTCGCTCGATTTGGCGGTGTGGGGACCGGGCAGGGGCAGCACGGCCCTGTGTTGCAGCCAGAGGCCGGTGAGGCCGTAGAGCAGCATCAGGGTGAGGGTGGCAAAGCCGGCCCAGGCGTGGATGCGGCGCACCCACTTGTTGTTGTGCAGGGGGAGTATTCTGCGTCTCATTGCTCGGTGCTTCATAAAAATCTGGCCAGCGGAAGCTGGCCAGAGGGGTCGGTAAACAGGGAGGATCAGAAGCGGTAGGCGGCGGTCAGGTGCAGCTGACGGGGCGTGCCCGGCATGATCTGGGCCGCGCTGGTGGCGCTGACGAAGTAGTCGTGATCGGTCAGGTTCTCCACGCTCAGCTGGGCTTCCCACTGGGGCCAGCGATAGCCGGCACGGGCGTCGAAGCGGGCGTAACCGGGCAAGGTGGTGGTGTTGGCGTTGTCGGCGAAGCGATCCCCCACCGCCGTCATCCCGGTCTCGCCGAACCAGCCCTGCTTGCCGCTCTGGTAGCCGGCGAACAGCTGGCCGTTCTGACGGGAGACGTTCATCGGTCGCTTGCCTTGCAGGTCCGCGTCTGCCTTGACCTGCTCGGCATCCTGGATGGCGACGCCGCCGCGCAGATAGATCTCGTCGGTCAGCTGGGCACGGGCGCTCAGCTCGATGCCGTCGGTGCGCTGCAGACCGGTGAGGATCACCCGGGTGGGATCCAGCGGATCCTTGCTGCGCTTGTTGTACATCTCCAGCCGGTAGAGGGAGAGGGTGGTGGCGAGGCGGCCGTTCAGCCAGTCGCTCTTCACGCCCCCTTCATAGAGCCGGGTGTGCTGGGGATCCAGGTTGTTGTTCTTGTCCCCCGGGGTGATGCCGATAAGCTCACCGCCCACCGGGGTGAAGGTCTTGCTGTAGGAGGTGTAGAAGGCATGCTCCTCGATGGGGTTCCACACCAGGCCCAGGCGCGGACTCAGGCTGGTGACCGAGAGGGTCTCTTCCTTGTCGAGGTCGTTGCGGCGGCTGGTGACGGTGAAGTCGTCGCGGCGCAGGCCTGCCAGCAGGTGCCAGTCGCCCAGGCTGAGCTGATCCTGCACATAGAGGCCGACACCGCGCACCCTGTGATGGGCGTCGCTGGAGAGTTTCATGGCGCCGTCGTAGGTGGGCAGGGAGCCCGGATCATAGAGGTTGCCTGCCGGGATCGGGTTGGCGTTCTGGTAGAGCTTGGGGGTGCGATCCTGCCAGCCCTGCTCCAGACCCACCAGCAGACGATGGGCGATGGGGCCGGTTTGCAGCTGGCCTTCCGCCTCGGTGTTGCTGGTGAGGCTGCTGGCCTTGAGATCCTGCTGCCAGCGGGCGCGGGTCACCTTGTCACCCTTGACGCTGGTGACATAGGTATTGTCGAACTGGCTGTCGAGGGTGGTGTAGCCGAGCTGCTGGCGCAGTTGCCACTGATCGTTGATGTCCCAGGTGAAGCGGGAGCGGGTGGACTGGGCCACATCGTCGATGAAGTCGCGGCGTGTGTCGCTGTAGACGCTCTCGATGGGGACATCCGCCGGGCGACCATCGACGCCGGGAATGCCGCGATCCGGGGTGCGATCGTGCTCGTTGCGCTCGTATTGCACCAGCCAGTTCAGGGTGTCGGTGATCTCCCAGTTGACGGAGGGAGCCAGCAGGGTGCGCTTGCTGGTCACGTCGTCGCGAAAGCTGTCTTTGTCTTCCTGGGCCAGGTTCAGGCGCACCTGTACCCGCTCTCCTGCCTCGCCGTTGAGATCGGCGGCGAAGCGTCGGCTGTCGAAGCTGCCGACCTGGGCGCTGACGCTGGAGGCCTGCCCCTTCTGGGGAACCTTGCTGACCCGGTTGACGATGCCGCCCGTGCTGCCACGGCCGTAGAGCACGGCGGCGGGGCCCTTGAGCACTTCGACCCGTTCGATGTTGCCAAGGTCGCGGGTGTATTGCATGTCGTCGCGCAGGCCGTCGAGGTAGAAGTCGTTGCTGGCGCTGAAACCGCGGATGGTGACGCCGTCAAAACGGGTGTCGCCGCTGGCGTTGACGCCAGGGATGCCGGTCAGGGCTTCACTCAGGGTGGGCTGGCCGAAGGCGGTCAGCTCGCTTGCCTTGACGCTCTCGATGCTCTGGGGCACCAGCTTGGCCGGGGTGGCGGTACGGGTCGCGGTGGCGACCTCTTCATGTTGGCTGCGTTTGCCGACCACGGTCAGGGTTTCGTCTTCGGCACGGGGGCTGGTGCAAACCGCCAGCAAGGCGACGCCCAGCAAGGCGCGCGGGGAGTTGGAATGGTTCATCTGGGTGTGACTCTTTGTCGACCAATCGGCCTGAACTTGTTGATTTATTTGTAATTATTGATTTCTCTCATCGCGAGAAGTTGCTAATGATATTGATTTTCATTTGCCTTGCAAGGAGAAGATGCAAGAAAAAGAGATCATTGGCGGGCAGGCACTGAGGGGGCTGGAACCTCGGGGAAAAGGCCGGGGGAACCTTGGTTCGGTTCGGAGGGGACGCTACCATGGTAGCCTCGCGCCTTGGCGCACCATCCGGCACACACAGGGAGAGAAACATGGTCGAGATCATCAGGGCGGATCTGCACAACCCTCGCCACGGCGAGGCGCTGATCGCGATGCTGGACGAATACGCCAGGGATGAGATGGGGGGCGGCAGTGCACTGGCGGACGAGGTGAAGGCGAATCTGGCCGAAGCCCTGGCCGCGCGACCCGGTGCCCATGTGCTGCTGGCTTGGGTCGATGGGGAGCCCGCTGGCGTTGCCACCTGCTTCGAGGGTTTTTCGACCTTCGCCTGTCAGCCGCTGCTCAATATCCACGACGTGGCGGTGCACCCTGCCCATCGCGGCCAGGGCATCGGCAAGCAGCTGTTGGCGGAGGCGGAGCGGCTCGCCCGGGAGCTCGGTTGCTGCAAGCTGACCCTGGAGGTGCTGGAGGGGAACAAGGTGGCCCAGGCTGCCTATCGTGCCAGCGGCTTTGCGGGTTATGAGCTCGATCCCGAGGTGGGCCGGGCCATGTTCTGGCAGAAGAAGCTGGGGTGAGAGAGTCGGCAACATGATCTGCCGGGCTTGCCTCTGAGACTCCTGTCCCCTAGAGTGGCACCAGATTTTTCAATGTGTTGATGGAACCGGCCCGGCCGGGTGAGTGACATGACCCTTTATGCTTCGGATCAGCGAGTGACCCGAATGAACTCCGTACAGATGCGCACGATGAAGCATTGTCCGGAGCCGGTGGAGGCCCAGACCTCCCATCCATTCATCGTGCAGTGACGACCGGATCTCGCTACCTCGCGGGAGCCGTGACCTTGCCGCACGACTGAACCAAGGCCATAGACGTTGCCTCGTCTATGGCCTTTTTTGTTGCCCCGCAGCCAGGCTGCGGGTGCGAGACAGAGCAGAGGCCCGCCCGGGTCTCTGCTTTTTTTATGGTCTGTCATGACCGACGGGTATGCTTGGCAAGGGCCGGGTCGTTGGCCAGAGAGGCTGACCATCTTCAAGAGGAAACAGTGCAATGTCACAAAATATCTATGACGAACCAGGGTTTTTTGAGGGCTATGCCCAACTGCCACGCTCCCTTCACGGGCTGGCGGGGGCGCCGGAGTGGCCGGCGCTGCAAGCCATGCTGCCGGAGCTTGCCGGCAAGCGGGTGCTGGATCTGGGCTGCGGCTATGGCTGGTTCTGCCGGGCAGCCAGAGATCTCGGGGCTGCCGATGTGGTCGGTATCGATCTCTCCGCGAAGATGCTGGCCCGTGCCGCCGAGCTGACCCAGGATGAGGCCATCCGCTATCGGCAGGGGGATCTGGACGGTCTTGCGCTGTCCGATGAGCCTTTCGATCTCATCTACAGTTCCTTGGCGCTGCACTACCTGCCCGAGGTGGTGCCGCTGTTTGCGGAGATCCACCGTGCGCTGGTGGCTGGCGGCAGCCTGGTGTTCTCGGTGGAGCACCCCATCTTCACCTGCCCGCAGCCGCAAGGCTGGCTGGTGGATGCAGAGGGACGCCGCTCCTGGCCCGTCAACGGCTACCAGGCCGAGGGCAAGCGGGTCAGCAACTGGCTGGCGGAGGGGGTAGTCAAGTATCACCGCACCCTGGGCACCTACCTCAATGCCCTTGTCGCCGCCGGGTTCCAGATCCGCCGCGTGGAGGAGTGGGGGCCGACGGCGGCGCAGATTGCGGCCAACCCGGCCCTGGCGGAGGAGGCGGAGCGCCCCATGCTGTTGCTGGTGTCGGCGTACAAACCCCTGGCCTGACGCAATAAAAAACGGCGCGCAGAGTGCTCTGCGCGCCGTGTCGTCAGGTGGTTGCCGACTTAGAAGTCGTAGCGGGCCGCCAGCTGGAAGTCATCCTTGGTGTTGAGCTTGCCGCTGTCATGGCTGTCGAGGTTGTTGATGCGGTACTCGCCGATGACGCGCAGGTTCTTGTTGAACTTGTACTGGGCACCCAGGGTGTAGTAGTCGATGGAGTCGTAGTCAGACATGCCAGCCTGCTCCACCTTCTGCTTGTTCCACAGGGCCATCAGGCCGAAGCCGCTCTCGAAGTTGTAACCCAGTGCCCCTTCCCAGCCGGTGTGATCCTTGCCGGTGGCCAGGAAGTCGCTGCCGTCGGCATAGCTCAGGGCGGCGTAGAGGGCCTTGTTGTCGTACTTGGCGGAGAGCAGCCACAGCTTGGCATCCTCTTCACCGCTCTTGTCGCGGATGCCCACGTTGTAGGCGGTCCCCAGGGAGAGGTTGAACGGGAAGGTGTAGGCCACGGCGGCACCGTAGGCGGCATCGCTGTCCTTGCTGGAGGTCTCTTCGGTGTCACCGCCATCGAACTTGTAGCTGGTATCTACCTGGAAACCGTTGAACAGGCCGGAGTACTTCAGCACGGAGCCGGCGCGGTTGGTGGCGAAGGTGTCGGTCTTGGCGCCCAGTGCCTCGTTGCCGTAACCATCGGAGAGGGAGACATCAGTCCAGTCCGCCAGGAAGCCAGGAGCCCCCTTCTGGCGACCGAAGGTGACGGTTCCCCAGTTGGCGCCGACACCGGCGAACGCCAGACGGGTACGCAGGTTGTCGGAGTTCTCGCTGACGGTCTTCTCGCTGTCGTTGATGTACATCTGCAGTTCGTACTGGGCCAGCGCCTTGAGACCCGGGTTGATCTCGCTCTCTACCTTGGCGCCCAGACGGACAAACTGGTTGGCCCCCTGCTTGTCGCTGTATTCGTTTTTGATGTCACCGTTGGCGTCCAGCTCTTTCTTCTCGCCGAAGAACTGGCCGGCGTAGATGCGGCCGTAGAGGTCGAGCAGGGTGCTCTCGTTTTTGTACACTTCAACGGCTTGAGCCTGGAAGGCGGCGGTAAGAGCCAATGCTACTACTGTCAGCTTTTTCATCATGATCCCTTGTGTTGCAAGCTTTTGTTTTAAAAGACGGGGCCATGCTAGAAGTGACAGATGACAGTCGGGTGACCGTGCAATGAACAAACCGTGTCGGTTCCATGTCAGCGGGATGAAAACCGGGATTTATGTGGCTGGTCGCCACTTTTACGCGCAAAGGTTTGCCCTTGTGGTAGAATGCCGCCCGTTTTCGAGCTCCTAAGGTTGGATATGCGATGAGACGTGAACTGGCAATCGAATTTTCCCGAGTGACGGAAGCGGCTGCACTGGCTGGCTACAAGTGGCTCGGACGTGGTGACAAGAATATCGCCGATGGCGCGGCCGTGGCGGCCATGCGTCACATCCTCAATCAGATCCAGATCGATGGCGAGATTGTGATTGGCGAAGGGGAGATCGACGAAGCCCCCATGCTCTACATCGGCGAGAAGGTGGGCACGGGTCAGGGCGACGCCGTGGACATCGCGGTCGACCCCATCGAGGGGACCCGCATGACTGCCATGGGTCAGGCCAATGCTCTGGCCGTGCTGGCGGTGGGCGACAAGGGATCCTTCCTCAAGGCCCCCGACATGTACATGGAAAAGCTGATCGTGGGCCCCAAGGCGAGAGGCGCCATCGATCTCGATCAGGCCCTGGAGCTGAACCTCAAGGCCGTGGCCAAGGCGCTCGGCAAGCCCCTCTCCCGTCTGACCGTCATCACCCTGGCCAAGCCGCGTCATGACAAGGCGATCAAGGAGATGCAGGGGCTGGGAGTGCGGGTGTTCGCCATCCCCGACGGGGACGTGGCCGCCTCCATCCTCACCTGTCTGCCGGACAGCGAAGTGGACATGCTCTACGGCATCGGCGGCGCCCCGGAAGGGGTCATCTCGGCGGCAGTGATCCGCGCCCTGGACGGCGACATGCAGGCGCGTCTGGTGCCCCGTCACCAGGTCAAGGGTGACAGCCCCGAGGTTCGCGCCCTGGGTGAACAGGAGATCGCGCGCTGCGAGGAGCTGGGCATCGACGTGACCAAGGTGCTCAAGCTGGAAGATCTGGCCAAGAATGACAACGTCATCTTCTCGGCCACCGGTATCACCAAGGGTGATCTGCTGGACGGCATCACCAGCGACGGCGTCATGGCCACCACCGAGACCCTGCTGATCCGCGGTAAATCGCGCACCATCCGTCGTATCAAGTCGATCCACTTCCTGGATCGCAAGGACAGCGTGGTACGCGACATCATCCTGTGATGTGCTGACTCCCGCAGCAAAAAGCCCGGCACTGCCGGGCTTTTTGCGCTCTGCAGGGCGCCAGGGTGCCCGGGCAGGGATAAGGCTTAGGAGAAACCGGACTCCTTGCTACACTGCGGTGCCCCACAGAGGAAAAATCACATGGAATGTCGTCAGGGATGCGGTGCCTGCTGCATCGCCCCCAGTATCAGCAGTGCCATTCCCGGCATGCCGGACGGCAAGCCCGCCGGTGTGCCCTGTGTGCAGCTCGATGCGCACCTGGGGTGCAAGATCTTCGGCCAGCCGGAGCGCCCGGCGGTGTGCGGCGGCTTTCGCCCCATGGCGGACGTGTGCGGCTCCCATCGCCAGGAGGCCATCTGGCTTATCGGCGAGCTGGAGCGGCTGACCGCCTGAGCCCTTGACCCTCTCCCTCGGGGAAAGGGTGTCTGCTTGTCCTCCTCATCCCCGCCCCCTTCTCCCGCAAGGGGAGAAGAGAGCCACCATTCGGAACAATGGCAATAAACAATCCCAATAAAAAGAGGCCGCAATTGCGGCCTCTTTTTATTTCGCGACGAACGGGCGTCAGATGTCGGCCAGCTGCAATGCCTGGCGGTAGTACTCGTTGGCCTTGTTGGTCAGGCGGCGCTTGTCCATCACCTGGCCGAGGGCGTGGTAGAGGGCGGCATCCGGCGCCTTCGCCACTTCCTGCTCCAGCAGCCGCTGGGCTTCGTCCAGTTGACCGGCCAGCAGGCAGACCCGGGCCAGCGCCGCTTCGGCGCCCGGTTGATCCTGGATCTTTCTGAGCAGGGTCAGCATGGGCTGGTAGTCGTCCAGTTTGAGCTTGGGCAGGCGGGCGAACAGCTCGGGGGAGGGATCCTTGCGCAGGGCCTCCAGCCAGAGATCGGCGGCTTCGGCATCGGCCCCCAATCGGCGCAGGCGATCCCCGTAACTGGCCAGCAGCACGGGATCCTGGCGCTGTTTGCGGGGCAGACCCTGCCAGACCGTGCGCAGGGTGTCGAGGGAGCCGCTGGCGGCCTCCAGACGACCGCACCACGCTTGGTGCAGCAGGGTCTCTTCCTGCTGAGCGGTCAGCTTGCCCACCTTGCGCAGGGCAGGGGCGAGATCGATGAGGGCCGCCCAGTCTTCACGGGCCAGATACACCTGACGCAGCTGATCCAGCACCATGGGGTGGCGCGGGTTGAGGGCATAGATGGACTCGAGGCGACCGAGGGCGCTGTCGTACTGGCCCTGCTCAATCTGCAACTGGGTCTGGATCAGGGTCAGTGCCAGCTCTGCCTTGGGGTTCTCTTCCTGAGCTTTCTGCAGGTAGTGATCCCGGCGCACGTCATCGCCCCGGGCCTGGGCCACCCGGGCGGCGCTCAGGTAGTTGAGTAGCGGGGTGTCGCTGTTGTCGGCGCCCTTGATGAGGAGCTTCTCGGCCTGGTTGTAGTGCCCCTCTGCCATGGCCAGGGTGGCATTGACGGTTTGCAGGTTGGCCTTGCGGCGGCGGCGGGAGCCGAACCAGCCCTGGGTCTTGCGGCGCAGGCCGAACAGGCGGGCCAGCACCCATTCCACGATGAGCAGGGCGCCGTAGAACAGCACCGCCAGGATCACCGCGCTGGTGACCGAGGATTCCACCGTGTAGTTGCCCAGCGAGATGAGCACATAACCCTTGTTGCCGGAGGCTTCGGGACCGAAGATGAGGCCCGCCACCATCACGGCGACTATGACGATCAGACGAATCATGGTCTCCTCCTCAGTTGCCGGCCAGGATGCGTTGCAGGCGTTCGGTCAGCACCTGTTCCAGCATGGTCTGGGTCTTGAACTGATCCGGGTAGTCAAACTGGATCTGCTCGCCTTTGAGCTTGTCGAGCTCGGACTGCATGTACTGGGTGGCGCTGTTGTCGGCATCGAAATACTGGGTCAGCCAGTGCTGGGCCTTCTCCAGGCTGTCGACATAGAGGGACTGCTGTTCGCGATAGACGGCGAGCTGGGCCTGCAGCAGCTTGGTCTTGAGGTTCTCCCGCAGGAAGATCTCCTGCTGCGGGGAGAGCAGGGCTTCCACGGCGCCATCGCGGCGACGGATGGTGATGAAGTTTTCGGTGAACTTGACCCAGTTCTTCTTCAGATTGCTCTGCCACTCGTCCGGGTTGGTGCTGACGGTCTGGTCGGGCTCGCTCTTGGCTTC
Source organism: Aeromonas sp. R2-1 (assembly GCF_040908425.1). Classification (NCBI taxonomy): domain Bacteria; kingdom Pseudomonadati; phylum Pseudomonadota; class Gammaproteobacteria; order Aeromonadales; family Aeromonadaceae; genus Aeromonas; species Aeromonas sp. R2-1. Next base: position 130,460 of record NZ_JBFODR010000023.1, read on the forward strand.
CGGCATGCTGACAGTGGAGAGGGGCAGCAGCTCGATCTGGTCCGAGAGGGCGGCCAGCTTCAGGGTCAACCCCTCGCGATCGACCCGTGGCATCCCCTTGAGCTTGGCGATGTCTTCCGCCAGCGCCTTGCGAATGGGCATCAGGCTGGGGTCGTTTAGCGCCTTGATGCGCTCGTCGGCGTTGCCGAGCAATGTGATGGCGGAGACGATGTCGTGTTCGAGCCACAGCTTGCGGCCCGCCATGCGCACCAGGTATTCGGATTCGGCCAGCATCCAGTCATTGGGGCGCTTGTCGTCCAGATCCAGCACCTTGGTCTGCAAGGCGTCCAGCGCCTCCTGCAACTGCTGCTGGCTCTTGCCGAGGGCACCGATCTGTTCGGCATCCTTGCTGCTGCCCTGATCAATCCTGGTCATGGCGTCGGCCAGTTGCTGCTTGAGGGCTACCAGTTCGGCCTGCTGGGCAACGGCGTTCTGGTGTCCGTGCACATAGAGACCACCGGCCAGCCCCAGGGCCAGCAGGATGGCGATGCCGCCAAGCACGGTGCCAGAGCTGCCCCTCTTGCTCCCTGTCGTTCCGGGCGCGGGCTTGTTGTTGTCGGCCACGGTGGCCGCGGCACTCGGCTGGACTTCTTGCTGTTCAGTCATTCCATCTTCCTCAGTTCCAGGGCGGCCACCAGAGCCTGGTTGGATGCACCTTGGGCAATCACGATACGGGTAAAACCAGCCCCTTCTGCCATCTCGGCCACCCGGGGACTGGGCACCACCAGCAGGCGGTCATAAAGCCAGGGGTGCTGCGGGCCGGGCACCAGGGCCAGCAACCGCTGCAACAGTTCGCCACTGGTGATGAGCAGGCTGTCGAGCCCGGCTGCCTGCCAGTGGCGGGTCAATGCGTCCCCGTCAAGATCGGGGTAGTGGCGCTCGTAGGTGGCACAATAGTGCACCAGTGCGCCCCGTGAGGCCAGCGTCCGGGCGATGAGATCCCGCCCGTCGTTGCCGCGCAGGATCAGCACCCGGCGGCCACTCACCCCTTGCAGCGCCGGCAGGGCCAGCAGCCCTTCACTGCGGGAATCGGCCGGGCACAGGGCCTGGATGCCCGCCTCGGCAAAGGCATCCGCACTCGCCTGGCCGACTGCAAAGTAATCAATATGTGGCCAGGTCTGACCAGTTTGCAACAGAAAATGATGTGCAAAATGAACGGCATGCATGCTGACGGCGATAACGAGGTCCGCCTCCCGCAGCATGTCACCCAGGTGAGGGAGGTCGCATCCCGGCCGGGTTTCCAGCAACGGACAGCAGAGCGGTGCATGACCCAGCTGGTGCAGCATCTGCACCAGCTGGTTGGCCTGGGCGGCCGGGCGCACCACCAGGGGGACCATCAGGGGGCGCTCCGGGCAGATGACCGCGAACCGGTCCGTACTGCACTCATGCCCGGTAGACCTCGGCCAGGATGACGTCGGCGCCGGCGGCCAGCAGGCGCTGGGCCAGGGTGTGGCCCAGTGCCTCGCCCTCTGCCAGGGGGCCGCGGATCTCGTCGCGAATGACGCGGGCACCGTCCGGGCTGCCCACCAGGCCACGCAGCCATACTTCTTCTCCCTGTACCAGGGCATAGGCCCCGATGGGCACCTGACAGCCCCCTTGCAGGGCGCGGTTCATGGCGCGCTCGGTCAGCACCCGGATGCGGGTCTCGGGGTGTTCGAGCGGCGCCAGCAGGGCGTGCAGCTCAACATCATCCAGGCGGCATTCGATGCCGACCGCCCCCTGGCCGTTGGCGGGCAGGCTCTGCTCGGGCTCGATGAAGGCGGCGATGCGATGGGCCATCTCCAGTCGTTTCAGGCCGGCGGCGGCCAGGATGATGGCGTCATATTCACCGGCATCCAGCTTGGCGAGGCGGGTGTTGACGTTGCCCCGCAGGTCGCGGATCACGAGATCAGGGCGCGCAGCGCGCAGCTGGCACTGACGGCGCAGGCTGGAGGTGCCGACCACGGCCCCTTGAGGCAGCTCGTCTATCTGGTTGAAATGGTTGGAAACAAAGGCATCACGCGGGTCTTCGCGCTCACAGATGGTGTGCAGGCCGAGTCCGTCGGGGAACTCCACAGGTACGTCTTTCATGGAGTGGACAGCGATGTCGGCACGCCCTTCCAGCATGGCAGTCTCCAGTTCCTTGACGAACAACCCCTTGCCGCCGACCTTGGCGAGGGGGGTGTCGAGGATCTTGTCACCCTGGGTGCTCATGGGCACCAGTTCGACCTGCAGATCCGGATGGAGTGCCTCCAGCCGATCTTTCACAAAATTGGCCTGCCACAGGGCCAGTGGGCTCTTTCGAGTGGCAATTCTCAGGGTTCGGGCTGCCATATCAATCAGTTGTTTCATCTTTTGAGAGGAAAACGATCTTACCACCCTTTGCAGGGGCTTTCATGGCGCAGCCCGCAAAAGCGGGGCCAAGCTCAAAAACGGGGGCTGAAAATTATTTTCATTCAGCCAATAATTGATTTTAAGTAATTGAAAATAAGCAATTTTATTGCTTTCTGCTGATACCGTTACGAACGGGGTCAGAAATAATCCGGTGATTGTGTGCGGGCTTGTTTACCACCGCTGTTTGCATTGTTAACATGATCACACTTTTTTGACGTCTCCCCGTTTTGGTGCGTCATTTCTCTTCCCCATAGGTAGGGCATTGCTGGTTAAACTCGACACGCTGGTGGCGCGCTACGACGAACTCAATCGTCTCAAGACGCAACGAGCGCTGGATCTCATGAGTCGCTACGGGCAGCAGGTTTTCCACTTGCTGCCTGTCATGCTGCACTTCAATCACCCCCTGTTGCCCGGTTATGTGGCAGGGGATGTGCCTCATGGTATCTGGAGTTTTGTCGCCAACGAGGCCCAGCAGGCCTTCATCCAGGATCTCTGCCAGAACGCCAACTGCCAGGGCGGTCTCAGTACCCACGATAAGTCCATCCAGGGCCTCTACTCCATGGGGAGCACCTCCTCCATCGGTCAGTGCTGCCACTCGGATCTCGACATCTGGGTCTGTCACGTGGCCGGTCTGTCGAGCGAGCGCCTCGCCCTGCTGGAACAGAAGTGCCAGCACCTCTCCATGTGGGCGGAGCAGCGGGGGGTCGATCTCAACTTCTTCCTGATCCCCGAAGACAAGTTCCGTCAGCGCAACGATGCCCAGATGCAGGGGGAGAGCTGCGGCAGCGCCCAGCACCTGCTGCTGCTCGACGAGTTCTACCGCAGCGCCATGCACATCGCCGGCAAGCGGCTGCTCTGGTATCTGGTGCCGGCCGAATATGACGATCACTACGACGACTACGTCAACGGCCTGTTTGCCCACGGCAAGTTGAGCCAGGATGACTGGCTCGATCTGGGGGGCTTTGATCGCATTCCTGCCGAGGAGTATTTCGGCTCCGCCCTGTGGCAGCTCTACAAGGGGATCGACTCCCCCTACAAGGCGGTGCTCAAGTCGGTGCTGATGGAGGCCTACTCCCACGAGTATCCCAACACCCGGCTGCTGTCGGTGACCAGTCGCGACTGGTTCCAGCACAACGAGGGGATGCACTACCGCCTCGACAACTACTGCCTGATGCTGGACAAGGTGACCAACTACCTGAAGTCCATCGGCGACATGCAGCGCCTCGATCTGGTGCGTCGCTGCTTCTATCTGAAGGTGTGCGACGGGCTGAGCCATCCCAAGGAGGATCACTCCCCGGACTGGCGCCGGGAGCAGATGGCCCAGCTGGTGGCCTACTGGGGCTGGAGTCCGGAGCGCCTTTACCACCTTGATCACCGCCAGGAGTGGAAGGTCGAGGACGTCAAGGTGGCCTACGCCGAGTTGCTGGAGGCTCTGATGCAGAGCTACCGCAACCTCATCCAGTTCGCCCGGCGCAACAACATCAGCGAGTCCATCAACCCGGAAGACATCGGCATCCTGTCGCGCAAGCTCTATGCCGCATTCGAGAGCCTGCCGGGCAAGGTGCAGCGCATCAACCTCAAGATTGCGCCGGATCTCGGCGAGCCGGATCTCAGCCTGGTACAGGTACCCCACGGCCGCCTGAATCGCGCCGGCTGGTATCTCTACAAGCATTCCCTCGAACCCGCCGACATCATCGGCCGGGCGCCGCTCGAATATAACGGCTACATCAGCAAGCTGGTGGCCTGGGCCTATTTCAACGGCCTGCTGACGCCCCAGTCCCGGGTGCATCTGTTCAACCAGGGCTCGGATCTGCACATCGACAACCTGCATCAGTTCTGTCGCGATCTCTCCGGCACCTTCCCGGTCAAGTATCCCCGCGCGACCAACCTGGCTCTGAGCCGGCCGTGCGAGATCCGCCAGCTCTCCATCTTCCTGAACCTGGAGACGGACCCGTCCAGCCACTGGGTGGGGCAGGTGATCGAGTTCGATGCCAACGCCGCCGATGTCTTCTCGTTCGGTCGCAACCAGGAGTGTCTGGTGGGATCCGTGGATCTCGTCTATCGCAACTCCTGGAGCGAGATCCGCACCCTGCACTTCGAGGGGGAGGAAGCCGTGGTGGACGCCCTCACCACCATCCTCGGCAAGATGCACCAGGATGCCGCGGCCCCCGAGATGATCGAGGTGTTCTGCTACAGCCAGCACTTCCGCTCCCTGGTGCGCACCCGCTTCCAGCAGCTTGTGGCTGAATGCATCGAGCTGCGCCTGGCCCGGGACAAGCAGCAGCTGGTCAAGACGCTGGCGCTCGGCAAGGAAAAGTACGGCATCTTCTTCGAGCGGCGCGGGGTGTCGGTCAAGAAGCTGGAAAACGCCATCGACTTCTACCGTCACATCTCCCACAACAAGCTGGATCACCTGCCGCTGCGCCTGGACAAGACTCACAGCCAGCACCTGCCCGGCATCGTCGACGCCTACGCCAGCGAAGGGCTGGTGCAGTTCTTCTTCGATACCCGGGATGCAGGCACCAACATCTATATCCTGGACGAGGCGAACCGGGTGGAGATCTACCAGCACTTCGCCGGCAACAAGGACGAACTGGTACAGGGGGTGAACCGATTCTACACCTCGGGTCACGAGCGATTCAGCAATGCGGGTCAGTTCAGCAACTTCAACCTGCCCCAGTACTACGAAATCGTGCAGGTGGGTGACAAACTCGATGTGATCCCCTACCGCAGCCAGAGCCCGCAGCGGGACACCCCAGGAGCGGCCCGGGAAGTGGGATGATGTGCTGAGAACATCGCCGGGAAGATAGCAAACGGCCTGCTGATGCAGGCCGTTGTCCTATCCGTGGTACGGGAATCTGGCGTGGAGGGGGCGCAGCCAGTGACGGATGTCGGCGAGCATCGCCGTCAGGGATGAAAGCAAACGGCCTGCTGATGCAGGCCGTTGTCTTACCCGTGATCCGACAATCAGGCGCCGAGGCGGGCCAGCAACCAGCTGCGAATGTCGCCCAGCTGGGGGCGGCAGATCTCGTGGCGCATGGGGTATTCGTGCCACTCGGGGCTGAGTCCCGCCGCTTCCAGCCGGTTCTTGGCGTCCCAGCCCATGGAGAGGTTCACCACGTCGTCATAGATGCCGTGCATGTAGCAGATGGGCAGGGTGCGGGCCGCCTCGCTCATTTCGCCGGGCAGGGCATCGGGTACCGCCAGATAGGTGGACATGCAGAGCAGGCCTGCCAGTGGCACCGGATGGCGCAGGGCGGTGAAGGAGGCGATGACGCCCCCCTGGGAGAAGCCGGCCAGCACGATGCGCTCGGGGGCGAAACCCTCGGCCACCAACTGTTCGATCAGCGCGGCGATACGGGCCGCTGACTCCCTGACATGGGACTCCACGGCGCGATCCGCCGGATCCTCGAAGCTCTTGATGTCGTACCAGCCGCGCATCCTGTAGCCCATGTTGATGGTGATGGGGCGCTCGGGAGCATCCGGCAGCAGATGGCGGACGGGCAGGTCGGCGGGCAGGGCCAGCGCCTCCACCAGGGGGGCGAGACCGGCGCCGGAGTCCCCCAGCCCGTGCAGCCAGATCACCGCATGGCGGGCACCTTCGGGATGCAGATCCGTCATGAGAAGACCACGGGCTCGCCGGCCTGGGTGGTGCAGGCCCGAGTCAGCAGGGCCTTGAGCTCGTCGCCGAAGCGGTTGTCGATCCAGCTGTCACCGCGCAGCTCGAAGTGGAAGCCGTTCTCCCGGGTGGCGACCCAGATCTGGTGCAGGGGCTCCTGCTTGTTGATGATGACCTTGGTCTTGTTCTCGAAGCTCAAGGTCAGCACCCCGCCTGCGCGTTCGCAGTCGATATCCGGATACCCCTCGTCGATGGTGTCTTCCACATACTGGAAAAAGGCGTCGGTCAGGGCGTGATACTCGTGATCCTTCATCGGTTTATCCTGTTGCTTTTAACAATGTGAGTGCGATTATAGAGGGCCAAAAATTTTTTCGCAGCGAACCATTATGATTACCCAGTTCACCAAGTGCCTGTTTGCCGCGTCGCTGTCGCTCGGGTTGGCCGCCTGTGGCCTGACGGGGCCGCTCTACATGCCGCCGGCCGAACAGCCCGCACCTGCAGAGCAGACACCGCCCAAGACAGAGAGTACACCGCAAGCCGCCTCGCCTGCGACCGCTACACCGGCCTCAGAGGCCGCGCCGCAATAATCTAGGAAGGAACCGCCCCCTTGGATCACTTTAACTACGACGCAGACGGTCAGCTTCAGGCCGAACAGCTTCCCCTGCAACAGCTTGCCGACCAGTACGGCACTCCGCTCTATGTCTACTCCCGCGCCACCCTGGAACGCCACTGGCATGCCTTCGACCAGGCGGCTGGCGACATTCCCCACCTGATCTGCTACGCGGTCAAGGCCAACTCCAACCTGGCCCTGCTCAATCTGCTGGCACGCCTTGGTTCGGGCTTTGACATCGTCTCCGGCGGCGAGCTGTCCCGGGTGCTGGCGGCGGGCGGTGATCCGGCCAAGGTGGTCTTCTCCGGTGTCGCCAAGAGCGAAGCCGAGATGCGCCTTGCGCTGGAAAAAGAGATCCTCTGCTTCAACCTGGAGTCCGAAGCCGAGCTGGAGCGCCTGAACCGGGTCGCAGGCAGCATGGGCAAAAAGGCGCGGGTCTCGGTGCGGGTCAACCCGGACATCGACGCGGGCACGCACCCCTATATCTCCACCGGCCTCAAGCAGAACAAGTTCGGCATCCCCATCGAACAGGCGCCCGCCATCTACCGCAAGGCGGCGGCCATGGCCCACATCGAGATCAAGGGCGTGGATTGCCACATCGGCTCGCAACTCACTGAATTGAATCCCTTTATGGAGGCGGCGGACAAGCTGCTCAAGCTCATCGACGAGCTGGCGGCGGAAGGCATCCACATCCATCACCTGGACGTGGGCGGCGGTCTGGGGGTCAACTACGGCGCCGAGCAGCCGCCGCACCCCACCGAGTATGCCGAGGCGCTCAAGCAGAAGCTGGCGGGCCGGGATCTGACCCTCTTGTTCGAACCGGGCCGCGCCATCGTCGCCAACGCCGGTGTGCTGCTGACCCGGGTCGAGTTCCTCAAACCCGGCGAGACCCGCAACTTCGCCCTGATCGACGCCGGCATGAACGATCTGCTGCGCCCCTCCCTCTACGGCGCCTGGATGAACATCATTGAGGTGGACAGCCGGGCGACCCACGAGAAGGCACTCTATGACGTGGTGGGCCCGGTGTGCGAGACCGGCGACTTCCTCGGCAAGGAGCGTACCCTGGCGATTGCCGAGGGCTCCCTGCTGGCGGTGCGCTCCGCCGGCGCCTACGGCTTTACCATGTCCTCCAACTACAACACCCGACCCCGTGCGGCCGAGGTGCTGGTGGACGGTGACCAGGCGCACCTCATCCGTGAGCGGGAGCAGTTGGCGGATCTCTGGCGTGGCGAGCACCTGCTGCCGTGATGGATGGATTTTCAGCGTTCCTCCATGTGAGAGCGTGATTAACGGTGAGATAGGAACGCGCGATGTTGATTGAGTTTTCCAAAATGCACGGCCTCGGTAACGACTTCATGGTGGTGGATGGCGTCACCCAGAAGGTGTTCTTCAGCAACGACATCATCAAGAAGCTGGCGGATCGTCACTTCGGTATCGGCTTCGACCAGCTGTTGCTGGTGGAGCCGCCCTATGACCCCGAGCTCGACTTCCACTACCGCATCTTCAATGCCGACGGCAGCGAGGTGGAACAGTGCGGCAACGGGGCCCGTTGCTTCGCCCGTTTCGTGCGTCTCAAGGGGCTGGTCAACCGGGATCGCATCGCGGTCAGCACCGCCCGGGGCCGCATCACTCTGCAGCTGGAAGGGGAGAACCAGGTCACGGTCAACATGGGGGTGCCCCAGTTCGAGCCGGGCAAGATCCCGTTCCGTGCCCAGAAGGCGGAGAAGACGTATCTGCTGCGGGCCCAGGATCACACCGTGATGTGCGGTGCCGTCTCCATGGGCAACCCTCACTGCGTCATTGAGGTGCCCTCGGTGGCCGATGCGCCGGTGGAGACCCTGGGACCCATCATGGAGCGCCACGAGCGCTTCCCCGAGCGGGTCAACGTCGGCTTCATGGAGATGGTCAACGCCAGCGAGATCAAGCTGAGGGTCTTCGAGCGCGGGGTGGGGGAGACCCTGGCCTGTGGGACCGGGGCCTGTGCGGCCGTGGTGATAGGCATCAGCCAGGGCAAGCTCAAGGAGCGGGTCACCGTCACCCTGCCGGGTGGCAAGCTGACCATCGCCTGGAAGGGACCGGGTCAGCCCGTCTACATGACGGGGCCGGCCGAGCACGTCTTTGACGGCCAGATAGAGTTGTAGACAAGGAGCGGGTGATCCCGCTCCATCAACGGATCATATCGGGGCCCTTGGCCCCTTTTTCGGATGGATCAACCAAGTTATGAGCGAACTCAAACGGCAGGAATCACTGGTGGATGAAGCCACAGTGCTGGAGTACCTGGCCCGTTATCCCGAGTTTTTCCTGCGTCACGGGGCCATGCTGGACAAGATCCGCATTCCCCATGGGCAAAAGGGCACCATCTCCCTGGTGGAGCGCCAGCTGGACAGACAGCGGGAGCGCATCGAGCAGCTGGAGCAGGAGATCACCGAACTGATGGGGGTCGCCAGCGAGAACGAGCGGATCTTCCGGGTTTATGCGGATCTCTACGGGGAGATCTACGGCTGCCAGACCCTGTTCGAGCTGAGCGCCGTGATGGGCAAGGCCTTCGTCCAGCGGCTGCGACTCACCGGCCTGCGGCTCTGGCTCAATCCCAGGCATTTCCAGCTGAGCGGCCCCGAGCAGCGTTTCCTGGCGCAGGGCAAACAGCTCGAACAACTGCTGGGCCAGCGCCTGCCCGGCACGGACTACTATTTTGGTCGCCTCAACCAGAGCGAGAAGCAGGCGCTGTTTGGCAATGATGTGCTGGTCAACTCGGTGGCCCTGATGCGGCTCGGGGAGCTCGGCGTGCTGGCCTTCGCGAGCTCGGATCCCAGCCACTTCACCCCTCACAACGACACCCTGCTGCTGGGTCAGCTGGGGCGTCTGCTGCAACTGCGTCTGCCCGAGCTGGCCCGTGGCTAAGGCAACGACCCGATCCCCTGCCAGGACGCCCCCTGCCGCCGACCCCCTGCCGGTCGCACTGGTGGGGGAGCTGGACGCCTTTATCGAATACCTGAGGGTCGAGCGCCAGCTCAGCCCCCATACCCGCAGCAACTATCAGGCCCACTTAGAAGCGATGACCGCCGAGCTGGTGAAGCTCGGGGTCGACGACTGGGCCCGGCTCGAGGCGAGCCAGGTGCGCAGTCTGGTGACCCGGATGCACAAGGGGGGGCTGGCGCCCCGTTCCCTTGCCACCAAGGTGTCGGCCCTGCGCAGCTTCTGCGACTGGCAGGTGCGCCAGGGGCGGCTCACCGCCAACCCGGCGCGAGGCATCGTCACCCCCAAGCAGGGGCGGCCCCTGCCCAAGAACCTGGACGTGGACGAGATGTATCAGCTGCTCAACATCACCGACGAGCAGGATCCGCTGGCGGTACGGGATCGCGCCATCATGGAGCTGATGTACTCCTCCGGCCTGCGCCTTGCCGAGCTGGTGGGGCTCAACCTCGCGGACGTGAAGCTCGACGAGCGCCAGCTCAGGGTGATCGGCAAGGGCTCGCGGGAGCGGGTGCTGCCCATCGGGCGGATGGCGGTGGAGTGGTTGCACAAATGGCTCAAGGTACGCCCCCTGCTGGCCGGTGACGAGGGGGAGGCATTGTTCGTCTCCAAGCGCAGGCAGCGGCTCTCGGCCCGCTCGGTACAGGAGCGGCTCGACGGCTGGGGCAACAAGCAGGCGCTCAATGCCCACGTGCACCCCCACAAGCTGCGCCACAGCTTCGCCACCCACATGCTGGAATCCTCCGGCGATCTGCGGGCGGTGCAGGAGCTGCTGGGGCATGCGGATCTCTCCACCACCCAGATCTATACCCACCTCGACTTCCAGCATCTGGCCAAGGTATATGACAGTGCCCACCCGCGGGCGAAGCGGGATCCGGAAACGCCGGAGGATGAGTGATGTGGTGTGCGATCTGCGGGGATGACAATCTCCACGTCGCCTGGGTCAGGCGGGAGCTCGCAACGCCAGAGGATGAGGAGTAAAGAGGAACAGCCATGCAGTTTTACCGTCGCTGGCAGCCGGTGGCCGCCATCTCGTTCGATCTGGACGACACCCTCTATGACAACGGCCCCGCCATCGCGCGGGCGGAACAGTGGATGCTGGACCACCTGCGCAGCGAATACCTGGCTACCGCCATGCTGGACAAGCCGCGCTGGCTCGCGCTCAAGCGCCAGTTGCTGCTGGACCACCCGGCGCTTAGCCACGACGTCAGCCTGGCGCGCCAGCGGGGCATTCGCGAGGCCCTGGTGCAGGGGGGCATGGAGCCCGGGCTGGCGGAGCAGCAGGCACGGGCGGTGTTCACCGGCTTCATGACCGAGCGCTCGAAGATAGAGGTGAGCGAGGCGACTCACGCCCTGCTGGCTCGTCTGGCGGCGCGCTACCCGCTGGCGGTGATCACCAACGGCAACCTGGATCTGGAGCAGGCGGGCCTGGCTGGCTACTTCACCCTGGTCTGCAAGGCGGGAGCGGGAGCCAGGATGAAACCGGCGCCCGACATGTTCGTGCAGGTGCAAGAGGCCCTGGGGCTGGCCCCCGGCCGCATCCTTCATGTGGGGGATCACCCGGTGACCGACGTGCTGGGGGCCAGGCTGCACGGCTTTCGGGCCGCCTGGCTCAACGAGAGCGGTCAGTCCTGGCAGTCGTTGTCGCTGCTGCCGGATGTGGAGCTGGGGCAGTTGCAGGATCTGGCCACCCTGCTGCTCTGAGCTGGGGATGAGGGACAGATTCCGTGATCTATATCTGGCAATAACAACAAGGGAGCAAGGGCGTGAAGGGAATGAAGGGTGTCATCTGGCTGGCGATCCCCATGGTGCTGGCGGGATGCGATCTGGTGCAAGACCGTTACCGGATGGAGTTCAGGGACGGATCCTGGCGGGAGATCGCCATCTCCCCGTTTTCCGACGAGGCGCACTGGCGCGAGGGGTGTGCCACCGGAGAGATCCAGGTGGACATGACCCTGCCCCTGAAACGGGGCAAGGTGGTGAATGGTCGGGAGCAACTGCTCATCGGGGGCGAGCTGTTCGAGCTGGAGGATGCCCGTCTCTATCGCGGCAACGGCATGGTGCTCGGGCAGGCCCCGGACCATATCCAGCGGGGCCTCAAGGGGCTGGATGTCTGCCGAACCCTGCGCCCTGATCGCGGGGCCCTGCCCAAGCTCAAGGGCAAGGGATTTGGCGACTAGCCCGTCTGCTGCCTGAGCGGGCGGCAGGCGTCGACGAAGGCAGTGGACACCTTGATGGCGTGGGGGGTCACAGGCCCGTCACGTCGGATGCCTCTGGGCAGCCCCCGATGTACGAGGCCCTGCCCAGGCTCAAGGGCAAGGGGTCGGCGACTAGCCGACCTGCTGCCTGAACCGGCGGCAGGCGTCGCCAAAGGCGGTGAAGAGCTTGATGGAGTGGGGGTTCTCGCTGGCCTTCCACTCCGGGTGCCACTGCACCGCCAGCAGGAAGGGGGAGAGGGCGGGAGCGTGGATCGCCTCGATCAGCCCGTCTTCGGCATGGGCCAGGGGTGCCAGCCCCTGGGCCAGCGTCTTGATCCCCTGCCCATGGAGGGAGTTGACCGGAATCGACGGCTGCCCCATCAGCTCGGCCAGCCAGGTACCGGGCACCAGCTCGACCTGATGGCTCTCGCCATACTGCTCATCCACCGGGTCATCCGCGTCCTCCCGATGATCGTCATAACCCGGCTCGCAATAGACCTTCTGGTGAATGTCGCCCCCCAGGGCCACGTTGATCTCCTGCATGCCGCGGCAGATCCCGAGGATCGGCAGGCCACGGTCGAGGGCGGCGCGCACCAGGGGAATATCGAACAGATCCCTGTCCCTGTCCTGGGGCTTCTCCGGGGTGAGGTTCTCCTGGCCATAGAGGGCTGGATCGATGTTGGATCCGGCACCGCTCAGATAGACCCCGTCGGCGAGGTCCAGATACTGCTCCAGATCCTCGGTGCCACAGCAGGTGGGCACCAGCAGCGGCACGCAGCCGCTGATCTCCACCAGAGGCTTGATGTATTTGTGGGTCATGACCTGGTAGGCGTGGCCACTGCGGGCCTGGGCCCCCATGGTCATCAGCACGACGGGTTTGTTATGGGCACTGGGGTTGGGCATAGGTCACCTTGGCTATCCTTGGCGGTCTCATCCTGCGCCTTGGGAAGGCCCTTGCCGCCTCGGCTCGCAAGGGCATGCCTCAAGGCATGGTCGTGGGATCAGGGTCGCGCCAGCGTGCCAGAATCGTCGGTCAGCCTTGGCAACGACAGCCTGGATCCTGCCTCCAGTCTGCCAAGGCCGTTCAATATGTCAAACAAAATGATGCAATTATGTTAACAATTGATGCCGGGATACGGCTATGAGTCCCATTTAAAGGGACTTGAGGGGGAGGTGCTGGTGCGGTGAGAGATTTGATGGTGGATATATTAAACATCTGGCCGGGCGGCCGGATAGCAGAAGGGGCCCGCAGGGCCCCTTGTCGACTCAGGCGTTCAGGATGAAACGTTCGATCACCTGGGCGACCCCGTCTTCATCGTTGCGCCCCGTGGTGTGCTGTGCCAGCGCCTTGATCTCGTCGGTGGCGTTGCCCATGGCGACCCCGAGTCCGGCGTAGGCGATCATGTGGTGATCGTTGCCCGCATCCCCCACCGCGATCACCTGGGAGGCATCCAGCCCCAGGTGCTCGGCCAGGGCGGCGACGCCGGTGCCCTTGTTGCTGCGCTTGTTCATGAACTCGAGGAAGTAGGGGGCGCTGCGCACCACGGTATAGCGCTCGTGGAGTTCGGCGGGCAGCTGGGCGATGGCACGGGAGAGCAGGGGCTCGGGGTCAATCATCATCACCTTCATGATCTGCTCGTCGTCGGGCAGGGTGGCGAAGTCCACCAGGTTGATGGGTTGACCGATGAGGCGGGATTCGTGCTCGGTGTAGGGGCTGATCCTGGGGCTGATGAGCCCCTGGCGGACGGAGAAGCCGTGGATGTTCACCCCCAGCTCACAGGCCAGGTGGGCGATGGCACGGGCGTCGCTGCCGGACAGCAACTGGCTGCGGATGATGCGTTGCTCGGACACCTGCTGCACCAGGGCGCCGTTGTAGCAGATGACGTAGTCATCCTGGCCGGTGAGGCCCAGCTCGGTCAGGGCGGCGGTCATGCCTTCCAGCGGGCGGCCGGAGGCCAGCACCACGGTCACGCCCTTGGCGCGGGCTGCCGCGATGGCGGCCTGGGTGCGGGGGGAGATTCGGCCCTCTGGGGTCAGCAGGGTGCCATCCATATCCAATGCGATCAGCTTGTACATCTTCTCACTACCTGAGTCTGGCCGGCCCGCCCGATGGGGCCATGGGGAGGCCGAGTGTAGCGAAAATCGCTGCCGGGATCACGCCGCCTGCCGACGCGGGGGCACGTTGCCCCTCAGCGCTGGCCCTGGTAGGGGGTCAGTTGCAGCTGATCTTCCCGGATGGCGAAGTGGATGGGGCCGTGCTCGATGTCGACCCTGTTGTGGTGATGGGCCATCTCCACCTCGACGCCGGGGAAGAGGCGCTGGGTGGCGATGATGTCCATGTTGGCCATGAGCGCCTGCAGCTCCCGCTGCGCCTCGACGAGCTGCTCGTCCAGGCTCTTGCTCTCGTCGAACTGGCGGGTGCGCAGCGCCTTGATCTTCTGCAGGGTCTCGGGATTGCGCTTGTCACGGGGCAGTTGCAGCAGACGCAGGATGAGATCCTGCAGCTTGTCTATCTGCTCGGCGCAGGTCTGTTTGCGCTGGCGCAGCGCCAGCTCCTGCTCCTTCTGGCTGAAATAGCCGCCGAGGATCTGCAACCGGGTCCGGTTGGCCGCCGAGGCTCCGAGCACCGGTGCCATGATGAGCCGGTTGGCTATGTTGATGCCGCCGATGAGGTGCCCCTTGCGCATGGCGCTGTCCCCCACCTTGAGATCCTGGCCGCTGCGGCAATAGCAGTGACTGAGCTGGCTCAGGATATGGATGTCGCCATCGGCCTCCAGCCTGGCGTACTGGGCATAGCTGGCGTGGATCTCTCCCCCGGCGTTGAGGTGGCAGAGGTATTCGTCGTCCGCCAGCTTGCGCCCTATGATGCCGTTGCGCACCGTGATGGTGCCGCCGGATTCGATGTAGCCGCCCTCGACGAAGCCGCCGATCACCACGTCCCCGCTGGTCTTGACGCGCATGCCGGGCATGACGTCCCCGGTGACCAGCAGCGATCCCTCGAACTCGACGTGGCCGTGGCGGATGTCGACCTGCTTGACGTTGAGCACCTCGTCGACCCGCATCCCGGCACGCTCCTGACAGGGGAGCCCCGGGCGTGTCGCCAGCAGCAGGTCCGGATCCTCGGGGGAGAGGCAGGTGCCGTCACCCGGCGTCATGGCGCTCTCCTTGCCGTGGCGGGCGGTCAGGGTCTGGCCCGTCACGGTGAAGCCGTCGATGCCCTGGGTGGCGGGGTGCCTGCGCATCAGCAACGCTCCGGC
This sequence comes from Aeromonas sp. R2-1, assembly GCF_040908425.1. NCBI lineage: Bacteria > Pseudomonadati > Pseudomonadota > Gammaproteobacteria > Aeromonadales > Aeromonadaceae > Aeromonas > Aeromonas sp. R2-1. The sequence goes on from NZ_JBFODR010000023.1 coordinate 145,529, forward strand.
CTTGACGGTGAGCAGGGTGCCGAGGTCGCGCATGTCCACCTTGCCGTGATCCCGCTCCTGGGGTTTGAGGATCCGCTCGGCAGCGGTCTCCACCAGCCGCTCCAGGCGGGTATCCAGGCCGTGCCTGGCGGCCTTGCCGAGGGCGATGACGGGATTGAGCTGGGCACCGGGTGCCGCTTCACCCGCGGCCTGGATGGCGGCGGCAAGCAGCCGCTCGCTCACCCCCTGCTTGACCGTGCTGGCCGCCAGGGCCTCCTGCAACCGGGCCAGGGTCAGGGGCTGGCCGCCCCAGTCCGCGGTGATCTGCGCCCTGGCGCTCATCTGGTCCTTGTCCACCTGGATGAGCAGCCTGGCATCCTGGCGCCGGGCAATGGGGACTGGCGGATGCGCGGGGGCATCCGGCTCTGCGATGAGGGCGTTGAGCAGGGTGACGGCTTCGCGGATCCCCTCGCCGAGGGGTTCGTAGCGCCGGCAGTTGGAGAGTCGCAGCAGGGCCAGGACGTCGCTTTCCTGGATGGGCTCGGTGAGGCCCGGGGTGATGCGCAGGCAGACATAGCTCATGTCGGCCGACAGCTGAAACCACGCTTTGCTTAACACCGGGCCCTCCTTCGTTGTCCCTGTCCGGTTTGCCCCATGCCGGGGCCTCTCCTTGCCGGCATCCAATGCCGCCGGGGCGGATCCAACGCGCAGTATTCGGGTATTTTTCCTTCCGGGTCAACGATCTGAATGCAAATGGGTGAGCCGGGTTGAGGAAATATCGGCTGACGGGAGAGGGGTGGAGCCGGCCATGCCATGGGCTCCATTGCAGTTTTTTAGCGCAATATGCTGACTTTTTATGCTTTCGCTATCCAGAGTGTCAACCACGTTGAAGGTGGCGATGCAAATCACCTTGCCAGGCAGGAAGAGAAGGATTTTAATCTGCCGCCGCCCCAGGGCGAGGACCCTGGTCGCCATCGATCAGCCCCTTTTTCTGTCCAACCGAACGAGCCCCATGACCGCCCAAGGCCACCTGCTGTTTTCCGTCACCTGCGTCCTGCTTGCCCACAAGGTCGAACTGACTCCGGCCCTGGCCGATGCCAGCCTGTGGCATATCGTTCCCATGGCCCTGGCGAGCGCCCTGCTGCCGGATCTCGATCACCCCCGCTCCCTGCTCGGGCGGCAACTGCCCTGGATCTCGGGGCCGCTCTCCCGGCTGTTCGGCCATCGCGGCTTCACCCACAGCCTGCTGGCGGTGGGGATGGGGGTCTGGGGGCTGGCCCAGGTGGAAGCCCCCTGGTTGCTGTCGGGGGCGGTGAAGGATGCTCTCATCGTGGGCTATCTCAGCCATCTGCTGGGGGACTGGCTCACCCCCATGGGCATTCCCCTGCTCTGGCCCTGGCGTCGGCGCTTTCGCCTGCCCGGCCTGCCCCTCAAGAGCGGCGGGGGCTACGAGAGGGCCTTCTGCCTGCTGACCCTGGCGCTCGCCGGGTACTGGGTCCATGGCGGCGCAGGCTTGACTCACTTCTAGCCCCGGGCGCCTTCCTGGCATCTGGCCGTTCGGGTCAGGGTGAGGTAATCGGCGAGCACCGGCAGCCCCAGCAGGTGGCGGCGCAGCATGTCGAGGGCGGCGAAGGCGAGGATCCGGCGACCGCTCGCGGGATCCGGGTGGCTGACCCTGAGCGTCTGGCCGTGCAGTTGCCCGTCGGCGCAGAGCAGCAGCGGCACGCCGTCCGGCCCGGCACGGCCTATGGTGAGGCTCAGGGGGGCGGCGGGCACCGCCAGTTGAGTCAGATCGTCGCTCAGGGTGTGGCTGAAGCCGGCGGTCAGGGCCGGGTGCCCGTGACACATGGCCAGCAGGGCGCCCCGGCTCTCCCCTTCTTGCAGGTGCAGCGACCGCTCCCCCAGCAGGGCCAGGATCTGGCTGGCAGGCGCCTCGTTGCCACGCCCTACCAGCCAGGGGGCGATGGCCGCAAGCAGCCTCGCCTCGGCGGCGTCCATGTCGGCGGTGCTGGCACCGTGGCCGATGAGCTTGAGCTCGATGAGGGGCATGGAGGAGCGGTAGCCCAGCTCGATGCCGGCAGGCCAGGGGGCCGCATCCAGCATGTCGCTGAGGGCGGACTCCGAGACGCCGAAGGTGTAGAAACGGCGCAGCTCGGTGTCGGTCTCTTCCCCGGCCAGCGACTTGAGGCGGGGCATGATCTGTTCGCGCACCATCTGCTTGAACTCGAACGGCACGCCCGGGGTGAAGAAGAGCCGGCTCTGGCCGTGGCTGGCCGGGTGGCAGACCACAAAGCCGCAGGCGGTGCCCACCGGGTTGTCGAGGATCTCGCAGTCCCGGGGCAGCCAGGCCTGCTTGGTGTTGCTCCGGGCCATGGTGCGGCCCCGGCTGGCATAGCGTTCGGCCATGGTGGCGAGCCAGTCCGGGAACAGGGTCAGGGGCTGGTCAAACGCCTCGGCCGCGGCCTGGGCGGTGAGGTCGTCCGCCGTGGGGCCGAGCCCCCCGCACACCAGTACCACCTCGGCGCGGTTGGCGCTCTCCTGCAGCACGGCTGTCAGATCCGCGAGGTTGTCCCCCACGGTGGCGCGGCGGCGCACCTGCCAGCCCTGCTCCAGCAAGAGGGCGCTGAGCCAGGCGGCATTGGTGTCCACCACCAGGCCGGTCACTATCTCGTCGCCTGTGCTGATGATCTCGATGCGCATGGGGACTCCTTGGGTGGGGCCAGCCCTCTCAGGGCTTGCCGTGTTCGAAGTAGTAGCTGATCCGGGTGCGGGGGTTGAGGTATTCGAACACCGCCGGGGGCAGGCGTTTGGGCTGGATCACCTTGGCGATGGTCAGCCCGGCCGCGTCGAGGTCGATGATGGCCGCCTCCTGGCGCGGAATGCGGGGGTCGTATACCAGCACGGCGGGGTAGAGCAGGCGGGAGGCGTTGACCGACATCACCAGCCCCACCTGGCCGTTGGAGAGCTGCACCACGCTGCCCGGGGGGTAGACCCCCATCAGTCGGATCAGCATGCCGAGGTGATCGGCGTTGAACTGGGACTTGCGCTGCTTGTAGAGGCTGCCGAGAGCCGCGTAGGGCACCTTGGCCTCCAGGTGGCAGAGGTTGTCGTACTCGTTGATGAGGGAGACGATCTGGGTGAGGGGATCGAGCTGATCCCCCTTGAGCCCCTGGGGGCCGGTGCCGTCCAGGTACTCGTGGTGGTTCTGCACTATCTGCTTGGCCGCTTCCGGAAAATCGCTGACCAGCCCCAGCAGTTCCAGGCCGTAGCGGGGATGCTGGGCCATCAGGTTCTGCTCCGGCTTGGTCAGCGGCTCCGTCTTGCGCAGGATCTGGCTCGGGATCCTCAGCTTGCCGATGTCATGGAACAGGGCCCCCATGCCGACCTGGCGGATCGCCTCGGCCGGCAACTTGCACTCCCGGGCGAGCAGCATGCTGAGCACGCTGACGTTGAGGGAGTGAAACTGCAGGCTGTTGCCATCATCGCTGTCAGAGACCAGGTGCAGCACCATCTCGTCCACCGAGAGGAGCTGCTCCGTCATGGCGTTGATCAGCTCCTGGGCCTCGCTGATGGCGTTGAGGGGGCGGGACTGGATCTTGCCCATGAGGTTGCGCACCTGGGCCAGGGATTGGCGGAATTGTTTCTCGCACTGCTGCAGGTCGCGGCGATAGCGCTGCAACTGCTCGATGCGCCGCAGTTTCTCCTGCTGCATCTCCTCCTGGCGGGCGACAAGACCTTCTCCCTCAACCTCATCTGCCTGGGACTGGGTCTGGCCGAGGGGCTTGGGCGGCGTGTCGCTCTTGTCGGGAATGATGGTCACCAGCTTGAGGCCAAGGCGACGAATGAGCTCGATCTCCTCCTCGCTCTTGAGCTTGAAGCTGGAGAACAGAAACGGGTGCTCGCGCCATCCCAAAGGCAGGGAGACATAATTGCCGACTTGCAGCCGTTCTACGGAGATCTTGATTCCTGTCATGGGGTTGGGCACGAGGGACACACTGAGCCGTATGCTAGTCAAAGGGCGGGGTGAATACAAAAGGTATCTGATGACAGCGGGAGCGCTTTATTATAGGCTTCTAGATGTCCAGACATATTTACCGATGCAGTACAGGGAGTCAGCATGCCGATCAAGATCCCGGACCAGTTGCCCGCCGCCGAAGTGCTGGGGCAGGAGAACATCTTCGTGATGACGGAATCCCGGGCCGTCACCCAGAACATCCGCCCGCTGCGGGTGCTCATCCTCAATCTGATGCCCAAGAAGATAGAAACCGAGATCCAGCTGATGCGGATGCTCTCCAACTCGCCCTTGCAGGTGGACGTGGATCTGTTGCGTATCGACGATCGGGAGTCGAAAAACACGCCCCAGGCGCACCTGGAGAACTTCTATCACGACTTCGAGCAGGTGAGAGGCAACAACTACGACGGCATGATCATCACGGGGGCGCCGCTCGGGCTGGTGGAGTTCGAGGAGGTGGTCTATTGGCCCCGCATCGTCGAGATCATCGAGTGGTCCCATCAGCATGTCACCTCCACCCTCTTCCTCTGCTGGGCGGTGCAGGCGGCGCTGAAAGCCTTGTACGGCATGGAGAAACAGACCCACGGCGAGAAGCTCTCCGGGGTCTATCGCCACCACCGCCTCGACGAGCACGAGGCGCTGCTGCGCGGCTTCGATGACGAATTCGTGGCGCCCCACTCCCGCTATGCGGCCTTCGACGGGGATCTCATCCGCGCCCACACCGATCTGCAGATCTTCGCCGAGTCGGAAGAGGCGGGCGTCTATCTGGCCGCCACCAAGGATTGTCGCCAGGTGTTCGTCACCGGCCATCCGGAATATGACGCCCTGACCCTGGATGGGGAATACCGGCGGGATCTGGCGGCCGGGCTCACCCCCGTCATTCCGGTCAACTATTACCCGAACAACGACCCAAGCCAGACCCCGCGCGCCACCTGGCGTAGCCACGGTCACCTGCTGTTTTCCAACTGGCTCAACTATTACGTCTACCAGTTGACCAGCTACAAGGTGGAAGACATCGGCAAGGTGTTTACCTACCAGCAGCCCAAGGGATAGAGCCCATCAGTCCGCCCCGGCCAGCCGCCGTCCACGGGTATCGAGCCAGTGACGGTGGCAGGCCAGGGTGAAGGCCCGTGGCCGTCTGGCCCGGATGAGGGTCATGGCCTCCTGCTGGGGCAGCCCCTGGGTCATCAGCAGCAGGGCGGCCGCCAGCCCGGTACGCCCGCTTCCGCCGTGGCAGTGAATGGCAAGGTGCCGTCCCTCGCGCAGCAGGGCGAGCAGTCGGGGTTGCACCCCGGGCCAGGCCTGTTCGAAGGCGGCATCCGGTGCCTCGTCATCCGCAATGGGCAGATGGAACCAGCTCATGCCTCTGGCCTGCACCAGCTGCCCGAGAGAGAGGGACCCGCACAGGGCCAGCTCCTCCTCCGTCATCAGGGTCAGCACCCCGCCGGCACCGGCCAGCTGCAACTGGGCAAGGGCGTGGGCCATGGGGACTTGCTGGCTGCCGGGGCAGGGGGTGAGCAGGAGCTGGCCGTCGAGCCGTGGAACGTCCAGGCTCCAGAAGGGATGGGCACTGAGCATGGGGTTCCTCGTGGTGGTCGGGATCAACGGGATCGGCATCCCGCGGGTGCGGCACAGCATAGAGGGGCCGGAGGCGATGTCAATCTGCGTTGTGTTCGGCCCGGTTTACGGGCAGAGTCTAAAAAAATCGAGCGATGCAAGGAGTAAAGATGAGAAACCTGGATCAACTGGACTTGGACATCCTGGCCCATCTGTTTCGCGATGCGGGCATGACCAACAAGGATTTGGCGGCCCTAGTCGGGGTGGCGCCGTCCACCTGCCTGGAGCGGGTGCGCAAGCTGCAGCAGGATGGCGTGCTCAAGGGGGCGCACTGCGAGGTGGATTACCAAGCCCTGGGCGGTCACATCCAGGCCATGGTCTCCTTGCAACTGGCCCGTCACAGCCGCCAGATCATCGATGCGTTTCGCGACGCCATCCTGGCCCTGCCCGAGGTGATCAGCCTGTTCCACATGGGCGGCAAGGATGATTTCCTGGTGCACCTGTGCGTCTCCGATACCGAACACCTGCGCAATTTCGTCTTCGATCACTTCACCTCCCGGGAAGAAGTGGTGCACCTCGAGACCTCCCTGGTGTTCGAGCACAGGTTCAGCCGCTCGCTCCCCTGCTTCACCCACCCCTGATGGGGTGAGCCGCAAGAAAAAACCGCCCGAGGGCGGTTTTTTTGTGGGCGGTTCCTCAGTTGAGAGCCAGCCGGCTGTCCTGCGCCGTCCGGTAGAGCCCCTGCTGATAGGCCAGGCTGCCCCACAGGACCAGCCCCAGGGCGGCATCCTTCATGGTGTCCGGCTGCTGCGCCGGGGTGAGCGTCTCGGTCGCATCCTCGTAGATGAAGCCTTCCGGCGCCCGCTCGGGCTGCAGGATCACCACATCCTTGCCACGCATCAGGGCGAAGTTCTTGTCGTACTGCATGATGGCGCGTCCCGGCCAGTCGGCGGGCATGCGGGTGAGATCCTTGCCCAGCATGGGGTAGTCGGCACTTATGCCCATGAGGGAGAGCAGGGTCGGGGCCATGTCGATCTGGCTGACGATGCGGGGATCCTTTCTCGGTGCAATGCCGTCCCCCAGAATGACCCCCGGGATGTGGAAGCGGGGGATGGGCACCAGGCTGGCTCCCCCGACCCGGCTGTCGTGATCGGCGATGACCAGGAACAGGGTGTCCTTCCAGTAGTCCGATGCCCTGGCCTTCTTGAAGAACTCGCCGACGGCGTAGTCCGCGTACTTGGCGGCGTTGTTGCGGGTCTGCTTGGGCTGCTCGTACAGGGCGATGCGGTTGTCGGGGAACTCGAAGGGATCGTGGTTGCTGGAGCTGAACACCAGGCTGAAGAAGGGTTTGCCCTCCTTGTGCAGCGCCGCGAAGGTCTCGTTGGCCTTGGCCATCAGATCTTCATCCGAGGCGCCCCAGGATCCCTCGAACACCGGGTTCTTGAAGTCCTTCTGCTCGACGATGGTGGTGAAGCCGTTGCCGAGGAAGAAGCTGCGCATGTTGTCGAAGTGGCTCTCGCCGCCATAGATGAAGCTGGTGTCATAGCCTCGCTGCTTGAGCAGGTCGGCGATGGTGAAGAAGTTGGTCTGGCTCTTGCCGAGCTTGACCACGGCCTGGGCCGGGGTCGGCGTGAAGCCGGTGAGCACCGCCTCGATGCCGCGTACCGAACGGGTACCGGTGGCGTAGAGCTGCTCGAACGCCCAACCCTCTTTCGACAAGGCATCGATGTTCGGGGTGAGCGGCAGGCCGCCGAGGGAGCCGACGAACTGGGCCCCCAGGCTCTCTTGCAGCAGGATCACCAGGTTTTTGGGCTTGCCCTGGTAGCTGGCCGTGTTGAAAGTCTGGCTCGGCAGATCGGCAGAGGTGAAATCGCCGAGAGGGCGGCCGCTCTCCTCGCGGACTATGTCGAGTACCTGATGGTCAGCCATCTTGCCGTAAAACTGGCTGGCGTCCTCCTCGGCCCCCATCTGCTTGATGGCAAAGAAGAGGGAGTAGGCGGAGTTGACGGTGAGGGCGTTGACCAGGGGATCGTCGGCAAAGGCCACCATGGCTGGGTTCAGGGCGCGATGGCCGAGACTGGAGCGGGCGCCGAGGAAGCCGACGGCGAGGATCAGCAGGGCGAAGGCGGGGCGCCAGTACCAGCGGGGGAAGCTTAGGTCACGTACCAGGCGGCCGCTCAGCCACCAGCCACCGCCGAGTACGGCGCCGCTGAAGATCACGGCCAGCAGCAGCTCGCCCTTGCGGCCAGCCCACAGCATGGAGAGCACCTCCTTCGGATAGATGAGGTACTCCACATAGAGGCGGTTGGGGCGCACCCCGTATTCGGTGACGAAGGCGGGAGTGGAGATCTCGAGAAAGAGCATCAGCCAGAGCCCCAGGGTGAGCCACATCCGGATAAGCTGCATCCAGAGCCGCCCCGGTGCGTGGGGCCCGGCCAGCAACTGGGTCAAGACGGCGGGTACGCCCCAGACCCAGCAGAGGGTGGCGACGTCGACCCGAATGCCTTGCAGCAGCATCTCATGCCAGCCAGAGACGGCATCCACCCGTTCCAGTTGCCAGAGCCCCAGGCCAAGGCGGCTGACAGTCAGGGAGATGAGCGCGATCAATGAAAAGACGGCGATGGGCCAAACCGGTCCCAGCCATTGTTTGATGGTGGTCATATTGTTCCTGCAAACCTGTTTGCGCCCAGTCCCCGGGCGCATTGTTGTTATGGTGCAGGAGTATGACAGTGGCGCCTGGCAAAGGTTGCATGGGCATGGGGTATACATGGAAAAGTTGGCACGTTTTATGATTTTTTTGTGACGGGATGCAGGGTTCGAAGAGAGTATAAAACGCTGGGGAAACTGTGATCCTGCTGGCACATCGAGACAATGGTCGTGCCTATAATGGCGCCGGATTTCTCAATCGGAGCCGAAGGGATGCCGGTCTTCATCGATGTGGAATATATGCAGGGCTGGTCTCTGTTCGTGGTGCTCTCCGACGGCACCACAGGCGTGCTGGATCTCACCCCCTGGCGCGGCCAGCCGCTGTTTGCGGCCATGGAGACCGAGCGTCGCTTCGCCCGTGTCTTCATCGATGATCGCCATCAACTGGCATGGCCCTCGGGCTTCACCCTGGCGGCCCACGAGGTCTACCACCTGATCCTGCCCATCGACGAGCGCGCCGCCTTCCCCGATCGCAACATGCATCACTTCTGACATGCTAACTCGTTGAGTCAGGTAACGTTTTCAGTCACAGACCCGCGTCGGTCAGGTCGTTATCATGACCCCAGTGCGGCGCTTTGGGCGCCCATCCACCACAGCGGGAACATAACAATGAAACAAGGAACGTTGCGTCGTGGCGGCCTCATCGGGGCCGCCCTGTTACTGACGGCTTGCGGCAGCGGGGGAGGCGGTGGCAGCAGTGACCCCCAGCCTCCGGTAGTCAATCCGCCCCCCGCGTCGGCCAGCCGCGCCTGCTACGGCAATGATCAGCCAGCCTGCAACCTGCGCACCTACCAGGTGATGGTGGAGTCCTTCGTCGACGGCGACGGCAGCGCCAACTACGGCGTCGGCTACGGCCCCTCCCGGCACAACGGCGATCTGCAGGGGATCATCGACAGCCTCGACCACATCAAGAGCCTCAACGTCAACGCCATCTGGCTCACGCCGGTGTTTGACTCCTGCGCCGGCCAGGCCGGGGACGACCGGCTGGATGCCACCGGTTACTTCGCCTGCGACTTCTTCAACGTGGATCCCAACTTCGGCAGCAACGCCCAGCTTAAAAAACTGGTGGACGGGGCGCACCAGCGCGGGCTCTATGTCTTCCTCGACGGGGTGTTCGGCCACGTCAACAAGGTGGGGGTGAGCAAGCCTTCACCAGAGGGGCGGCTGCCTGCCCTCAAGAGCGGCGGCGCAGGCTACCCGGGCCAACTGGTGGATTACGGCCAGCCCGAGAGTCTGGCCTACTTCAAGGAGGTGGCCCGTTACTGGGTCGAGCAGTACGGCATCGACGGCTGGCGCCTCGATCAGGCTTATCAGTTGGGGCTGGATGACTGGCGCGCCATTCGCAGCGAGGTGACCCAGGCCAGCGCGGCGCGCAAGGCCGCCGGCCAGCAGTGGGGCACCCTCGGCTACATGGTGGGGGAAGTGTGGAAGGGCGCCGACGAGATCCGCGCCCAGGCCTATGGCCCGAGCGACAACCCGGCGCTCTCTTCGGCGTTCGACTTCCCCCTGCGCTACGGCCTGGTACAGGCGCTGGCGGTGGAAGAGTCCGGCAAAGGCGGGCAGGGGGCCAGCGTGCTCGACGCCAGCTGGAACAAGGTGGAGAACTACCCGGACCATGCCATGCCCAACCTGATGCTGGGCAACCACGATCTGGTGCGCTTCGGCGATCTGCTGGAGCGGGGCAACTTCAATGGGGCGGACTACTGGCAGCGCCACAAGGCGGCCTTTAGCTTCATGGCCGCCCGCTCCGGTCCCATTACCTTCTACTATGGCGAGGAGTTTGGCGACGAGGTGCCTGGCTTTGCCAGTCAGGTGGGGGGCGACTGTGCGGCCCAGGGGCTCTGCGATGATCACGTGGCCCGCAGCGATGGCAAGGTTCCCGGTGTCACCGGCTTCGTGCCGAGCAGCGAGCAGGCCGAGCTCAAGCAGTGGCTGAGCGATCTGCTGGCCTTGCGCGCCGGGCACCCGGCCCTCTATCAGGGGGAGCGGGTCAAGCTGGTGGCCGAGGGGAGCGTCTATGGCGACATCAAGCAGACGGCGGGTGAGCAAGTAGTCTACCTGCTCAACGTCTCCACCACGCCCCAGAGCTACGCCGTGCCGGTCGGCAAGCTGCGCAGCGGCAGCGCCCTGGTGGATCTGCAGAGCGGCGAAAACCTGGCCATCGGTGGCAGCAGCGTGACGGTGGACTTGCCACCCCTCACTGGCCGCTTCCTGCTGGTGCGCTGAGGGAGGCAGGCAACAAAAAGGGCTCCAGTATGGAGCCCTTTTTCATGGTGGCGGCTTACTTCTCGATGCCGCTGCCCAGATCGTCCCGGCGGGAAGAGACCGAGGGCTCGGCCCCGTGGCGCCAGTGTTCCAGCCTGTTGTGCACCCCGCGGCGCAGGCTCTTGAAGCTGGCTTCCAGATAGTCCACCCCCACCAGGATGGAGAGGGTGACGACGGTGAGCAGCAGCGCCTGATGCAGCATGTCCATGCCGATGAGGGCGCCGAGGGCGGCCAGCATCCAGATGGCGGCGGCGGAGGTCACCCCCAGCACCTGACCATCCCGGGTCATCATCACCCCGGCCCCGAGAAAGCCGACCCCGGTGATGAGCTGACCCAGCACCCGCGCCTGATCGGCGCCCTGAGGGCTGACGGCGGCGCCGATGGCGAGAAAACAGTAGGTGCCGAGCACGATGAGGGAAGAGGTGCGGATCCCCACCGGCTTGCCGCGAAGCTGCCGCTCCAGCCCCACCAGGGTGCCACACACCAGACAGACCAGGATGTTCTCCCAGCCAAGGGGCGCGATGTCCCACCACTGCATTGTCATCATATCCACCTCTGCTCGCGATGCTTGTTATCCTGTCGCGCTCTGCCCCCGGTTCTCCAGCCGCTGGCGGAAGGCCCGGGCGAGGCGCTCGTAGAGGTCCTTTGCCTCCCTGTCTTCAATATCGCCACGTATCCAGGGGTTGTCGATGATTTCCAGCAACACGCAGCCCTGACCCTGCTGGCGCAGATCCACCCCGAACAGGCCGTTGCCGAGCTGGTGCACGGCGCGGCGGGCGGTTTGCAGCACCCGCTCCGGCACGTCGCTGAGGGGCAGCGCCTCGATGCGGCTCATGTCGAGGGGGTGTTTGCGGCGACGGATGCGGTTGCCGGGTTCGGGTCGGTAGCGGCGGCAGGCGAACAGCGGCGAGCCGTCGAGAAAGCCGATGCGCCAGTCGAACTCGGCAGGGATCCGGCTCTGGACCAGCAGCAGGGCGGAGCGGGCCAGCCCCTCGTCCAGCAGGCGGGCGAGCTGGATGTCATCGCTGGCCATGGCGAGGTCGCGCCCCTGGGCGCCGTCGGGGATTTTCACCATCAGCGGCAGACCGAGGCGCTGCACCAGTTCGTCCACATGCTGGCGGCCGCGGCGGGTCACGACGGTGGTGGGGGGCATGGGCACGCCGCTGCGCACCATCAGCTCGTAGAGATAGAGCTTGTTGCTGCAGGCGAGGATGGCACGGGAGCTGTCGATGACCGGCATCTTGAGCTGCTCGGCACGGCGGGCAAATTCGAAGGTGTAGTGGCCGACCGCGGTCTCGGCGCGCAGCCAGAGGGTGTCGAACTCCGGCAACCGTTCGATGGCCGAGGGAGGCAGGATCTCGGCCTGGATCCCCTGGGCAGCGGCCGCCTTGATGAAACGCTCCAGCGCCAGGGCATCGCTGCTGGCGCGGCCGTCGTTGGGGTCGACCAGGATGGCGAGCTGGTAGCGTGGTGCCGTCTGCTCCTCGTCCCCCGTGCCCACCAGCGCCTGGGCGTGCTGCACCATCAGCGCCTTCTCGCTCGGGCTCAGCGCCAGCGGTGACAGGCTCTCCTGCTGGCGCACCGACCAGCCGTGGCGGCCGCGCTTGAGGGTCAGCTCCTGCAGCGGCAACTGGCTCAGGCCGTAGTAATAGCGGGCGAGCCCCGCCAGCTCGCTCTGTTCGCACTGGCCGAAGATGGCGCGCACCCGGATCCTGTCTTCGCTTTGCTGGGCCAGCCAGCCCTGCAATTTGCGCCACAGCTTGGCGGGAGGCTGCTGGGGTTGCAGCCGGCTGATGGCCTGCAATCCCGGCAGGCAGTGGTGGCCGCGGGCCTGGGCCAGCAGGGAGCAGTAATAACCGGCCCCCAGGTGTTCCAGGCTGCGGCAGAGGTTGATGATGCGCGGACGCCCCCCTGTGGTAGGCAGACCGTGTTGCAGGTAGGTGCGGGCGGTCAGCAGATAGTCGGCATGGCAGGGCCAGTCGCCCAGCTCCTCGACGATGACATAGGTACTCATATTTTCAGGCTCCACAGAAAGGACTGCCAGAAACGGCAGGATCCCCAGTGGGCTTCGATGCACCGACAAGCACGACAATGGCGCGAGGGGAAACAAGAGGTTACAGTGCCTAATATTCTGCCTTGGTAACTTGTGATACAAGTCGCATTTCTGGTGCTGAGGATAAATAACCGAACAAGGACTCCCCGTGTTGACCGTGCGCGCCGCCCGAGCCGATGATTTGGGCGCCATCGTGAAGCTGGAACGCTACTGTTTTCCCCCCGAGGTCGCCTTCGGCCGCAGCCGCTGGCACTATCTGCTCAATCAGGCCAAGGGGCGCACCCTGCTGCTGCAAGACGAGAAGGCGCAGGTGATGGGCTATGTGAGCGTGCTGGAGCACAAAGGCTGGGATCGTCTCATCATCCAGACCCTCGCCATCCGCTGGACCGTCCGCCGTCAGGGGTGGGCACGCCGCCTGCTGGAGCAGGTGATCCGGGAAGGGCGCGAGGCCGGCTGGGGGGCTATTCGCCTCGAGGTCGCCGACGCCAACCCAGAAGCCAGGACCCTCTATCAGGGGCTGGGGTTTCGCCCCGGGGTACGGCTGCCCGATTTTTACGGGCCCGGCCAGCATGCCCACCGCCTGGTGCTGGCGCTGGGGGATGAGCGGCAGGAGCCATCATGAGTTGCGAGGATTGCCTGGCCACGGCCATCAGGGCCAAGCTCGGGCGCTGCCCGGTCTGCGCCGCCCAGACCTTTCTCATCGGGGTCGTCGGCTGGCTGGTCTGGTGGTGGTGCGGCGCCGATACCTCGGTCAACGCCCTGACCGGCCTGCTGTTTGCGCTGGGGGGCTCGGGTCTCTTCCTGCTGCATCTGGCGGTGTTCGCATGGCGAAAGCTGGGCAAACGCGACATATAACGTGCTGATTTTTCAAGAAGACAAATAACAATGGAGGTTCACATGATTGCAATGGTAACGGGCGCCTCGTCCGGCTTTGGTGAGGCCATCAGCCGCCTGCTGGTGAGCGCTGGCCACCGGGTGATCGGCACCGGGCGCCGCGCCGAACGGCTGGCCGCCCTGGCCGAGGAGCTGGGCGAGCAGTTCCTGCCTCTGGTGTTCGACGTCCAGGACAAGGCTGCCACCCGCGCCGCCATCGAGGGGCTGCCGACCGAATGGCAACAGGTGGACCTGTTGGTCAACAACGCTGGTCTGGCACTGGGGCTGGAGCCTGCCCACAAGGCGGATCTGGAAGACTGGGAGCAGATGATCGCCACCAACATCAGCGGCCTGGCTCTGATCACCCGGTTGCTGCTGCCGGGCATGGTTACGCGCAACCGCGGCCACGTCATCAACATCGGCTCCATCGCAGGGACCTATCCCTATCCGGGCGGCAACGTCTACGGCGCGACCAAGGCGTTCGTGAAGCAGTTCAGCCTCAACCTGCGTGCCGATCTGGCGGGCACGGCGGTACGTGTCACCAACGTGGAGCCCGGCCTGTGTGGCGGCACCGAGTTCTCCAACGTGCGCTTCCACGGCGACGACGCCAAGGCGGCCACCGTCTATCAGGGGGTGCAGGCCATCCTGCCGGAAGATATCGCCAATACCGTACTCTGGATCAGCGAGCAGCCTGCCCACGTCAACATCAACAGCATCGAGATCATGCCGGTGGCCCAGACCTTCGGTCCGCTCCACATCAGCCGTCGCTGAAAACCTGCCTGGTGACCAACCGACCCAAAAGAGGCGCCCTTCGGCGCCTCTTTTGATGGCGGCGGCCTCCCCGCGTCTGTCGGGTGCCGTCGTCAGTCTGGCGAACGGTACTCAAGTTGGCCTGCATTTTGCTGTCTTAGGCCCATGGCGGGGAAACCATCCCCGGAGCCGGCGAGGCCGGCAGTGAGCGTGGAGCCTTCATGGATATCAAACCCTATGGTCATCAACTCGCCCAGAGCGCGTCCCAGAACCGTGCCCTGGCGACCCTCAGCGACAGCGACGACAAGCAGAGCGGCTGGTCTCAGCAGGTCAGCCTCTCCAGTCAGGTGCTGACCGGCAAGGCGCAGCAGGCGTTGACCTACGAGCATCTGGCCAGGAACGGCAAGAACACAGTCCTGACCGGTGGCGTCAAGGATGCGCGGGTGCAGCAGATGGTGGACAAGGCCCTGGGCTTTGATCGCAAAAAATTTGACGATCTCGAGCGTCAGCTCAAGGGGATAGCGGATGACAAGACGCTCTCTGCCGAGGAGCGCGAAACGCAGAGCAAGGACCTGGCCGCGCAGCGCGATGCCATGCTCAAGGAGGCCATGGATCGCCTCACCGGCAAATCCGCCTCCCAGGCATGATGTGATTCAAACGGCAATCTTTTGGCGTTAAAGGCAAGGGGTTGCCCCCTTGCCACGGGGCTGGCAGGCCGTGGTCAGGGCTCAGGGACTCTGGGGGGTGATGCCGATGGCGATGGCGGTGGTCTGCACGGCCTTGATCTGGTCCCCCTGGGCGATGAGGGCGAACTGGGCCGGATCCTGCACCTTGAGGGTCAGGGTGTGGTCGACCCCCTTGACCCGGATGGTCTGGTGCGCCTTGTCCACGTCGATGACGTCGGCATAGATGGTTACCTGCATGCCGGCGCCGGCTGCGGGTTTCTCCCCGGCGGCCGCCTTGCCCCCTTCCACTTCCACCACCCGTTTTCTCACCCCGGCGGTGCCCTTGAGCAGGGTCAGGTCCAGCAGTTGCAGATATCTCAAGGCCACGACATCTCCCACCTTGAGCTGGGGAAGGTTGGTCACCTCCTCCCCGGCGATCAGATCCAGGGTCTGCCCTTCAGCATTTTTCAGGCTGACCTTGCGGGTGGCCAGGTCGATGGCGGTGACGGTTGCCCTGGCCGTCAGTTCTTCGGCCAGACTGGCTTGTCCGGGGGCCACGGCCACATGGGTGGTGACCTCGGCGGCATAGAGCAGGGGAGGGGCACAGAGGGTGAGGGCACCCGCAATCCAGGCGTGCTTCAGTTTCATGATAGAGACCCAGTGAGTGGGAAAGGGACCCCGGGAGGGGCTTGAGGGGGCGACGAGCGCGTCTTCCCGCTATCACCATAGCAAAGCCGGGCAGGAGCGCCCGGCATCGGCAAGCTGGCATCGTATTTTTGACGACAGGATCCCGTTTTTTGACCTGATGGCACGGCAGGCGCACAATTCCCCGGCATGCAATCAACCGAGGGCTCTGCCGTGTACAACTTCCAATATGCCAATCCCACCCGCATCTGCTTTGGTGAAGGCCAGATAGCCATTCTGCCCGAACTGATCCCGGCCGGCAGCCGTCTGCTGGTGCTCTACGGGGGTGGCAGCATCAAGCAGAACGGGGTCTATGAGCAGTTGACCCAGGCGCTGGCGGGCCGGGAGTGGCTGGAGTTTCCCGGCATCGGCGCCAACCCCCAGTACGATCAGCTGATGGAGGCGGTGGCTCTGGTCAAGCGCGAGCGCATCGACTTCCTGCTGGCGGTGGGTGGCGGCTCCGTGGTGGATGGCACCAAGTTCGTGGCCGCCGCGGCCTGCTTCGAGGGGGACGATCCCTGGGAGATCCTGCGGGACAAGGCCCCCATCAAGGCAGCGCTGCCGCTCGGCTGTGTGCTGACCCTGCCGGCCACCGGTTCGGAGAGCAACCCCGCCGCCGTGGTGAGCCGGGGGGAGGCCAAGCTCTCCTTCTACAATCCGCTGGTGCAACCGGTGTTTGCGGTGCTGGATCCCGCCACCACCTACAGCCTGCCGCCGCGCCAGGTGGGCAATGGCGTGGTGGATGCCTTCGTCCACATCCTCGAGCAGTACCTCACCTTCCCGGTGGGGGGCGAGGTGCAGGACCGGCTGGCGGAAGGGCTGCTGCAGGTGCTGGTGGACAACGGTCCGCGGGCGCTGGCGGAGCCCACCAACTACCAGGTGCGTGCCAACCTGATGTGGGCGGCCAGCCTGGCCCTCAACGGCCTCATCGGTCGCGGCGTGCCCCAGGACTGGTCCACCCACGCCATCGGTCACCAGCTCACCGCCCTGCACGGGCTGGATCATGCCCAGAGTCTGGCGGTGGTGCTGCCCTCCCTGCTGCGGGAGCAAGCGGCCCAGAAGCAGGAGAAGCTGGCCCAGTTTGCCGAGCGGGTGTGGCACTCCAGCCGGGAGGACAAGGCGCTGCGCATCGAGGAGGCGATCATCCGCACCGAGCAGTTCTTCCAGCAGATGGGGGTGGGTACCCGGCTTGCCGACTACGGCCTGAGCGAGGGCTGCATCCCCGGTATCTGCTCCAACCTCAAGCGTTTCGGGCTGACCGCCCTCGGGGAGCAGCAGGACATCGACCCCGACAAGGTAGCCAGGATCCTTTCCCACGCGCTGTAAGTCATCCTGGCAACCATAGTGGCGCGGATCCTTTCTCACGCCCTCTAGGCCTGAGGCCCTTGGCCAAGGGGCGATCCGGACAATAAGTGCGTCCAGGATCCTGTCCCACGCGCTTTGATCATCTGGCTGACGGCTGGAAAAGAGAACGCCCCGATCATCGGGGCGTTTTGCAGGGTGTCACCGGGGCACCGCCGTTTATTCGGCGCTGCGGTCCAGCTCGCGCTCCAGCGCCGCCGCCTTCTGGCGTGCCGGATGAGTGTTGAGTCGCTGCCAGTAGGCCTCAAGGTGGGGGAACTGGGCCAGCTGGCCGCTCTGGGCCAGCAGATCCACCAGGAAGGAGTTCAGGATGTCGGCGCCGGTGAGGCGATCGGCCACCAGGTAACGGCGGTTTGCCAGCACCTCATCGAGATAACCCAGCACCTTGGCGCACTCGGCTTTGGCGTAGTCCGGCAGGAAGCGCATCGGGCTGCCATCCTTGCGCACGAACATGTCGAGCAGCAGCGGCAGAATGCCGGAGCTCTCGGCGAAGTGGAGCCACTGCAGGTATTCGGGATACTCCGGGCTGTCGGCGGCCGGTGCCAGCCGGTCCGGGGCGTGGCGGGCGATCAGGTACTCTGTGACGGCACCGGATTCCGCCAGCACCCGCCCGTCAAACTCGATGACCGGCGACTTGCCGAGGGGGTGGACGGCCTTGAGCTCGGGCGGCGCCAGAAAGGTGGCGGCATCGCGCTGGTAGGCCTTGATCTGGTAGGGCAGGCCCAGCTCTTCAAGCAGCCAGATGATGCGCTGGGAGCGGGATTTGTTCAGGTGGTGCAGGACTATCATGAAAACCTCGACGCAGTGACGGAAGGCGGTGATACGCAGCGCCCCGGCAGCAGGTTCACTTATGGATGAAAAAGAGCGGGCGTGGTGCCCGCTCCTTCGTCGATTGACTCAGGCCTCCAGCGCCTGATCCAGATCCGCCAGTATGTCCTCGATGGCTTCGATCCCCACCGACAGCCGGATCATCTCAGGTTTCACTCCAGCCTTGGCCTGCTCCTCTTCGCTCAACTGGCGATGGGTGGTGGAGGCGGGGTGGCAGGCCAGGGACTTGGCGTCGCCGATGTTGACCAGCCGCTTGAAGATCTTGAGGGCATCGTAGAAGCGCACGCCCGCCTCGTAGCCGTCCTTCAGGCCGAAGGAGAGGATGGCCGAGGGGCGACCGGCCATGTACTTCTCCGCCAGCGGGTAGTGGGGGTGACCCGGCAGACCGGCGTAGCTGACCCAGGCCACCTTGGGGTGGTGCTTGAGGTGGTGGGCCACCCGCAGAGCGTTGTCCACGTGGCGCTCCATGCGCAGGCTCAGGGTTTCCAGCCCTTGCAGCAGCAGGAAGGCGTTCATCGGCGCCAGCGCCGCGCCGGTATTGCGCAGCGGCACGGTGCGCACCCGGCCGATGAAGGCCGCCGGGCCGAAGGCCTCGGTGTAGACCACCCCGTGATAAGAAGGCTCGGGTTGGGTCAGCTGGGGGAAGCGCTCGGCGTGATCCGCCCAGGGGAACTTGCCCGAGTCGACGATGACGCCCCCCAGGGAGTTGCCGTGGCCGCCGACATATTTGGTCAGGCTGTGCACCACGATGTCGGCGCCGTGCTCGATGGGTTTGCACAAGACCGGAGTGGCGACCGTGTTGTCGACGATGAGCGGCACGCCGCGGGCGTGGGCGGCCTTGGCTAGGGCGGCGATGTCGACGATGTTGCCCGCCGGGTTGCCGATGCTCTCGCAATAGACCGCCTTGGTCTTGTCATCGATGAGGGCGGCGATGGCCTCGGCGCTGTCATCCTTGGCGAAGCGTACCTCGACCCCGAAGCTCGGCAGCATGTGGGCGAACAGGGTGTAGGTGCCGCCATAGAGTTGGGGGGTGGAGACGATGTTGTCACCGGCGGCGGTCAGCGCCTGGATGGCGTAGGTGATGGCGGCGGAACCTGCCGAGACCACCAAGCCGGCGATCCCCCCTTCAAGGGCGGCCATCCGCTGCTCCAGCACATCGTTGGTGGGGTTCATGATGCGGGTGTAGATGTTCCCCGGCACCGCCAGATTGAACAAGTCCGCCCCGTGCTGGGCGCTCTCGAACTCGTAGGCCACCGTCTGGTAGATGGGCACGGCAACGGCCTTGGTGGTGGGGTCGTTGGCAAAGCCGTGGTGCAGGGCCAGGGTCGCATCTTTCATCACACACTCCTTGTTGGATGTTGCTGGATAGCAGTCATAGATGGATAGACGTCCAATCTATCAGGCCCTTGGCCGATGTAAACCATCAGATCCGGCAAAGCAATCTCGTCGGGGCGTGAGGGAGGCCGGCTCAGAGGCGGCGGCGATACTCCCTGTCGTCTATCTGGTGCATATCCCACTGCATCAGGCGGTTGAGCTGCACCATGGGATCTTCGACCAGCGTCAGAGGGCGGGGCAGGATCCTCAGGAAGTAGCGACGGAGGGTTTGCTGGATCCGGTTCGGTTTGAGGGGGGTGGCATGGCTCATGATGGTGCTCCTGTGCTGTGGTTCTCACGTTCGCCAGCAGTATTGAGCTAAAATACGGAAGTAAAAACTGATGACTTTCAGCCAATGGATTTCCTCTTTTATGCCTACTAGCCGCCTTTATCAGCAATTTCAACGGCTCGCCCAGCAGCTTGGCTGCGACGAGCGGGAGATCAGCCTCGCCGAGGTGGCGGATCTGCTCTGCTGCACCCCCCGCAATGCCCGCCTGCTGCTGCGCCGCATGGAAGGGCAGGGCTGGCTGTGCTGGACGGCGGAGGCTGGGCGGGGGCGGCGCTCCCGCCTCACCCTGCTCGACAACCAGGAGAGCCTGACCCGGCGCCGATTGCGGGATCTGCTGAGCCAGGGCCAGCTGGCGCAGGCGGTACGGCTGGCCGAAGATCGCCTGGATCTGCTCACTCCGCTGCTTATCGAGCAGCTCGGCCAGGCCACCCGGGAGGGGCGCCAGATCCTGCGGGTGCCCTACTACCGGCCCCTGCCCGGTCTGCTGCCCACCGCGCCCTTGCGCCGCTCCGAAATTCACCTGAGCCGCCAGATCTTCAACGGTCTGACCCGGCGAAACGAGGAAAATGGGGAAATAGAGGGGGATCTCGCCCACTACTGGGAGTGTCTGGCCCCCTGTCACTGGCGCTTCTATCTGCGCCCCGTGGTGCGCTTTCACCATGGCCGCGAACTGGTGGTGGAAGATGTGATGGAGAGCCTGCAGGCCTTGCGGGATCGCCCGCTGTTCGCCCATCTGGCACGGTTGGAGAGCCACTGGCCGCGCACCCTGGATCTTCATCTCGACAGCCCGGATCCTCTGCTGCCGCACCTGCTGGCCGAGCCGGTGGCGGCCATCCTGCCGCGGGAGCTCAAGGGGGAGGCGAATTTCGCCCTGCAGCCGGTGGGCACCGGCCCCTATCGGGTGAGTGCCAACGATCCCCTGCACCTGTGCCTCGAAGCATTCGACGACTATTTCGGGCTGCGGGCCCTGCTCGACGAGATCGACATCTGGATGCTGCCGGAGCTGGCGGAACGGCTGGAGAGCCACGTCAGGCTGGGCAGCGACACCCCGGAGCTTGGCTCCATGCGCGGGGAGTCCGAACTGGAATCCGGTTGCTACTTCCTGCTGCAGGACGACAGATCGGCCCCCCTGCAGGACCCGGCCCTGCGCCAGTGGCTGACCCGGCTGCTCAACCCCATCGCCCTGATGGCCCGGGTGGCACCCGAACTGCAGCGGGGCTGGACCAGCGCTCTGGGCCTCCTGCCCCACTGGCGCGAGAGCCTGCCTCTTCCCGAGCCCGGCCCGGTCAGCCTGCCAGCGCGGCTGGTACTGGCCTGCTTCAACCAGCATCTGGAGTTCAACGAGTGCGCCAGCGCCATGAGCAGCCTGCTGGCAGAGCAGGGGATCCAGCTCGAGGTGCGTACCCTGGACTACGGGCGCTGGGTGAGCGGGGAGGATGAAGATGTGGATCTCTGGTTCGGCACCCTCAACCTGGAGCATGAGCACGCCTTCGCCCCTTACGCCTGGCTTCAGGGCACCCCCTTGCTGCGCCGGGTGTGGGGCGGCCAGCAGGCCCTGTGGCAGGGATTGACGCAGTGGCGCGCCCATGGTGAAGAGCCCGGCCCCCGTGCCCTGCTGGCCGAGGTGCAGCGCCAGAGCTGGTTCGTGCCGCTGTTTCACCACTGGCTGGAGCTGGAGAGCCGGGTCGGCGTGCACGGCGTGCGCATGACGGCCCTTGGCTGGTTCGATTTTCGCAGCGCCTGGTTAAAGCCCGAGCAGGTGGCGCAGGAGCCGGAAACCGGTGGTGGCTCTCACCCCCAGGCAGGGACGCTTGAGTCGGACGGGTTGGCGCGCTAGCCTGTGCGCGGTCCTACGACAAGGAGTCGACATCCATGCTGGAAATGCAGATCCAACCCCGTTTTCAAGAGACGGACGCCCTCGGCCACATCAACAACACGGTGCCGGCGGTCTGGTTTGAATCGGCCCGTGATCCCCTGTTTCGCCTCTTCTCGCCCGAGCTGGATGTGCATGACTGGCATCTGATCATCGCGGGCTACACGGTGCAATTCAAACGGGAGCTGTTCTATGGCCAGATGGTGTCGATCAAGACCGGCGTGCGGCGTATCGGTACCAGCTCCTTCACGCTCTGGCAGGAAGCCTGGCAGGGCGGCGAGCTGGCGGTGACCGCCGAGACGACCCTGATCCATTTTGACTACCGGACCCGGCAGTCCATCCCTTTGAGCGAGGCTCACCGGGAGGGACTGAGGGTCTGGCTGGTAGAGAGTTAATCCGGCCTTCGGGCCCACCACAGGACACTTATGCGCACAACCGCGATCGCCCTGAGCCTCGGCTTGGGACTGGGACTCTGCTCCCTGCCTTCATTCGCCGCCTCCCTGGCCGAGCAGTTCACCCTGATGGAGAAGGGGGCCGACAGCGCCCTCGATACCCGCTTGTTCAGCCACGATGGCGTTGACATCAAGGCCTGGGTCGACGGCACGCCCGTCATCATCGCCGTGCCCATCCTGAACGAGCAGGGCAAACAGGAAGGGGAGAGCCGTTACTACTTCAAGGGCGGCAAGCTGTTCGGGGTGAAGGAGCCCGCCGCTCAGTTCGCCTTCGATGACAGTGGCAAGCTGACCCAATGGCTGGACGACAAGGGGCAGCCTGCGGAGTTTGTCAGCAAGATGAGCATGCAGCAGCGGGAAGCCTGGCTGACCAGACGGGCGGCCGAGCTGGGCGGGTTGTTTGCACCGAGCACCGCCGAGGAGAAGGCTGACAAGGGGGGCGTCAAGCTCAAGGGGGCCGAGCTCGCCCAGTGGCTCTGCAATGGCAAGCTGATGGCGCTTGCCGGAGGTGACAAGGTGACCTTCGAGCCGGCCAAACTCAAGAGGAGTGCAGAGGGCATCAAGGGAGAAGTTTCCCTGCGCCAGGAGAAGGGGTGGCAGGATCTCTGCCTCACCTGCGAGGTGCAGGGCAATCGGGTGACTCGCCTCACCTGGCAGCCGCTGCCGGGTGCCAACAAGCCGCAGTAAGGGCGGCAGCGTCAAAGAATGGGGGCCCACTTGCGGGCCCCTTTTTCATGCCGGTTACTGCTCGCCCAGGGTGAGCCGGGTGAGGGCCTCCACCCGTCGCCACTGACCGGGCTCGAACCAGCGTGCCAGGATCTCTGGCTGCTGGCTGGCACGGGCCTCGGCAGGCAGGGGCCTGATCTCTGCCAGATAGCCGGCCAGCTGCTGCTCGAACCCCTGCTGGCTCTCTGCCAGCTGGTGCAACCGGTCTGCCGCCTCCGGTCCCAACTGTTCGCGCAGTGCGGCGTCACGCCCTGCTGCGGGGAGTTGCTCCAGAGCCTGCAGATCGCCGAGCAGGCGGCTGTTGGCCTCCGCCTCCCGAAACCACTGGGGCTGCTCCGCCAGCCAGAGCTCCAGCTCGCTCGCCAGCAGCGGCTTGTCGGCATCGCTGGCCTCCGCCAGCGCCTTGCGGCGCAGGGTCCACTGCTCCATCAGCCTGTCCTCGGCAAACAGCTGCTCCTGCTCGGCCGGGGTGAAGCGCTGCCTGCGCAACTGTTCGCGCTCGTCGAACAGCTTCTGCAAGCTGGCCAGGCCCGGATCCGCCGGCACCGTCAGGCTGCCCTCAGCCGCGAGAAAGGCTTCATGGCGGGCCTGCAGCGAGCCCTTGTCCGGCGGCGGTGCGGCCTGCCTGACCAAAGGGGAAGCGGGCCCGGCATGTTGCGGCGAAGGGGCGGTTGCGTCAGCGGAGGGCCAATACTGCCAGCCCCCCAGTAGCAGGGCCGCCGCCATCGGAACGGCCATCAGCCATGCCCTGTTCATAGTCCCAGCCTCTGCAGGCGGTTGGCGTGCTGGCGATAGAGGTTGACCGGGTCGGTCTCGAACAGGTGGCGAATGCCGAACGACTGGTTCACCTCGTCCAGATGGTTCATGCGGTAGTGGGTGCCGATCACCTTGCCGAGGTGGCTGCTGCACACCCCGACCAGGCCGTCACTGGGCTCCTTGAAGAAGCTGCCGGTCAGCGCCAGTGCCGGATCCACCGGATCCAGGATGTTGGTCATGGTGCCGCGTCCGCTCCAGGAGAAGTAGTAGACCCCGTTGGCGGCCTGCATGGGCCCTTCACCGCAATGCTGGCTCGGCAGCCCTTCCGGATAGCGCTGGTTGAAGCGCTGGGCGCCGGTGCTGGTGAGGGCGTCGAGGGCGGCGAGGGGATCCTGCGGCAGCTGGCTGCCCCCGGAGAGCAGCGAGATGACCCCGGACAGGGCCGAGGCGGCGGCCACCGCCAGACCTTCGGCCGCCGAGCCCGGCGTCACCTTGGCCCGCACCAGGTCGGCGATCTCCGAGCCATGGTTGACCCCGCCCACGCTGGTGGCGGAAGCGACCAGCTCGGGGGCGACCGAAGCGACGTAGCGAATGGTGGGGCCACCGTGAGAGTGGCCGATGAGGTTCACCTTCTCCGCCCCCGTGACGGCGAGCACCTGCTGCACCTGCTTGAGCAGCTGTTCACCGCGCAGCTCCGAGCTCTGGGTGGCGGAGACCTGTGCCACGTAGACCTTGGCGCCATCCCGGGTCAGGGCCTGGGGGATGCCGTAGAAGTAATCGACACCGAGCAGCTTGTCGAAACCGAACAGACCGTGCACCAGCACTATGGGGTAGCGGGTCTGGGTATAACCGGCCCCCTGACCCAGCATGGGCAGGGCGCACAACAGCATCAATAGCCATCTTTTCATCTTCACCATCCTTGTGAAAAAACCGGCTGCACTCTGGTCGTCACCGGGCAGCCACCGGCCTCATGCCAGTACCGGCAGCATGGTGGCTGAACTCAAATGTATCTGTGGATGGGATCACTAAACCGGGGATTGCAGAAAAACCCTACCCATATGGGCAAAAAAGGCTGCACCAACTATTCCTTGTGTCTGCCCATCAAATAAGTTAAATAATAATTATTATCATTTGAGTGATCGAGTCATGACGGGAACCTGGGTGAAGGGGTGGGTCGGTACCACCGGAGCGGACAGCAGCATGGCGCACTGGAAGGCGCAGACCCTGAGTGGCAACCGCCATTTCGATGCGGGGGAGTACGCCAGGGCGCTCGACTGCTATCAGCAGGCGCTGTGGCTTGCCCGCCAGCAGTTTGCGGACTGGCATGATGCCGACGAAGCGGTGGCGGCCCTGGTGGTGGCCCATCACAACCTGGCGGATCTGCTGGTGGCCATGACCCTGCCGGATCGGGCCGCCGACCTGCTGTGTCACATCCATGATTGCCTGCTGGCCACCAGCCAGTCCCCCACCAGTTCCGCTGCCTTGCGGGAGGCGGCTGCTCGCCACGCCCGCAGCACCCGTACCGAGCTGCTCGCCTTTCTGGGCAAACACGGTCATCACGACGGCATCCAGCGCAGCCTGGGCCAATGTCTGTGTCAGACCGGCTCTGCCCATCAACTGCATTGAGCCCAACAGGAGAGACAATGAACATGAGCCATACCCTGCCAGCCCTTCCTTACGCTTATGACGCGCTGGAACCCCATATCGATGCAAAGACCATGGAGATCCATCACAGCCGTCACCATCAGACCTATGTCACCAACCTCAATGCCGCCCTGGCCGACCTGCCGGAGCTGGCTGCCCTGCCGCTGGAGGCATTGCTTGCCCGTATCGACAACCTGCCGGCCCAGGTTCAGGGGGCGGTGCGCAATCACGGCGGCGGCCACGCCAACCACAGCCTGTTCTGGCAGGTGATGAGTCCGCAGGGCGGCGGCGAGCCGGACGGCGAGCTGGCCGCAGCGATGGAGCGGGATCTGGGTGGGCTGGAGGCCTTCAAGCAGGCCTTTACTCAGGCGGCGCTGAGCCGTTTTGGCAGCGGCTGGGCCTGGCTGGTGGTCGATGGGCGCGGCAAGTTGCAGGTGGTGAGCAGCGCGAACCAGGACAGCCCCCTGATGGAGGGGCTCACCCCCATACTCGGGCTGGATGTGTGGGAGCATGCCTACTACCTCAAGTACCAGAACAAGCGTCCCGACTACATAGCCGCGTTTTACAACGTGATCGACTGGGATGAGGTGGCACGGCGTTACGTGGCGGCAAGGGCCTGACGACCCATTTCACCTGATGAAAGAGACCCGCCTGTTGGCGGGTCTCTGCTATTGAGGGGTCGGCGCGCTGCTGGCAGCCGGATTATCCACGGGTGTTGCTTCGCTCGGCACGGCTGCGCTGGTGGCTGGTGCACCGCTGGTTGCAGCCGCTGCACTGGTGGCGGTTGCCGTGCTCACGGCCGTTGCCTGCTTGGCCTTCGGCTGATGAGGGGGCGGTGCAATGGGCAGGCAGGGCTGGCTTGCCCCTATGGTGCTCAACGCCTGGCAGGGGACCGAGCCGCCGATGACGATGGGCTCGCCGAGGAACTTGGGACCCTTGTCCAGCACGTAGAGGTCGAGCAGCCCCATCAGGCGGGCGAACACCTCGCGCACCCGGGTCTTGATGCCCTGATAGGCGCTGGGATCCACGGCGTTGAAGCCGACCGCCTCGATGCCGAAATGGCGGGCGATGAAGATGGCACGCTCGTTGTGAAAGGCCTGGGAGACCACGGTGAAGTGGGCCTGACCGAACACCTCCTTGGCACGCACGATGGAGTCCAGAGTCCGAAAGCCGGCGTAGTCGCTGTAGATGGCGTTGGCCGGGATGCCGGCCTGGATCAGGGCCCGCCGCATCTGGCGCGGTTCGTTGTACTGCACGGTGGCGTTGTCGCCGGAGACCAGGATGTAGTCCACCTTGCCGTTGTTGTAGAGCTCGGCGGCGGCCTTGATCCGGTATTTGAAGTAGTGGTTCGGGCTGCCGCCAATCAGGTATTTGGAGGTGCCGAGCACCAGGGCGACCCGGTTGTAGGGCACCGCGTTGACGTCGTCGTAGGTGTAGTGACGGGCGTCCGAGACGGTCCACTCGCTGTAGCCAAGCAGGGCGGCGATGGAGGCCAGCAACAGGCAGAGGCAGGCGAGCAGGATCTTGGCAAACTTCTTCATGCGCGGTGCGGTTCGGGTCTGAAGTAAGAGAAGACAGGGGGTCATTCTATTACAAGTTGTTGTGGCGCGTCAGGTTTGATGGCGGCGCAGGGGCTCACTCGGGCAGAGGTTGTCGCAGCGCGCGCCAGGATCCCGGGCTTATCAAACGGCGCCATAAACAAGGGGCGGCCATGGCCGCCCCTTGTCATAGCCGTCTCGTCCTCAGTGGGATGAGTCGTTGGCCTTGCACTCGTCGGAGTCCTTGTTGGCTTCCCACCAGGGCAGCAGCTCGCGGCCGAGCCACTGCTGGTAGGCCTCGCTGTCATTGGCAATCAGCTGGTCCAGCTCGGCTTCGAAGGCACTCATGGCCTGCTCTCGATCCGGGCCTCGCAGGGCCCGGGCCATGGCCAGCCAGCTGGCGCCGCGACCGGTCTCGTTCAGGAAGCGGTGCACGGTGTAGGACCAAGAGTAGACCATCTCGCCGCCCTTGTCGTAATCCAGGTGCAGGATGTCGGCCAGGGCCGGACGATCGCTGGCCGGGCGGCCGGCGACGTTGTCCAGACCACGGGCGAAGCACTGACCGTGGGCGATGAACTCCGCCAGCCCTTCCGACCACCAGGTGGTGCGGTTGAGCGGGTAGTGGCCGAAGCTGCCGTACTGGTTGAAGCGGCCGTCCAGGTAGTGCACGTACTCGTGGCGCAGGTTCCACACCTGGAACGCTGGGCGCTTCCACTCCGCCTCGTAGGCGAAGAAGCGGGCCTGGTTGCCGGGGCGAGCCGGATCCCCTTCGAGGTAGATGCCGCCGTTGTCGGTGGAGACGCCACCGAACAGGGCACTGCCGTAGCGTTTCCAGTCGGCGGAGGAGTTGAAGACCACCAGTTCCAGCGCCTCGTTGTGATCGTCCGCCACCGGCTGCCAGCCGGTCTCCATCTGCTGGTGGAACTGCTGCTCTTCGGCGCCCAGTTCACGGCAGATCCCTTCGGCCTGATCCATGGTCAGGTCCTGGGCCCGCAGGCGCAGGGTCGGCGAGCAGGTGTGCTCGAACGGCAGCACGTCCTCCACCCGGACAGGGGTGCAGAGCCCGGCGAAGTCACCGCTGATGCAGGCTTCGCTGGTGCGGTCCGTGTAGGTCAGGTAATAGGTGGAGAGGGTCAGTGACATGTCTTCCAGCAGGTCCTGACTCTGCTGACCACCAGGGATCAGGTCGTGGTGGCGAACCAGTGCGATGACGGAGTCATCCAGCAGCTTGCGGTAGCCGTCGAGCTCGTCCGGGCGGGTATAGCGGGCGACCCGGTAGAGGCGGGTGTAGGCATCCAGCACGTTGTTGAGCAGGAACAGATCGGCGCCATCCCGTCCCTTCCACAACGCGAGTTCGCTCATGCCGAGGGCGTGCAGCTGCTTGCGCAGCTCGCCATCCTGCTGGCGGAAGTCGTTGGCGAAGGGGTCGCTGTAGTCGCTGGCGAAGTCGAGGAAGTTGAGCAGATCGAACAGGCCGGTTGCCCAGGCGTGCTGACCGTTGATCTCGCTGGCATGGCGGGTGGCGTAGGCCAGCATCTGGTTGAACTCGCCGAGCAGGGTGCCAAAACGGCTCTGCACTGCCGGGCTCTTGAACTGGCCGTGCAGGGCGATGCTCCAGGCACCCATTACGGCACCTACCTCGTCGCTGGCCTGCTCCGGGAAGAGCAGCGGATGGGCACCCAGTGCGGTCAATGCCTCGGCCAGCGCCTCGGCGGCGGCCGGGCCGTCTTCCTTGTGCTTGCCGTAGTTGTGGTAGTTGTGGGCTCGCACGTATTCCAGCAGCAGTTTCATGGCCGGATGGGCCGGCTGATTGGCCGCCAGCAGGCTCTGGATGCCGCGCGACACGGCCAGCAGCTTGGTGTCATCGTGACCATAGTTCTCCTGCCAGACCGGCGCGGGCTGGCCACTGGCATCCTGCACTATCTTGGCAGCTTCGGCGTCCAGCAGTTCGGTGCCCGGCAGATCCGGCTCGGAGCAGGCGCGGCCGTCGGCACGGCGACAGTCGAGCTGCTCTTCCTTGCTGGCCAGCACGATGGGGTGGTTGAGCACCCGGCTCTCCTGCCACTCGGTTGTTTCCGGCAGGGTCTGCCATTCGCTGCCCCCCACCGGGTATTGATAGCCGGTGTCCTTCAAGACCACCTGCACTTCGCTGCCGGCGGGCAGGGTCTGACGGCACACCCGATAGCTGATGGTCTTGTCCCCTTCCTGACGGGTCTGGGGTTCATCGCACTCCTGCTGGGTCTTGATCTCGTCCAGCAACCAGGTGTACTGGCGCCAGACGTGCAACTCGCTCACCTGCTTGGCGGCCTGGCTGCCCGCGATGGGCTGCAGGCGGAAGAAGATCTGCTCGAGGCGGCCATCCCGTTCATTGGGGGTCTCTTCCAGCACCTTCAATTGCTGCCAGTTTTGCGGCTGGTACTGCCATGCCTGCTCGGCGCAGCGACCTTCGGCGTTGAGCTCGCAGCGATCCAGCTCCTGCTCGCTGTGACCCAGGATGACCCGCTCAGCCAGCGGCAGACGATCCTGACGCGGCGCGGTCGGGGTGCCCGCCAGCGGCTCCCAGCGGCCCTGCTTCATGCCGTAGCCATAGTCATAGCTGCTGGCCGGGACGGCCTTGCCGGCCGGTACCACCTCTTCACAGCTGAGGTAGCGGATCTGCCAGCCCTGCTCGATCTTGAGTTGCGGCTCGCCGCACTGCTGCTCTGCCAGCGCAGCCAGGTTGGCATCGCGCCAGTCGAAGCGGCGATACACCCTCAACTGCTGATAAGGGGCGTCGCTGCTGTGGGCGCTCAGTTCAAAGGTCACTTCGGTGAGACGATCCCCCAGCTGACGGCTGGATTCACCGTTGAGTTGATACTGTTGCCAGTCGGAGGGGGAGTAGTTGGCCAGCGCCGAAGTGGCGAGCAGGCTTGGGGCTGCCAGGAGCAGCAGCCGGGGAGAGATGTGCTTCATCATGATCCCTTTGGTGGATGGAGAGGCGTGGGGACCAGAGAGGGTATTGGGCTCCAAAGGAATATCAATTGGCCAGATGGCGCAGCGGAATGATGCATTCGGGAGCAAACAACACAAAAACAGCCCCAAAAGGGGCTGTGTTGATAGCAAGGACTCCGCCCCATATGGGGGAGGCGTCACTCCTCTTGTCGCAAGCTGCGGGCGAGCAGGGTGCGGGAGGGTTTCAGATTGCCGCCGAGATCCGGCCAGGGATGCCACTGGTCCGGTACCATGAAGCCGGGTAACGACACCCTGATCCAGGCGGCCAGTTCGGCAGGGGGGACAGGTTCGTCGTGCCAGTCGATAAAGGCGGCGGGCCTATGCCCCCACTCGTCGCTCGGCACCGGCACCACCAGGGCCTGGGCCACGGCGGGGTGATCCACCAGCCGCTGCTCTATGGTCTCGGGCTGGATGTTCTCCCCCCCCGAGATGAAGAGGTTGTCGAGCCGCCCCTCCACCACCAGCTCGCCCCCCGGAGTGAGGCGGCCCTTGTCCCGGGTGTGGAACCAGCCCTCTTCATCGAGGGGGCGCACCAGCTCGCCCTCCCTGAAATAGCCGGCAAACAGGGTCTCACCGCGCACGCAGATCTCCCCCTGGCGGATGCAGACCTCCCGCCCCGGCAGCGGGCGACCCACCACGCCGGCGGCGCAGGGTTGCCCGGTGCAGACCTGGCTGCCCATCTCGGAGAGTCCATAGCTCACCTTGGGCTCCAGCCCCAGAGCGGTCAGCCGGTTGACCAGGGGCGCCGGGATGGCGGCGCCCCCGAGCAGCAACTCTCGCACCCGGGTGCGGGATGGGTCGAACCCCTGTGCCAGCAGGCGCCAGAGCTGGGTCGGCACCAGCGAGAGGTGGGTGATGGGCTGATCCTCGAGCCGCGCCTTGAGGGGCCGGGTGCGATCGTCCAGCACCAGGGCGGCTCCCGCCAGAAAGACCCGGAACAGGATGGCGTAACCGCCGACATGAAACAGCGGCAGGGAGAGCAGCCAGCCGCAGGCTTCGTCCAGGGGGATCAGGGTGGCGGAACCCCGGGCCGAGGCGAGGTGGTTGGCGAGGCGGTGGACCACCGCCTTGGGGGTACCGCTGGATCCCGAGGTGAGGATCATGTTGTTCGGCTGGTCGGGTACCAGCGGGGACTCCCCATCTGCGGCCAGCTCGCCCGTGAAGTCGAGGCTGAGGGCTTGCCAGTCGCCCGCCGGGATCTCGCCTGCCGACCAGAATGCCCGGGCCTCGAGCTGGCTTGCCAGTTCGCTGTGTCTGGTTGTCGGAAAGGCGGGATTGAGGGGGCAGAAGACGATGCCGCTGCGCACGCAGGCCCAGGCCAGCAACACATCCTCCAGGGCGCCGCGCACCACGGCGGCGAGATGATCTCCCCGCTCCAGCCCGGCCCGGGCGAGCTGATTGCACAGGCTGTTGAGGCGCAGGTCGAGGCGCTGGTAGCTAAGAGGCTCCCCGCTGTGGATGGCAATGCGATGAGGGGCCTGTGTCGCCCAGCGTCGTACCGGGCAGGTTTCCTGCCGTGGGATCTGACGGGTCACCATGGGTCAGTCACGGTGAAACAGGGGGTCCATCCTGCCCGGATCGGGTTGCCCCTGCTTGTCCAGCAGATCCCTGGCCAGCCAGCGGCGGGTATCGAGGCCAGGGGCCTGATCCGGCGCCCACTCCCCCGCGAGACGGGCGAGCTGGCCGAGGCCGAGACCGGACTCGAAACAGGAGGAGACGATCACCTTGAGCTTCAGTTCGCGAGCGCGGGCCACCAGGGCCTCGCTGTTGGCCAGGGTGCCGAGCAGGGTCGGCTTGAGCACCAGGGCGCGCAGTTGCGGGATGGGCTCCCAGGGCTTGCCCTGGGCCAGCAGTTCGTCCAGCGCCACCGGCATGCCGGTGCGGCTGGCGACGAAGGCGATGTCCTCGAAGTCGGCGCACAGATCTTCGAGGTATTCGATGCGATTCGGATCCAGGTGGCCGCAGAAGGCCCAGGCTTCCTCGCGGGTCCAGCCCTGGTTGGCGTCCAGGACCAGCTTGAGGTTGGGGCGCCGATCGAGCAGCAGCCGGATCAGCGCCAGCTCGTCGCGCATGGGGTAGCGGGCCACCTTCAGCTTGGCCTTGAGGGGGGTCTCGTGCAGCCACTGCTTCCAGTTCTTGAGCAGCTCCTGGGGGGAGCCCTGGATCAGCGGATAGGGCTCGGGCAGGGGGGTACCCTGCTCGGGCCAGCTACGACGGGCGCAGTCGAGCCCGAACTGCACCGAGGGCAGCTGTGGCGTCGGGGTCTGTCCCCGCGCCAGCTGCGCCAGACAGTCGAGGGCCTCGGCCTGGGCGTCGGCCAGGGTCTCTTTGGAAAATCCTGGCAGGGGGGCTATCTCCCCCCAGCCATCGTCGATGCGTACCAGCAGGCCCTCGCGCGCTACCTGCAACTGACCGTGAAAGGCCAGGGGCTGGGTAAAGGGCAGTTGGTAGCGGTAGAGGGCGAGTGTCATCAGGGATTCCGCTTGTATTTGGAGAAGTCGGGACGGCGTTTCTCGTTGAATGCGTTGCGCCCTTCCTGACCCTCTTCGGTCATGTAGAACAGCATGGTGGCATTGCCTGCCAGCTCCTGCAAACCGGCCTGGCCGTCACAGTCGGCGTTGAGGGCCGCCTTCAGGCAGCGCAGAGCCATGGGGCTGTGTTGCAGCATCTCGCGGCACCAGCGCACGGTTTCACGCTCCAGCTCGGCCAGGGGCACGACGGTGTTGACCAGCCCCATGTCGAGGGCCTGTTTGGCGTCGTAGAGGCGGCAGAGGAACCAGATCTCCCGAGCCTTCTTCTGGCCGACGATGCGGGCCATGTAGGAGGCGCCCCAGCCGCCGTCGAAGGAGCCCACCTTGGGGCCGGTCTGGCCGAACTGGGCGTTGTCGGCGGCGATGGTCAGGTCGCACATCATGTGCAGCACGTGGCCGCCACCGACGGCGTAGCCAGCCACCATGGCCACCACGGGTTTGGGGCAGGTACGGATGTCACGCTGGAAGTCGAGCACGTTGAGGTGATGGGTGCCTTCATCGTCCTTGTAGCCACCGTAGTCGCCGCGGATCTTCTGGTCGCCGCCGGCGCAGAAGGCCTTCTCGCCGAAGCCGGTGAGGATGATGGAGCCGACCTTGTCGTCGTAGCGGGCATCGGCCAGGGCTTGCAGCATCTCTTTCACGGTACGGGGGCGGAAGGCGTTGCGCACCTGGGGACGGTTGATGGTGATCTTGGCAATGCCCTCTGGGGACTTGTGATAGAGGATGTCCTCGTAACCGGCGGAGCAGTCGTGCCACTCGACAGGGGCATAGAGCTCGGCTTCCGTCATTGCTTCAATCATGGATCTTCTCTTCTGGTTGGTGAGCCCACTCCCGCAGGAGCCGGGCAAAGGTATCGGGCTGGCTTGTGTGCAGATTGTGTCCGCCATCCAGAGCCAAGTGTTTGATATTGCAGCCTTGCTTTACCAACTGGCAAGCGAGGGCATGGAATTTGTGATCCCGGTTGCCTGAGATCCACTGCACCGGCAGCCGGGTATCCCGAAGCCAGGGGGCGAGATCCGGCTGCCGCCCCAGGGACGTGGCCCTCAGCATGGCGGCCACGGCCTTGCCGTCGTTGCCAAGGCGGCGTGCGGCCTGGCGGGTGCGGGCATCGTCGTCCAGGTCGGCGAAGACGCCCTGGCGGTACCAGTCGGCAAGCACCCGGGTCAGGGGCTCGCACTCGAAACGCCGGGCCCAGGCTTCATCGTGAGCGATGCGGGCCGGACGTTCCCCGGCAGGCAGCCCGGGGTGGCAGTTCTCCAGCAGCAGGGCCTGCAACCCCGCCGGGGAGTGGCTGGCGTGATGAAGCGCGAGCCGCCCCCCCAGCGAATACCCCACCAGCCGGTAGTGGTCGATATCCCGCGCGGCCAGCTCGTCGCAGAGCCAGCGATGGGCCTCGTCAAAGCCGCTCACCCGCAGTGCCCGGTTGCGGCCGTGGCCCGGCAGATCCAGGGCATGGCACGGGACGCCGGGCAGGGTCTGGATGACAGGTCGCCAGTCGTCGGCGTCCCCCAGCAGGCCGTGCAGCAGCACCAGCGGTACGGCGGGATCAGAGACCACGGATAGCGGCTCCCAGTGCCTTGAGATCCTCGGCGACTTCACTGCTCGGTACCTTGATTTCAATCAGGGTTACCCCGTTTTTCAGGGCTGCGGCATAGTCCCGCTCAAATGCGTCGAGGGTGGTGGGGGCCCGGTAGTGCAGGCCGAACATGGCGGCGGCGTGCTCGAAGTGCAGGCCGTGGGGCAGGCAGTAGTAGGTCTCCAGCAGGGCGTCCTGGGTGGGCACAGGCAGCATGCGGAAGATGCTGCCGCCGTCGTTGTTGAGCAGGATCACCACCAGGGGGCGGCTCCCCTTGCCGAGCAGCGCCAGGCTGTTGAGATCGTGCAGGGCGCTGAGATCCCCGAGCAGCAGGGTGGTGGGCTCGCGACTGTCAGGCGGGACCGACTGTGCGAAGCCGTATGCGGTGGCGATAAGGCCATCGATGCCGGAGGCGCCGCGGTTGGTCATCACCCGGCTGGGGCCCTTGCCCACCTCGCCCAGCATGTCCATCAGCCGGGCCGGCATGCTGTTGCCGACGAACAACTGACCCTGGATGAGCTGATTCAGGCGGTGGCACACTCCGAGCTCCGAGAAGCGATCACAGGCGGTGCGGATCTGCTGGCTGATGGCCTGCTGGCGCGTGGCCAACTGGTGCCAGGGCTGCTGCGAATGCGGGATTGGATGGGCGGCCGCAAAGGTGGCGGGGTCGCACACCAGGCGACGGCGCAGCCGATAGTCGGGGTCGAGGCGTGCCGGCTGCGGGTCCACCAGCCAGTAATCCTGCCAGGGGTGTTGTTTGATGAACTGGCCGAGGCGCTTGGAGATGAGGCGAGCGCCGAATTGCAGAACTACCTCGGCGCGGGCCAGCTCGGCCACGAAGTCGCTGTGTTGCAGGGCGAGATCCGTGTGGACGAGGTTGCGATCATCGAAGCGGATCTGGCTTTGCAGATCCGCCAGCAGGGGCCAGCCGAGGCGGTCGGCCAGCTCGGCCACCGCCTTGCCTTGCACCGGATCCTGGATGCGTCCGGCGACGATGACACCACGCTTGCCCTTCAGCTCCTCCCAGTCCGGCTGGGCGGGGCAGCCCGGCTCGCCCGCCAGCCAGGGGCTCCAGGGCTTGGCCGAGTGCAGCCAGTCGCCGAGGGGCGCCAGGTAATCGGAAAAGTCCAGATAGTGGTCGCCGGGGTAGAGGGGCTCGGGGTACATGCAGTTGAAGTGCACCGGCCCCGGGGTGTGCGCCTGTCGGGCCAGGGCCTGATCCACCGAGCTCAACACGAAGGCCGCCGGAATGGTGGGAGTGGGGCTCGGCAGATTTTGCTGATAGACGGGGTAGCGACCGAAGATCCCCGGCTGATCGATGGCCTGGTTGGCCCCGTTGTCGATGAGCTCGGGTGGCCTGTCGGCAGAGAGAATGATGAGCGGGACCCCGGTGAGCTGGGCTTCCGCCACCGCGGGCCAGAGGTTGGCCACCGCGGTGCCCGAGGTCATGATCACCGCCACCGGGCGGCCGCTCCCCTTGGCCAGCCCCAACGCCATGAAGCCCAGACCCCGCTCGTCGAAGTGCAGATGGCGGCGAAAGCCCGGGTGGGCTGCGGCGGCCATGGTGAGCGGCGCCGAGCGGGAGCCGGAGGCCAGAGCGATGTCACGTACGCCGAGGCGAAAGAGCTCTTCCAGCAAGAGGGAGGACCAGACATGGTTGAAGGTGGCGTGATGGCTGGCAAAGGCGTGATGCGCGGACACGTGGCTGGCGGACATGAAGCTCTCGCAGTGAGGAGTCGGTGAGAAACGCTATCCCAGCAGGGAGAGCACGTTGGCGATCTTGTTGTCGAGTTCGGCCCATTCGGCGGCGGGCTCCGATCCCGCCACTATGCCGGCACCGGCGAACAGGCTGATGCGCGGGCCCCTGATCCGGGCGCTGCGAATGGCGACGGAGAACTCCGAGGTCTCCCGGCTCAGCATGCCGCAGGCACCGGCATACCAGCCGCGATCATGGGGCTCGTATTCACGGATGAAAGCGAGCGCCGCCTCGCGGGGGGCGCCCCCCACGGCGGGAGTGGGGTGCAGGGCAGCCAGCAGTTGCCAGTCGCAGACGCCGGGTTTGAGCTCGGCCTCAATGTCGCACTTGAGGTGTTGCAGCAGCCGCAATTTCAGAATGCGCGGCTCGGTTAGGGTGGCATCGGTCGTGAGGGGGGCCAGGCGGCTGAGAATGTCGGCATGAACCAGCCGGTTCTCCAGCCGGTTCTTGCTGTCGGCCAGCAGCTCGGCGGCCAGGGCCGCGTCGGTCGCCTCATCCCCGGAACGGCGAATGGTGCCTGCCAGCGCCTCGGTAAAGAGGTGGCCCTTCTCCCGGCGGTAGAGGCGCTCGGGGGAGCAGGAGATGAAGCTCTGCTCGGGGGAAAACTGGAAGCCGAAGTGGAAGCACTCCTGGGCGTGGCGGGCCCACTGTGTCAGCAGGGACCAGGGGCAGAGGGGCGCATCGTGCGCCTCGCTCTGGAGCAGGCTCTCCCGCGACAGCACCACCTTGGGGGTGCGGGCCTGGAAGTCGGGGGCCGTGACCTGCTCCACCAGGGTCTGCCACTGGGCAGGGCCCGGCAGGTCCTGGCGCTGCCATGGCCGCTTTTGCAGGGCGGGCAGGGGGGCCTCGGGTTGCAGGGCATCGAGCGCCGCCTCGGCGGCGCAGAGTTCGGTTTCGAATGCGTGACCCTCTTCCCGGGCGGGCAGCCAGAGATTGAGGCAGAGGCTGGTGCACTCCCCCCGGCGTACCAGCTCGATACGGGGCAGCACGAAGCGGCAGGGGCCAAACCCCTGCCAGCCGGGCAGATCCGGGTCGAACGCCAGACCGCCGTAGTAGCGAGGGCTGTCTTCACTGGCCGTGCCGGCAAGGTCGCAGACCCGCTGGATATCCTCCGGCCGCGTCAGCTCGTGGATGGCGCCAAGCGCCACGTACTCCGGGCTCTGTTGCCCTCTGGCGTGCCAATAGATGCGGGGGTAGAGCGTCTGGGCCGCCAACCAGCCGGGAAAGACGTCGACGTGAGCGGCCACGCGCAGTCGCACGAAACCGCTGACAGTGCTGTGACGCAGGGCGTCCAGTTGTTGCTTGAGGTGGGTCTGAGCCAACATGGATGTCTAGTCTGAGCCGGATAATCGCGATCGCTCCGGGGGAGGATGGCGCAGGTTGATGCCAAAGGGCGACGATTTCCTATATATTATCTGCCCATTCGTCCATGTAAATTGCCCGGGGGAGCCGACGCCCCCGCGCAGCCAAGTATACCTAAATCCGGTTCGATAACCCTTAACACGATCAATATCTGATTGTTTGGCCATCACAATATGACAAATACCTTCTCTGTTTGGTTGCTGGCGGCGCGTTTGCGAACACTGCCCCTGGCGTGCTCCTCCATCTTGCTGGGCTCGGGGCTGGCAGCCAGCCGGGGAGCGTTTGACGGCACCATCATGGGGCTCTCCCTGCTGACCGCCATCCTGCTGCAAATTCTCTCCAATCTGGCCAACGACTATGGCGATGCGGTCTCCGGTGCCGACAACGGGGAGCGGATCGGTCCCCAGCGCGCCGTGGTTTCCGGCCTCATCACCCGGCACCAGATGTGTGTGGCCATGGGGCTGACCGCCCTGGCGGCCGTGGTGAGCGGCCTCTCCCTGCTGGTCTGCGCCTTCGGGGAGGCGTGGCAGCAGATCCTGACGTTCATCCTGCTGGGGGGAGCGGCCATCGTCGCGGCCATCACCTACACGGTGGGCAAGAGCCCCTACGGCTATCGCGGCTTCGGGGACATCTCGGTGTTCCTGTTCTTCGGCCTGCTGGGGGTGCTCGGCTCCTACTACCTCTTCACCCATAGCCTGGAGTGGGACCTGTTGCTGCCCGCCACCGCCTGCGGCCTGCTGGCGACAGCCGTGCTCAACATCAACAACGTGCGGGACATCGAGACCGATGCCGCCAGCGGCAAGATCACCCTGGCGGTGCGCCTTGGCCGCAACCGGGCCATCGCCTATCACTGGGTCTTGCTGGGGGCGGCGCTGCTGGCGACCATCGCCTTCCTGCTGACTCAGCCTGCGAGCCTCTGGCCCTGGATCTTCCTGCCCGCCATGAAGCCCCTCACCGATGCCGCCCGCACCCTGCGAGAGAGTTTCGATGGCGAGGTGCTGACCGGCGCCCTCAAGAAGACCGCCATCAGCGCATTTCTGTTCAGCCTGCTGCTCTCCGCCGGGCTGGCGCTCACCTGAGGCCGACGCGTTTGGCAACAAAAAGGGCTCCCGAACGGGAGCCCTTTTTGTTGATGTGTCGACGCGCTGTTGTTTCATCAGACCGATGTGATGATCGCCAGGGGAGGAGCATGCCGCCAGGCCAAGGATGATGCCAGGTGATGCAGACGACGAGGGCCCCCGACAGGGAGCCCTCGTGTGCATGAGGTGGGCTTGCCCCTGGGTCAGCTTGCCTGGGCCACGGCCGTGCGGCGAGAGAAGAAGAGACTGTCCAGCAGCCAGATGGCAACCATGGAGGCCCCCACCAGCGGGAAGCAGATCCCGAGCACGACCAGCACCGCGATGGCACCGCCCATGGGAGGCAGCTTGGCGGGCAGGGGCGGGGCGGCGAGGCGACCACTGGGACGGCGGCTCCACCAGATCCAGAGCCCGCTCACCGAGCTTGCCAGAATCATCAGGCAGATGAGCAGCATGACGAGCTGGTGCGGCCAGCCGTAGAGCTTGCCCATGTGCAGCATGACGCCGGTTTCCACCGTCTTGGCGACCGGGCCGTAATCCTGCCAGCGCACGTCGACCAGCACCTTGCCGCTGTATTGGTCGATGTGCAGTGTGGCGTCGTTGCGGGGATCATCGGCAAAGATGGCGATGGTATAGACGCCGGTTTCACCGACCGGGGGGGTGATGCTGTAACCCGGGCTGACCCCACGCTCGCTGGCGATGTCGACCACCTGTTGCAGCGGAATGCGATGGCTGGCCATGACCATGCCCTCGTGTCCGCCGCCATGGGTCATGGCGCTGTGATCATGGCTCTCTGCCGTGGGTTGGGAGCTCGGCATGGGCAGGGTCTCGGCCCCCCAGGAGACGGTCTGTTCGTGAGCCTGGTTGAGGCTGCGGGTGAGGGGGGCCGACTTGGGCACCTCGTTCCACATGGCCGCAGGGAAGCGGTTCCAGACGTCGGCGAACTGGCCGCCCCAGAAACCGGTCCAGGTCATGCCCGTCAGCAGCAGCAGCAGCAGGAAACCTGCGCCCCAGAAGCCGACCACGGCGTGCAGATCACGCCACCAGAGACGGCCGCGCTGGTGCATTCTCGGCCAGAGGATGCCCCCCACACCCGGTCCCTTGCGGGGCCACCAGAGATAGAGTCCGCTGACGAGGAGCACGATTCCCCAGCCTGCGGCCAGCTCGATCAGGCGATCTCCCGTGGTGCCAAGCATCAGCTCCGCATGGAGAGCGCGCGCCACCGCCTGCAGGTTCCACTTGTTGTCCATGGTACCGAGCAGGGCGCCGTTCGCGGGATCCATGAAGAGGGTCAGCTCCTGCCCTTCACGCATCACGACTATCTGGGCGCTCGCGTCCGCTGCCACCGGGGGCAGGTATTTGCGCAGGCTGGCGTCCGGCATGGCGATGGTTGCCTTGGCCAGCAGCTGGTCGGCACTCAGGGTCTGGGTGGCGGGCGTCACCTTCATCAGCTGGGGGTAGAGCAGGTTGTCCAGCTGCGGTTTGAACAGATAGACGATGCCGGTGAGGGAGAGCAGGATCAGGAAGGGGGCGACGAAGAGACCGGCATAGAAATGCCAGCGCCAGATCCGTTGGTAATAACTTGCGTCTTGTTGCTTCATCGTTGATCCCTGGGTGAACGCCAAAAGGTTTCAGTAGGTGGAATGTTTTGAATGGCGCGGATAATAGCAGCAACGTTTTGTTAACTGCAACAGAACATGTCGAGGAAATGTACATTCCGCCACCGGGGTAAAAGCGGGGGTTGAATGGCGCTTTCCGTTCACAATGCGGGGAGCTTCATGGACTTTTCGGGGAGAAATTCTTACTTTGTGGCAACACAGGGCATATCAGCCGCAGCGAAGGACTCAAGGCAGGAGGTGAACGTGCAAGCACACGGCCATTTTGAGATGCAGCGACAAGGGCAACTGCTGATCTGTCGGCCGAGCGGCCCTTTCAACCTGGCAGGCGCCATGGCCTATGAGGGCAAGTTCAGCCAGCAGATAAGCCGTTTGCAGGGAGCACCCTGGGGCATCGTCGAGGTCGCGACCGAGTTCGAGGCCGCCGGCCCCGAGGTGCTGGCCCGTTTTCGTCGCCAGTTCAACTGGTGCGCCACTCATGGCTGCGCCTTTCTGGCGGTGGTCATGATCGGGGATTTCAAACGTTATCTGGCGGATCACGTTTTCAGCGAGCTTCCCTTTCAGGAGGTGCGCTATTTCGAGGAGGAAGCGCAGGCCATCCACTGGCTGACACAGCGCCTCGAGGGGCTGCAAGGCACGGAGATCCACGTCAGCACGGGTTGAACACCCCGGTTACTCCAGCCTGATGAACCACTTGTCCCGCTCGTCGAGGCAGTCGGGCTCCCCCATCTCGAATTCACGGCAGATCAGCGGCCGCACCTCGTAGATGCGACACATCATGGTGTTGCGGTCGAGGGCGGCGCACCAGCCATCTTCCAGTCTGTGCATCACGGGCACTTCTCCTTCCCGTTCCTCGATATAGCGGTCCGGCACGCCGGTGTCGGTGAAGAGCATCACCTCGAGGCGGCAGCAGCAGGCTTCGCAGTTCTGGCAGCTCACATCGCTCTGGATTGCTTGGGTCATGTCACCTGTCTTGCCGCATGGCGGCGAATGATATGAAACAGGCGCCTGTCAGGCGCCTGTGGTCTGGCCGGGCGTGTGAAATACCTTAGCCCAGTTTGCGGGCACGGTAGCTGCGCCCCTTGATCTTGCCTTCCTGCAACCGCTTGAGGGCGGCGCTCGCCACCTGGCGCTTCACCGCCACGTAGGAGTACTGCTCGGAAATCTGGATCTTGCCTACATCGGCCCCGGCAATGCCGCCTTCGCCAGTCAGGGCGCCGAGGATGTCACCGGCACGCACCTTGCTCTTGCGGCCCGCATCGATGGAGAGGGTCACCATCTGCGGCGCGATCGGCTTGATGTCGCGGCCGATCCCGGCCAGGTCGCCCTGGGGAATGGGGGCCTGCTGGTACTCCTCGATGAAGTTGACGCGCTGGGCCTCGTTCGGCTGGTAGAGGCTCAGGGCCAGGCCCTGCTGGCCGGCGCGGCCGGTACGGCCGATGCGGTGCACGTGCACCTCGGGGTCGTAGGTGAGCTCGTAGTTGATGACGGCCCCCAGCTCCTTGATGTCGAGGCCGCGGGCCGCCACGTCGGTGGCGACCAGTATGGTGGCGCTGCCGTTGGCGAAGCGCACCAGCACCTGATCCCGCTCACGCTGCTCCAGATCGCCGTTCAGCGCCAGCGCCGAGAAGCCCTTGGCGGCCAGGTGATCGGCCACGTCGTTGCAGGCGCGCTTGGTGTTGCAGAACACCACGCAGGAGCTCGGCTGGTAGTGGCTGAGCAGCCAGGTGAGGGCATCGAGGCGCTGGCCGGCCGGCACTTCATACAGCTTCTGTTCGATGGCGCTCTCTTCGTGCAGGGACTCCACGCTCACCTCCACCGGGTTGCGTTGCACGCCGCGGCTCATCTGGGCGATCCCTTCCGGATAGGTGGCGGAGAAGAGCAGGGTTTGCCGGTCACGCGGGGCGTGGCTGATGACCCGGTTGATCTCTTCGCCAAAGCCCATGTCCAGCATGCGATCCGCTTCGTCCAGCACCAGCGTCTTGAGGTCGTCGAGCTCAAGGGTGCCCTGCTCCAGGTGCTTGAGGATCCGGCCGGGGGTGCCGACGGCGATGTGGGCGCCAAAGCCCAGGGTGGCGGATTGCGGTGCGGTCGGGGTGCCGCCGCACAGGGTCACCAGCTTGACGTTGGGCAGGGTACGGGCAAGACGGCGGATCTCGGTGGCCACCTGATCCGCCAGCTCGCGGGTCGGACAGAGCACCAGCGCCTGCACGGCCAGCCGGTTGACGTCCAGCTTGGCCAGCAGACCCAGGCCGAAGGCCGCGGTCTTGCCGCTGCCGGTTTTCGCCTTGGCGATCAAATCTTTGCCGTCGAGCACCAGGGGCAGGCTCTGGGCCTGGATCGGGGTCATCTGCAGATAGCCCAGGCTGGCGAGGTTGTCCTGCAGGGCGGAGGAGAGGTTCAGGCTGCTAAATTCGCTGTTGTTCACAAAAGGACTCTATGTCGGAAAACCAGAAATGGGGGGGCGCGGTGCGCAAGGGGGCGCATCATACCAGAATGTGCCGCCGGATGCGGTGAATATTTGAACGGTTGGCGTCATGGGTTGCCGATGGAGGCTTCTGTCTGCGTTGGCGGGCTTGCGGTATGTAAAAAGAGCACAATGGAGTAGGGGGTGGTCATGGCCAGATCATGATGAATGGCGAGAAAACGTTTTTAATTAAACATGCCCTGGTGATGATGAGTCATCGGTGGATGCCATATGGGATATGGTCGTTATTCAATCTATATACGAATGAGGAATGAAATTAACAAATTGGCATAACTTATTGTTTTTGATTTATTTTTAACCTCATCCATTAACGATTAATAATCGTGTGTCATGGCAATTAATTTAAAAACGTTTGTATTATTTCGCATGCATATTTTTACCGCGGATTGTGATGATTCTCTGATTTTTAAATATGCAGTTCTTTATGATGGCGCCGGTCAAAAATAACAATTCAATGGGTGCTACTGGTATGGAATACGTTCATTTCGTGCTCGGACTCGTGATGGTCCTGGCATTGGCGTTGCTGGCAAACCGCCGCAACTGGAAACAGATCAAGCTGCGTTACATCGGCCAGCTGCTGGTGGTCGAGCTGGCGCTCGCCTGGTTCATGCTCAACTCCGAAGTGGGTCTGGCGGTGGTGGGTGGCTTTGCCGCCGGCTTCACCAAGCTGATGGAGTTTGCCAAGCAGGGGACCGACTTCGTGTTCGGCGGTCTGGTCAACGAAGGGGCCTTCTCCTTCTTCCTGATGGTGCTGATGCCCATCGTCTTCATCTCCGTGTTGATCGGCATTTTGCAGTACATCCGTCTGCTGCCCATCGTCATTCGTGGCATCGGCACCGTGCTGGCCAAGATCAACGGCATGGGCAAGCTGGAGTCCTTCAACGCCATCAGCTCCATGATCGTCGGTCAGTCCGAGAACTTCATCGCCCTCAAGAACATACTGCCGCACTTGAACGAGAAGCAGATGTACACCCTGGCGGCGACGGCCATGTCCACCGTCTCCATGTCCATCGTCGGTGCCTACATGCAGCTGATCGAGCCGCGCTACGTGGTGGCCGCGCTGGTGCTCAACATGTTCAGCACCTTCGTGGTGCTCTCCCTCATCAACCCCTACGAGCCCGACAACACCGTGACCGATGCCAAGGCGCTGGCCGAGGGTGACGAGCACCACACGCCGAAGAAGGAGAACTTCTTCGAGATGCTGGGGGAATACATCATGGCCGGTTTCACCGTGGCGGTGATCGTCGGTGCCATGCTGGTGGGCTTCATCGCCCTGATCGCCCTCATCAACTACCTGTTCGAGGCGGCGTTCGGCGTCAACTTCCAGCACGTCATGGGCTACATCTTCTATCCCGTTGCCTGGATCCTGGGCATCCCGGGCAGTGAAGCGCTGCAGGCCGGCTCCATCATGGCGACCAAGCTGGTGACCAACGAGTTCGTGGCCATGATGGATCTGGGCAAGATTGCCGCCGAGCTCTCCCCGCGCACCGTCGGCATCCTCTCCATCTTCATGGTGTCGTTCGCCAACTTCAGCTCCATCGGCATCATCGCCGGTGCGGTGAAGGCG
Source organism: Aeromonas sp. R2-1 (assembly GCF_040908425.1). Lineage (NCBI taxonomy): Bacteria > Pseudomonadati > Pseudomonadota > Gammaproteobacteria > Aeromonadales > Aeromonadaceae > Aeromonas > Aeromonas sp. R2-1. Next base: position 188,878 of record NZ_JBFODR010000023.1, read on the forward strand.
CTCAACGAAGAGAAGGGCAACATGGTCTCCCGCTTCGGTCTGAAGCTGGTCTATGGCTCCACCCTGGTGAGCCTGCTTTCCGCCGTTATCGCCGGTGTGATGATCTAGGTCCTCCCCCCGCGCTGCTCATGACGACCCCCTGCCTTGGCAGGGGGTCTGTTTTTGGGCAGATGAGCGGGTGAACAGAGGAGGGGACTGGTTGGCAGCCCGGCCATCAAGCGCGGGGGTCTTCCACCTTGATGTTGGCGGGGACCCGCTTTTTGCCCAGCACCATGGCGCGGACCAAATCGCTGCGGGTGAGGCGATCGGTCAGGAGTACCACGGTCGCATGGATGCCAACGGCGGCCATCAGGGTGTTGGCGATGATGCCGTGCAGCTCCTCCAGCCACTCCTCGCCCCAGAAGGCATCCCAGGTGGTGAGCCAGCCGGTGACGACGGTCCCGACCAGGGACAGCAGCAGCAACCAGATCATCAGGGAGCCGACCGGATTGTGGCCGAGGTAGTAGGGGTGGCGCCCCTGGGCGAGCTGGCGCAGGTAGTAGCGGACCCGGGCAGGGGTTGGCCACCACTGGCCGAAGCGGGCGTAATAGGGGCCGACCAGCCCCCACAGCAGGCGGATGATGAGCAGGAGGCCCACCGCGTAGCCAGCATATCTGTGGGGTTTGCTGCCCTCTTCCAGCACGAAGAAGTTGAGCAGGCAGAGGGTGACGGTCGCCCAGTGAAACACCCGGATGAGGGGATCCCAGACTTTCACTTCAGAGGCAGGTGTCATGGCAAGGCTCCATGGTGGGGGCCGGGGGAAGACCGGCCCGGGGCGGCGTTACTCGTCGATCTCTTCTTTCACCTTTTTCAGGTCGGTCGGGTCGAAGTAGATCTCGACCTTGCGCTTCTCCTTGTCCCAGCCGTAGATCTCGTAGCAGCCGGTCTTGGTGGCCTTGAACTTCTTGATGTCGTATCCCATCGCCTTGATCTGCTGCTGGGCGTCGGCTTCGCTCATCCACTTGCTCTTGTCGGCCTGGGTGCATTGGGGGTCGGCCAGGGCTGCGCCGCTCAACAGGGGGATCAGTAACAACAGGGGGGTCAGTTTCATTGCTTGCTCCTTGCGGGTGGTTGGGTCAACAGTCGCAAGGCTAATCAAGGCGCATTAAGGAAGAATTAAGGGAAAAGGGAAATGAATGGCTCTCCCCGGCAGGGGGCCGGGGAGAGGGTGATCAGCTCAGCTTGCCCCTGACCAGCCACTTGTCCAGCGCATTGGCGAAGCGCTGCTTGTCGGCGGCGTTGAAGGGCGCAGGGCCACCGGTCTGGACGCCGGCAGAGCGCAGCTCCTCCATGAAGTTGCGCATCCCGAGCCGTGCCTGGATGGTCTCCCGGGTGTAGATCTCGCCCCGGGGATTGAGCGCCTCGCCCCCGGCGTCGATGACCCAGGAGGCGAGGGGAATGTCGCCGGTGATCACCAGGTCGCCTGGCTTGACCTGCTGGGCGATGACATGATCTGCCACATCGAAGCCCTTCTCCACCTGCTGGGTCTTGATGAAGGGGGAGGGGGGGACTCTGAGCCCCTGGTTGGCCACTAGCGTGGTCACCACCTGGGCGCGGTGGGCGGCGCGGTAGAGGATCTCCTTGACCGGGATGGGGCAGGCATCGGCATCAACCCAGATGGGCATGGCATGGCTTCCTGTGTCTGGAACGGGTGGCGCATCTTAGCATGGCTGGCGCGGGGCGGCTGCCCGGGGCTGAGTCGTCCCCGCCTTTGGTGTAAGCTGGGGCCTGCACATGAAACGAGAAGGAGACGAGATGGATCGGGTGCCCGGTGACGTGATTTATGGCCTGACCCTGGACGGCAAGGGGGGCATGACCCCGCTGGCCGAAGGTAGCGAGATCCCCTGTGCCCAGCCCGGCTGGCTGCATCTGGACTACGGCAACCCGGAGTCGGCGCGCTGGCTGCTGCAGACGCCGCTGCTGGGGGAGGCGGCCCGGGAGGCCCTGCTCGGCCAGAGCAATCGTCCCAAGCTGGTGCGGATGGGGGAGACGGTGCTGCTGATCCTGCGCGGCATCAACCACAACAAGGATCACAGGCCTGAAGAGATGGTTGCCCTGCGGATCTTCATCACGCCGGATCTCATCATCAGCAGCCGACGTCGTCCGCTGCTCTCCGAGAAAGATGTGTTCGAGCAGCTGTCGCTGGGGGGCGGTGCCGACACACCCGCCGACTGGCTGGTGGAGATATGCGACGCCCTGACCGACCGGGCCGGGGAGTTCGTCGAGGAGCTGCACGACCAGATCCTGGATCTGGAGGAGATGGTGCTGATGCGCGACCTGCCCGCCAACGGTCGGCTTGCGCGCATCCGCAAGCAGCTCATCATGATCCGTCGCTACCTCTCCCCTCAGCGGGATCTGGTGGCGCGCCTGGCCAACGAGAAGATCAGCTGGCTGGACGAAGATGACAGGCGACGCCTGCTCGACATCGCCGACCGCTTGCGGCGCTGGCTCGACGATCTGGATGCCGGGGTGGCGCGCACCGCCGTGCTGGCGGACGAGATCAACAACCTGATGGCGGAGGCGACCAACCGCCGCGCCTACCAGATGTCGGTGATGGCGCTGCTGTTCCTGCCAGCCAGCTTCCTGACCGGCCTGTTCGGCATCAACCTGGGGGGGATCCCCGGGGCCGAGAGTCCGACTGCCTTCTGGGTGTTCTGTGGCTTCCTGCTGGTGCTGGCGACCGGACTGGCGGTCTGGCTCAAGCACAGGCGCTGGTGGTAAGGAGTGAACATGACGACATGGGAATCTTTTGGCGTGACCCTGCTGTTGTTGCTGGGGCACACCCTGGTGCGCGGCCTCATTCACAAGAGCCTGATGGCCCTTGGCCAGAGCCGGCAGGTGAGCGAGAACCGGGTACTCTACGTGGAACACGTATTCCACTTCCTGCTGGGCTGCGCCACCCTGCTGATCCTGGCCGGGGTCTGGGGGCTCGACTTCTCCCGGCTGGTGGTGCTCGCCTCCTCCTTCTTCGCGGTACTGGGGGTCGCCATGGTGGCCCAGTGGTCGATCCTCTCCAACATCACCGCCAGCATCACCATCTTCTTCGCCTTCCCCTACAAGATTGGCGATCGCATCCGCATCCTCGACAAGGATGACTCCGTTACCGGCATCATCACCGAGATCGGCCTCTTCTACGTGCGGGTGCGGGATGACAACGGCGATCTGGTCACCTATCCGGCGAACCTTATTCTGCAAAAGCCGGTGAGGCGGCTGGAGGGAAAGGAGGCTGAGTCCACGCAGCCGGAATGAGAAAAGGCTCCCTCGGGAGCCTTTTTCGATGGGTGCTCAGCGTTCGAAGAAGCGGTAGAGGTGCTCGACCTGGACGGGGCAGTCGGCCACTAGGTGGATGTGGTCCCGTGCCTCCTCGGTGGACGAGAAGCTCATGGGGCACCCCAGGGTGTCCGTCATTACGTAGAGGTGGCCGTCCTGCCCCCTGAACTCCACGATCCAGCCGGGGGAGACGATGTCGTGCATGATCTCCGCCTCCTTGAACCTGTGCTGCTGGTGAAGCGCGCGCAATTCACTGACTGTCATGACATCCTCCTATGACTCATGGCGCCACCCTCAAGTCTAGTTCTCCTTCCCGGTGGCGCCGTCATCGGATCAGGGCGCCGTCGCCCCCTCACGGGGTGGTTGCAGGGCGATCAGCAGCTCCCCGGGCAGCGGCGTGACAGGGCCGGTGACCACCCTGGGTCTGGCCCTGGCATCCAGCACGAACAGAGGAATGGCGCCGGGATTGGCCTCCTGATACTGGTCCCAGTCGAAGGTGTCGCTCAGGCGGGTCGCCTTGATCTGCCCGCCCCGGCTCAGCAGGCCGCTCAGCCTGGCGAAGTTGATGTCGGCACCGAACAGGTTCTGGCGGGCACGGAAGGTGGCACTCTCCCGGTTGGCCTTGCCGTGCTGTTCGCTGGAACGCAGGGAGTGGACCTTCTCCTCCCCGTAGAGGTGGGCGAAGTGCAGCACCCCGAGGGCGTTGTTGTGGCGGCTGGGAGAGAGCGCCAGCACGGTGCTGATGCTGGTGAGGGGCAGGTGCCGCTCGGCGTGCTCCGACTGGGGGTTGCCGAAGTAGCAGGGCAGGCCGCTCATGCGGGCCAGCTTGCAGTGCTCCCAGGCAGGATCGGAGAGCTGCACCGGGATCCCCTGATCCGCCAGCGCCTTGCCGATGGCCCGGGCCACCGAGTTGGCGCCGATGAGCAGCCAGACATTGGGGGCGCTCTGGCGCATGTCGAGCAATCTGGCCAATGGCGTGGCCGTCAGGCTCTGCAGTACCACGGTGAAGATGATGACCGCAAACACCAGGGGCACCAGCTTGTCGGCATCCTCGATGCCGGCCTCGTGCATGCTGATGGCGAAGGAGGCGCTGACCGCCGCCGCCACTATGCCCCGGGGGGCTATCCAGGCGAGCAGGGCGCGGGCGCGCCAGGGCAGGTCCGACCCCCGGGTCGAGACCAGGATGCAGAGCGGGCGGGCCACGAACTGCACCACGCACAGCAGGGCCAGCACCATGGGGCCGAGCTGCCAGAGCTGGGCCAGATCGAGGCGGGCTGCCAGCAGGATGAAGAGGGAGGAGATGAGAATGACGGCGAGATCCTCCTTGAAGGCCAGCACTTCCTCCAGATCCAGCCCCTCCTGGTTGGCGAGCCAGATGCCGAACACGGTCACCGCCAGCAGGCCGGATTCGTGACTGAGCCAGTCAGACAGGGTGAAGGTCACCAGCACCAGCGCCAGTACCCCGAACTTGTGCAGGCTGACCGGCAGCCAGTCCTTGCGGATGAGCAGGGTGGTGAGCCAGCCGGCACCGACCCCGATGAGCGACCCCACTCCCACCGTCTTGGCCAGGGCCAGCAGGGTATGACCGACCAGATCTCCCTGGCTGCCGAGGCGCACCGCCTCGAACACCAGTACCGCGAACAGGGCGCCGATGGGGTCGATGACGATCCCCTCCCAGCGCAGGATCTTGTCCACCTCCCGGACCGGGCGGATCACGTTGAGCATGGGGGCGATCACCGTGGGGCCGGTCACTACCAGCACGGCGCCGAGCACCATGGCGACCCGCCAGTCCAGCCCAAGCAGGAAGTAGCTGGCGGCGCCGATGACGGCAAAGCTGGTCACCATGCCGGTGGAGCAGAGGTTGCGTACCACCTTGCCGATCCCCTTGAGTTCGGTCAGGTGCAGGGTCAGCGCCCCTTCAAACAGGATGATGGCGACCGAGAGGGAGACCAGGGGAAACAGCAGATCCCCCAGCAACTGATCGGGATCGAGCAGACCGGTCACCGGGCCGAGCAAGAGGCCGCTCAGCAGCAGGAACAAAATGGCGGGAACGCGCACGGACCAGGCAAGCCATTGGGCGAGCAGGGAGATGAGGGCTATTCCGGCGAGGGAGAGAGCAATCATGCCAACCTCGTACAGGTGATGGGGTTGGACCTAGTGTAGCGGGGAAGGGGGGCAAGATGACACCCGCCAGGCGTGCAGGGGAGAGCCGCTCAGATCAGATGGGGCTCTCTTTGTGGAGTTCGGTGACGCAATCGGTCACCGCCAGCACCAGGGCGGAGCGCACCATCTGATCGAGCCGGTTGAGCTGCATCTGGTAGAGGGGCCAGTCTTCCTCGTTGGCCGGGGGATCCTGCGGCATCATGCTGCCCTGCTGGATGGCATTCAGGCGCTCGAGCAGATCGCGGACCGGCTTGTCGCTGAAGCGGTAATCCTTGGGGTCGCGTACCAGAAAGTCGCGGATCTTCAGGTACGCCTCGAGATCCTGATAGCGCTCGAGGGAGATGAGGCCGAGGGCGAAGATGAGCTTGAGGCGCACCTCCAGCTGGCCGAGGGGGCCGCTCTGGTTGAGCAGGGGTTCGATGGCGTATTTGACGGCATACTCCTCCTGACGAAAGGCTCGCCGCATCAGGGAGTCGACCGCCTCTTCCAGGATGGTCACGACCTCGAGAAAGAAGCCGCGGGGGCCATCCTGCTCGTTCAGTCGCTCCAGTACTTCATCTTCCTGGTGTGTGGTCATAAGTGCTTCGGGTCCGGCTGACAGGGGGAGAGCAGGCCCTCCCCCGGTTTGTATCGTATGGGGTCCGTCACGGGCGGTGTGACGCCACCCCATCAGGTCACTTCAAGTTGTTGTAACGGGCGACGATGGTGCGTACCACATCGCTGTGCTCATCCAGGCCGGTGACGCGGGCCAGGGTCCGTGCCGGACCAAGTTCCGCCAGCATGGCCTGCAGCTCCACCGCCTGGGGATCGTCCTCATTGCGGTAATGCAGTGCGGCGGCGATGCCCTCCTGCAGGTGATCGCTCGGCAGGCCGTACTCCAGGGTGCCGAGCAGCGGCTTCACCAGCCTGTCCCCCGCCGCCAGCTTGCGCAGCGGCTGGCGACCGACCCGGTCAATCTCGTCCACCAGATAGGGGTTGGCGAAGCGGGAGAGAATCTTCTCGATGTAGGCGGCGTGCAGGCGCGGGTCGAAGCCGTAGCGTTTCACCAGCACGGCCCCGCTCTCCTCCATGGCGCGGCGCACCTTGCTGCGGATCAGCGGATCCTCGATCGCCTCGCGCACGGTGCGATATCCCCTGAGCTTGCCGAGATAGGCGGTGACGATGTGGCCGGTGTTGAGGGTGAACAGCTTGCGCTCGACGAAGGCCATCAGGTTGTCGGTGGGCTCCATGCCCGCCACCTGGGGCAACTCCCCCTTGAACTGGGTCCGATCGACGATCCACTCGCTGAAGCTCTCCACCGTCACCTCCAGGGGATCGTCGTTCGCCGCGGCGGGCGGAACGATGCGATCCACCGCCGAGTCGACGAAGCCGACGCACTGCTCGAGGGTGGCATGATACGCGACCGGCAGGTACTTGAGTACCTCCTCCTTGAGGTGGCTGGTGCCGCGCACCATGTTCTCGCAGGCGATGACGTTGAGGGGAGTCAGGTTGCCGGCATCGAAGCGGGCCTGCAGCCCCTTGGCCAGGGTGCTGGCAATCTTGTCCAGGATGTTGGGGCCGACCGCCGTGGTAACCAGATCGGCGGTGATGATACGGGCGATCACCTCGTGTCCGGCCGAGCTGACGGCGGCAACGTTGCGCACCACGTCCAGCTTCTGATCCGTGCCCACCACGTGCACCTTGTACTCCTGGCGGTGGTTGAGCTGGTCGATCAGGGTCTCGTTGACGTCGGCGAAGGTGACCTGATGGCTGGCGTCAGCCAGCAGTTTGCCAATGAAGCCCCGACCGATGTTGCCGGCACCAAAATGCAATGTTTTCATGATATTAACCTCTACAACCAAAGACGATGACGGATGATTACGCGGCCTGCTCGGCCCCCAGCAGATCCAGGAACTCCTGGGGATCCTGGGTGCTGGCCAGACGGTCGACGAGACCGGGCTCATCCAGTGCATTGGTCAGGCGGGTTATGACCTGTATGTGTTCATCGTTGCGGGCGGCAATGCCGATGACCAGGCGCGCTACCTCATCGGCGCCCTCGCCGAAGGCGACTCCGGCCGGGTACTGGCAGATGACGATGCCGGTACGCTTCACGTGCTCCTTGGCGGCGATGGTGCCGTGGGGCACGGCGATGGATTCGCCGAGGTAGGTGGAGACCAGCTGTTCGCGCTCCAGCATGGCGTCGACGTAGTCCGGTGCCACATAGCCTCGCTCGGCCAGCAGCTTGCCGGCGGTCACGATGGCCGCTTCCTTGCTCTCGGCCTTGAGGCCCAGGTGCACGTCCTGCAGGCTCAGGGTGAAGACTTCCGGCTCCTGCGGCTCGTAGCTGTCGTCGTTGGCCGCCACCAGCAGTTGCGGGTTGGCGACGTCATCGTTGGCCGCGTTGGCCAGGCTGAGGTTCTGTACCAGCTCCTGATAGAGGGCGTTGTCGAGGAAGTTGGTCAGCGAAATGTGCTGTGCATGCGGCGCATGGCGACGGGCACGGTCGGTGAGATCCTTGTGGGTGATGACCAGATCCACCTGATCGTCCAGGTTGTTGATGGCACGGTTGGTCACGCTGATGTCGAGACCGGCGGCCTGCACTCGCTTGCGCAGCATGCCGGCGCCCATGGCGCTGGAGCCCATGCCCGCATCGCAGGCGACGACGATGTTGCGCACTGCGGTCAGCTCGGTTTCCGGCTTCTTGGCGGCGGTGGTCTCGGGCTTGGCACCCTTCATGGCCTTCATCTTGCGGGTGGCTTCACCCAGGGCATCGGCCTCGTCGGCTTCCGGCTGCTGGGCACGGACGAACACGGCAGCGACCAGGAAGGAGACGGTGGCGGAGGCGATGATGGAGAGCAGCACCCCGATGAGGGAGGCTTTCGGCGTCATCAGCAGCACGGCGAAGATGGAGCCCGGGGAGGCGGGGGAGACCAGACCTGCGTTGAACAGGGTCAGGGTGAAGACCCCGGTCATGCCGCCTGCGATCACCGCCAGGATGAGGCGCGGGTTCATCAGCACGTACGGGAAGTAGATTTCGTGGATGCCGCCGAAGAAGTGGATGATGGACGCACCGGCAGCGGACTGCTTGGCGGCGCCACGGCCGAACACCATGTAGGCCAGCAGCACGCCCATGCCCGGGCCCGGGTTCGCTTCGATCAGGAAGAAGATGGAGCGGCCCTGTTCGGTGGCTTGCTGGATCCCGAGCGGCGAGAAGATGCCGTGGTTGATGGCGTTGTTCAGGAACAGGATCTTGGCCGGCTCGACGAAGATGGAGGTGAGGGGCAGCATGTGGTTGTCCACCAGGAAGCCGACACCGCTCGCCAGCACGCCGGAGAGTACCTTGACGAAGGGACCGATGACGAAGAAGGCGAGAATGGCGAGCAACATGCCGATGATGCCGGCGGAGAAGTTGTTCACCAGCATCTCGAAGCCGCTCTTGACGCGACCTTCCATCGCCTTGTCGAAGCGCTTGATGGCCCAGCCACCCAGCGGGCCGACCATCATGGCGCCCATGAACATGGGAATGTCGGTCCCCACGATGACGCCCATGGTGGTGATGGCACCGACCACGCCGCCGCGCTCACCACCCATCAGCTTGCCGCCGGTATAGCCAATCAGCAGCGGCAGCAGGTAGGTGATCATGGGACCGACCAGCTTGGCCAAGGTTTCATTGGGCAGCCAGCCAGTGGGGATGAAGAGGGCAGTGATGAAGCCCCAGGCGATGAAGGCGCCTATGTTGGGCATGACCATATTGGACAGGAAGCGTCCAAAATTCTGTATCTTGACTTTGGTATCCGGTGATAACATGTCGGGACCCCGTTTTAAGCCTGTGTGATTAAAAGTGGTAGTCGGGATGACGAGTTTTGCCGAACTCCCATCCCAGTCGTCTAAGCAACTTCAATCTACCAGCTTGTGATCAAATTAGGCTGAAAACGGGGTGTCTTGTGACCTGGATCTCAAATACCCCGACCTCCCCCCTCCCGACATAGTGATGACGATCACAGTCAGTCGCTGTATTTCGGCTACATTTCGATCTTCTCGCCTCTGGGTGTCAATTTTTTGTGATTGATGTCTCGTTTTGTGGTTTGCGCAAATGCGGTGTCAACGTGATTGTCGTCACAAAATCAAATTTTGCACTCAAATGAGTCATGGTTTGTCGCCTCGTATTCGCAAGTAATGACGATGGATATGCCGCAGTTCATCGTTAATCATCAATGAATCATTTATTTTGTAACCCACTTTCAGTTTTTCCCCCGAGAGGATCGGTTCCGACAAGGCCTCTTGTGACGCCCGGGTGGCGGATCCTGATCCGCTCCCGTCTCGCTCCTCCCTGCCGGTCGCGACGCAGGCAGGGGCCTGCGAGCGGGTCTCCCATCCCGTCTGCCCGCGGAGCGCAGCCATAAAAAAAGCCCGCGGGATGCGGGCTTTTGCAGAGCAGACAAGCAGGGGGATCACTGCGCCTTGGGGGCCTCGTCGGCAGGCGCGGCATCGGCCTCGCTGGCAGGGGCCACCGGCGCCGGACCCGGCACCAGATCCACCGCCGGCTTGGCGATGAGGGAGCGGGTCTCTTCCACCGCCTCGGTCAGCTTCACCTCGATGATCTGGCCGAGCTCGTAGACCACCTCGGTCTTGTCCAGATAGACGCGGCCGTTGTCCCAGTTGCACTCCAGCCGATCCTTGTTGTCCAGGATATGGCGGGCGGGCATGAAGACCACGGCGCCGTTCTCCTGCAGGCGCAGTTTGAGGCCGGCGCGCATCACGTCGATGATTTCGGCGTTGAACACCTTGTCGGTGCCCGCATCGGCCTTGAGGTAGCGCACATAGAGCCAGTCGCCGATGTCGCGCTCCACCATGCGGTGCAGGCGGCGGCAGGCGGTCAGGTGCTCGGTCAGCTCCAGGCTGGGGCGCTCACCCGGGGTCTTGCCGGCGATGACGGCTTTCAGCAGGCGATGGTTGACCATGTCGCCGTATTTGCGGATGGGGGAGGTCCAGGTGGCGTAGGCATCCAGACCCAGGCCGTAGTGGGCACCCGGTTCGGCGGACATCAGGGCATAGCTCTGGAAGCGGCGGATCTTGCCGTCCAGCCAGCGGGTGTCCAGGTTGTCTATCCAGCGGCGCAGGGCGCAGAAGCCGGAGAGGCTCGCGATCTCTTCCTTCTCGAACGGGGCCTCGGCGGTCTTGAGCAGCTCGATGGCGCCGTCCAGGGACTCCTCGTCAAAGCCGGTGTGGACGTTGAAGATGCCGTAGCCGACCTCTTTGCCCAGCACGCGGCCGGCGCAGATGTTGGCGGCGATCATCGACTCTTCCACCATGCGGTTGGCGATGCGGCGCGGCTCCACGTGGATGGCCAGCACTTCGCCGTCTTCACCCAGCTCGAAGTCGTAGTCGGGTCTGTCCGGGAACACCAGGGCGTGCTCGGTGCGCCACTTGATGCGAGCCTCCGTCATCGCCTTCATCAGGGGCAGCTGGGCCAGGACGCCGGCGTCGATATCCAGCGCTTTGCCGTGCTCGGCCCAGTCGGAGACGTCGTCATAGCTGAGACGGGCATGGGAATTGATGCGGGCGGCGAAGAACTCGGTCTCCTCCAGCAGCAGGCCATCCTCGGCGATGAGCAGACGGGCGCACAGGGTGTTGCGCTCCTCGCCCTCTTTCAGGGAGCAGAGCTCGTCGGAGAGGGTGCGCGGGATCATGGGTACGTTGCGTCCCGGCATGTAGACGGTGAAGGCGCGCTGGGCGGCCTCCTTGTCCAGCTCGCTCCCCTCGGCCACATAGGCGGTCGGGTCGGCGATGGCCACCAGCAGCTCCCAGCCGTTCTCCAGCTTGGTGATGGCCAGGGCATCGTCCATGTCCTTGGTCTTGGCACCGTCGATGGTGAAGAAGGGAACCTGGGTCAGATCCCGGCGGGGCAGCTCTTCCTCTTCGATCACCTTCCACTCCGGCAGGTCCGCCGGTTCAATCTGGGCCAGGTTGTGGCGCGCCAGCACCACCCACCAGGGCACGTTGTGATCTTCCTGGGTGGCGATGAGCTGGGTGATCTCGGCGGAGAAGTTGCCGTCCACCAGGGCATGGCGCTTGAGGGTGGCAACCACCCAGTCCCCTTCCTTGAAGGATTTCTCGTCCAGACCCTTCTTGGCGCGGGCCTTGATGGCGTCCTTGATGAGGGGGTGGTCGGGCACCACGTTGAGGCGGTCGCGGAACATCTTGACGCGGCCGACGAAGCGGGTGACGGCCTGTTCCAGCAGGGCATCCGGCTCGGCCACCTCTTTCTCTTTTTCAGTGCGGATCAGGGCGCTCACCCGGTCACCGTGCATCACCTTCTTCATGTAGGGAGGCGGCACGAAATAGCTGGTCTTCTCATCGACCTCCAGGAAGCCGAAGCCCCGATCGGAGGCGCGGATCACACCCTCTTTCTTGGGGATGTTTTCGCGGATTTGTTGCTTGAGCTGGGCCAGCAGCGGATTGTCTTGGAACATAAATGGGGAACCTGAGTGGAGACCTGATGGTTAATCGCCCAGCACTATACGTTTTTACCCCCCCAAAGCCAAGGTGAATGGCCCCCTCAACGGGGTTGCAGTGCCCGTCGCCCCTGCTGGATCAGGCGCTGGGATATCTGCTTGTGCAGCCCCCGCTCCAGCACCCAGCGGTGCCAGTAGAGCTGCTCGACCAGGTGGTGATCCGGGTTGAGATCGAGCAGGCGCCCCTCTTCCAGTTGCTGGCGGATCTGTAATTCCGGGATGAGGCAGCAGGCCAGCCCCTGCTCCGCCATGGCGACGAAGGCCTCGGAGGATCGCACCGTGTGGCAGGGGTAGCCACCGGGGGGGAGGGCGAAATGACGGGCCATGTAGCTGATGTGCATGTCGTCGCGCTGATCGAAGGCCACCGCCGGCGCCTTGGCCAGGGCCGCCGCCGTGAGGCCGTTCGGGAAGTGGCGGGCGACGAAGGCGGGGCTGGCGGTGAGCAGATAGCGCATCTCGCCGAGTTCGTCGACGCAGCAGCCCGCCAGCGGCTGGGGTTGCAGGCTGACGGCGCCGAACGCCTGCCCCTCGCGCACCCGGTCCAGGGTGCGGCTCTCGTCATCCACCAGCAGGTTCAGCTCGATGGGGTATTGCTCCAGCAGTGGCGCCAGGGCGGGCAGGAACCAGGTGGCCAGGCTGTCGGCATTGACGGCGATGCTGACCCGGATGGGGGCCCTGGGCTCGTCGGGGGAGAGCTCGCCGGCCAGCTCCAGCTCCAGCTGGCGCACCTGGCGATAGTGGGCCAGCAGCTTCTGGCCGAGCCCCGTGGCCTGCAGCGGCTGGCTGCGGATGATGAGCGGCTCCGCAAACTGCTGCTCCAGCTGCTTGATGCGCTGGGAGATGGCGGACTGGGTGATGTGCAGGCGCTGGGCGGCACGCTCGAAGTTTTGCTCCCGGATCACCGCGTCCAGGGCCAGCAGCAGCTTGTAGTCCAGCGTTTTCATCAGCATTCCTTATGAAAAAAGGGAGTTCAGCAAGAATGCTACTCAAGGGAGCGCCAGAGGACAACCCGACCGCCCCCATGGAGGGGGCCCGTCTCCGGGGCCGCCCCTGTGAGATGTGACAGTAGTCCTGGCATGAGATTCATAAGATACTCATCCGGTCCGTTTTTGCATGGGGTGGAAACGGACCATAGCGAGCGTCTTGAATCCCGGGCCGGTCCCGGGACTTTTTTTGCTCAGATGACGGCGAGCAGAGCATCCCCCGCCGGCCGGTAATGGCCCTGCAGGGGGCGATGGACGGCGCGGTCGAAACGCTCGTCCAGGTGGAAGCGGATGCCGACTCCGCGCACGGCCCCCAGATCCACCGCCTGGCGATGGCCGAGGCGCTCGATGGGCAGGCCGAGGCGGCGGAAGATGCGCTCCACCGGCAGGCTGACCACGGCCACCAGCTCGCGGATCCCCTGCTCCCTGGCGAAGGCCAGCACCTCGCGGAAGATGACGCAGGTGAGTTCGCTGATGCCGTTCTCCAGGCGAGGGGCCCGGTCGGCGTCGATGGCGAGGCGGGTCAGCTCCCACACGTCGTTGCCGCGCGGCGGGGCTTCGCCAGCGAGGGCGGTGGGGAAGATGCTGGGCAGCATGTAATCCTGGGCGCAACTGAGCAGGCGGATGCAGCCGCACAGCCCCTGCTTGTCTTCAATCAGCACCCAGTGGGTGTCGGGCTTGTCGAAGTTGTCCCGCTCCAGGCCACGGCGGGATTCCACGTCCCAACCGAGTCGATCGGAGAAGATGCGGTTGCGAAATCGGTAGAGCTCGTTTTCGACCTCCCATCTGGGGTGTTCTTTCAATTTTCCTTTGAAAACAAGCATTCATGTCTCTCCATTTCATGGTTAGGCGCTATAATCCAAGGCCTTGGCCAGGGGAGGCTTGCCTATGACACGCGACCAACTGCTTGAGTACCTGGAACATTTCACGCTGGTGACCGATGGCAACCGGCTGTCCGAGCTCATCGGCCGCTTCACCCTGGGAATGGGTTACGACTACTACCGCTTCGCCCTCATCCTGCCCATGTCGATGCAAAGGCCCAAGGTGGTGCTGTTCAACCAGTGCCCCGACTCCTGGGTACAGGCCTACACCCTGAACAACATGCTGGCCTGCGATCCCATCATCCAGCTCGCCCGCAGGCAGACCCTGCCCATCTACTGGAACCGGCTGGACGAGAAGGCGCGCTTCCTGCAAGAAGGGAGCATGGATGTGATGGGGCTGGCGGCGGAATTCGGGTTGCGCAACGGCATCTCGTTCCCGCTGCACGGGGCGGCGGGGGAAAACGGCATACTCTCTTTCATCACCCGGGAGCGGGCGTCGAGCGATCTGATGCTGGAGTCCTCGCCCATCCTCTCCTGGATGTCCAACTACATCTTCGAGGCGGCGATCCGGATCGTGCGCCAGAGCATGAGGGAGGACGATCCCCAGGAGCCCCTGACGGAGCGGGAGACCGAGTGCCTGTTCTGGGCCAGCGAAGGGAAGACATCGGGGGAGATCGCCTGCATCCTCGGCATCACGGAGCGCACCGTGAACTACCACCTCAATCAGGTCACCCGCAAGACAGGGTCGATGAACCGCTACCAGGCCATCGCCAAGGGGGTGAGCAGCGGCATCCTGCTGCCGAACCTGGAGCAGGTGGTGGTCACCAACTTCCCCTCCCTGCTGCAGTGAATACAGGCCCGGCGGCACCGGCTCGTCGCCCGGCATCCCCTCTGTCGCCATCACCGCTGTCCTGCGCCGTCCCATCCTGCCGCCGATTCTCGGGGCGGGGCTGTGACCCCACAATTGTCAGATCCTGCAATTGACAACCTTCTTTGTGTGGTTTCGGTCCGGTTTTCATCAGTTTTATGAATGCATCAGAAAATGAATGAATTTCTCTGATTGCCCGCGCCCCCTTATAGTGCGTTTCTCTCTTTCACAGGAACGCATCCCCATGTTCGCCACCACCCTGCAAGGCTTTACCCTCGGCCTTGCCATGATCATCCCCATCGGGGCCCAGAATGCCTTCGTGCTGAGCCGGGGCATTCACCGCAACCACCACCTGCTGACGGCGACCCTCTGCTGCCTGTGCGATCTCGTGCTGATCGGCATCGGGGTGTTCGGCGGGGCCAACCTGCTGGCGGCCAGCCCGATCGGCCTGGCCCTGTTGACCTGGGGCGGCGTGCTCTTCCTCGGCTGGTTCGGTATCCGTTCCCTGCGCAGTGCCTGGCGCGGCCAGGAGGCGGCCCTGGCGGACTCGCCCCGGTTGATGGGGGTCAAGAGCGTGCTGGCCATGACCCTCGGAGTGACCCTGCTCAATCCCCACGTCTACCTGGATACCCTGATGTTGCTTGGCTCCTTCGGCAGCCAGTTTGCCGAGGAGCTCAGACCTGCCTTCGCGGCGGGGGCCATGCTGGCTTCTCTGGTCTGGTTCTACGGACTGGCGTTCGGGGCGGCGGCACTCTCCCCCTGGCTTGCCCGGGGCCGGGTGCAGCAAGCCATTGATCTTGTTGTAGGTCTCATCATGCTGGTGCTGGCGGCCAAGCTGGCGTTGGGTGCCATACCGGCCTCATGAGGCTATTTTTGTGCCGGGCTTCATAAAAATGAGTCCCGGTGCCATCTGCTGACATATTCGTCTGTTAAATTCCCGGCGCTGGTAAAGCGTTACTCATAATAAAAGGGAAAAAACAGTGAATAACACCATGAAGCTGGGGGCTATTGCCGCCATCGTGCTGCTGTCTGCCTGCAGCAACGAGAATGACAGCAAGGCGCAGCCGGGGACCGTCTCCCTGCGCCTGATCCAGACCTCCGACATCCACTCCAACGTGCTGGGGTACGACTACTACCAGAACAAGGAGGATCGCAAGTTCGGCCTCTCCCGCACCGCCCTGCTGATCCGCGCCGCCCGCGCCGAGAACCCCAACAACCTGCTGCTCGACAACGGTGACCTCATTCAGGGCACGCCGCTGGCGGACTACATCTTCGAGCAGTCCGGTGCCGGCTACCTCGAGAAGCAGGCGCACCCGGTGTTCAAGGCGATGAACGAGCTGGGCTACGATGCGGGCAACCTGGGCAACCACGAGTTCAACTACGGCCTGGACTACCTTGGCAAGGTGCTGGCGGGAGCCGACTTCCCCTATGTGAACGCCAACGTGTTCGAGGCGGGGGCCTTCAAGCGCGATGCCAAGGGACAGATTGACTGGAGCGGCAACAAGTTCACCCCCTATCTGCTGCTGGAGCGCGAGGTGACCGATGACAAGGGCCAGCGCCAGCGCGTCAAGGTGGGCATCCTGGGTCTGACCCCGCCCCAGGTGCTGCAGTGGGACAAGCGTCATCTGGAGGGCAAGGTGGTGGTGGCCGACATGGTCGAGACCGCCAATCACTATGTGCCCGAGCTGCGCGCCAAGGGCGCCGACATCGTGGTAGTGGTGGCTCACACCGGCATCAATGCCAGCAGCTACGAGGCCATGATGGAGAACTCCGCCTGGCATCTGGCCAAGGTGAAGGGGGTGGACGCCCTGATGCTGGGCCATGCCCACAAGAACTTCCCCGGGGACTTCCCGGATCTGCCGGAGGTGGACAACCAGGCTGGCACCCTGAGCGGCATCCCCACCGTGATGCCCGGTTACTGGGGCAACCACCTCGGCATCATCGACCTCAAGCTGGAGCAGGTGGACGGCAAGTGGCAGGTGAAGCAGAGCCAGGCCAGCCTGCGCAAGATAGACGCCAGCGAGGGCAGTGCGGTGGATCAGCGGGTGGTGGACCTGGTGCAGGCGGATCACGACGCCACCAACCAGTGGCTGGACGAGCCGCTCGGCAAGATCACCTCCCCCATCCACAGCTTCTTCGCCCTGGTACAGGACGACCCCTCGGTGCAGCTGGTGAGCGATGCCCAGCGCCGCCACGCGGAGCAGTTGCAACAAGACGGCCTGCTCAAGGAGTCCTACCCCATCCTCTCGGTGGCGGCCCCCTTCCGTGGCGGTCGCAACGGCATCAACGACTTCACCTACGTGGCCCAGGGTGACATCTCCCTGCGCAACGTCTCCGACCTCTACATCTATCCGAACACCCTGCAGGTGGTCGAGGTGAACGGGGCCACCGTCAAGGAGTGGCTGGAGATGAGTGCCGGCCAGTTCAATCAGATCGACACCGGCAAGACAGAGGTGCAGTGGCTGGTGAACGAGAGCTTCCCCACCTACAACTTCGATGTGATTGACGGGGTCAACTACGAGGTGGACATCACCCAGCCGGCCCGCTACAGCAAGGACGGGGTCAAGGTGAGCGACGGCCAGCGCATCAGCGGCCTCACCTTCAACGGCCAGCCCGTGGACCCGGCCCAGAAGTTCTACGTGGTGACCAACAACTACCGCGCCAGCGGCGGCGGCCACTTCCCGGGCATCGACGGCAGCAACATCGTCCATGAAGATCCCTTCGAGACGCGGGAGATCATCGCCCAGTACCTGAAGGCCCAGTCTGCGGACAACCCGGCTGGCTTCAGCCCGGCGGCCAACAACAACTGGCACATGAAGGCCCTGCCCGCCAACGTGGACGTGCGCCTCTACTCCTCGCCGACCGACGAGGCCAAGGCCCTGGCGGGGGCGGATCTGTCGTATCAGTCCACCCTGCCGATGGATGACGCCAAGCACCCCGGCTACGCCATCTACCGCCTGATCCGCCAGTAAGGCAGACGCTGGCAGCCAACAAAAAAGCCCTCGCAGTGCGAGGGCTTTTTCATGGGGCGCGGTGCCATCCTGTCCTGTCGTCTGGGCTTGCCCGGTCGACGGGGCGGGAGGGCATCAGTAGTAGCCGGGATCGTCCGGATTGGGGCGGGTCTTGAAGCGGCGGTGCAGCCACATGTACTGCTCCGGCGCCTTGCGTACGGCGGCTTCAATCTCGCGGTTGGCGCGGCTGGCATCCGCCATGTCGTCACCGCTCGGGTAGTCCGCGAGCGGGGCCCCGATATGCAGGGTGTAGCCCTCCCGGGTGCGGATGTTGTAGCAGGGCAGGGTGACGGTGTTCTTCA
This sequence comes from Aeromonas sp. R2-1, assembly GCF_040908425.1. Classification (NCBI taxonomy): domain Bacteria; kingdom Pseudomonadati; phylum Pseudomonadota; class Gammaproteobacteria; order Aeromonadales; family Aeromonadaceae; genus Aeromonas; species Aeromonas sp. R2-1. The sequence continues at coordinate 206,829 of NZ_JBFODR010000023.1, forward strand.
CCCGGGCCAGGGTGGCGGTACCCGTGATGGTGGCGGCCTGCTCCACCGCGAAGTAGGGCACGAAGACGCTGGCATGGCTGCCGTAGTCGTGATCCGGTGCATACCAGAGGGCGTCGCCGTTGCGCAGCGCCTTGATCATCCCCTTCACGTCCATCCGGTCCACCAGGTATTTGTTGGAGGCGCAGCGACCGTGGTACTGGGCGTACTCCAGCACCGGATTGGTGTTGGGGCGATAGACGCCGACCCCGGGGCGCACCAGGCCGAAGCAGCGGGCATTGAGCTCAAGGGTGAGGAAGTGGCAGGAGAGCAGCAGCATCCCCTGGCCCTTCTCCATGGCGTTGATGACGTGCTCTTCCCCTTCCACCTTCATCAGGCGGCGCATCCGCCAGTCTGGCCAGAACCAGGCCATGCCTACCTCGAAGATGGCGCAGCCCACGCTCTCGAAGTTCTGCACCAGGAGGGTTTCGCGCTCATCCCGGCTGAGCTCGGGCATCGCCAGCTCCAGGTTGCGGCGGGCAATCTTGACGCGGGATTTCAGCAGCTTGCGGGCCAGGGTGCCGAGCTGGCGGCCCAGCCACATCTGGCTGCGCCAGGGCAGCAACACCAGCAGCCAGAGCAGGGAGAGGCCCAGCCAGCTCCCCCAGTAACGGGGATGGAACAGACGGGGTTCGAGGCGGGGAGCGTGTTCTTGGGCCATGAAGAGTCTCTTGTTCGCAAAGGCAAAGGGGGGAGTCCGACCGAACCGGGGGGCCTGTGTGGGGTGGCCCGGCGCGGATGCGGTCACTCGCATGTGGAGGATTCTATCCGAAAAGCGGGGGCGGGCGCGAATCGCCGTCATCTGGTCAGAGGGGGCATCAGGGGGCAGGGCCGTGCTTTTTTCACGCCCCGGAAAAGAGTGTGATAAAATCGGCCGCTGAATTTTTCAGGTTTTGAGAGCCGATACAGATGAAAATCACCCTGCCCGAGTTTGAAAAAGCCCGCATCCTGGTCGTTGGCGATGTCATGTTGGATCGCTACTGGCATGGCCCTACCGGCCGGATCTCCCCCGAGGCACCGGTCCCCGTGGTCAAGGTCGAGCACATCGAGGAGCGTCCGGGTGGCGCCGCCAACGTAGCGCTCAACTCCGCCGCCCTCGGCGCCCAGGCCGTGCTGCTGGGCCTGACCGGTCAGGATGAAGCCGCCGATGCCCTCGCCAGCCAGATGGCTGGTGTCAAGGTGGCCTGTGATTTCGTGCGCCTGACCGACTATCCGACCATCACCAAGCTGCGGGTGTTGTCCCGCAACCAGCAACTGCTGCGCCTCGACTTCGAAGAGGCCTTCCACGACGTGGATGCCAGCCTGCTGATGGGCAAGGTGGAGCAGGCGCTGCCCCAGGCGGACGTGATGATCCTCTCCGACTACGGCAAGGGCGCCCTCAACGATGTGCCCGGCATGATCCGGCGTGCCCGCGCCGCCGGCATCCCCGTGCTGGTCGACCCCAAGGGGACCGATTTCGAGAAGTACCGCGGTGCCACCCTGCTGACCCCCAACATGTCCGAGTTCGAGGCCGTGGTGGGTAAGGTGAAGGGGGAAGAAGACCTGGTCGCCAGGGGGCTGGAGCTGGTCAAGCGCTTCGAGCTGGACGCCCTGCTGGTCACCCGTTCCGAGAACGGCATGACCCTGATCCGCGAAGGGCAGCCCGAGCTGCACCTGCCGGCCCAGGCCCACGAGGTCTATGACGTCACCGGTGCCGGTGACACCGTCATCTCCACCCTGGCGACTTCCCTTGCCGCGGGCAAGAGTCTGGACGAGGCCTGCGCCCTGGCCAACACCGCCGCCGGCATCGTGGTCGGCAAGCTGGGGACCTCCACCGTGAGCCCGGTGGAGCTGGCCAACGCCCTCTACACCGAGCAGGAGACCGGCTTTGGCGTCATGTCCGAGGCCCAGCTCAAGGTGGCCGTCCAGGCCGCCCGTCTGCGCGGCGAGAAGGTGGTGATGACCAACGGCTGCTTCGACATTCTGCACGCGGGTCATGTCTCCTATCTGGCCAATGCGGGCAAGCTGGGGGACCGCCTGATCGTGGCGGTGAACACCGACGAGTCCGTGCGTCGCCTCAAGGGGCCGGGTCGCCCGGTCAACCCGACCGAGCGCCGTATGACTGTGCTGGCGGCCCTGGGTGCCGTGGACTGGGTGGTCCCCTTCAGCGAAGACACTCCCCAGCGTCTGATCGCCGAGATCCTGCCAGACCTCCTGGTCAAGGGGGGCGACTACAAGCCCGAAGAGATCGCCGGTTACGCCGAGGTGACCGCCAATGGCGGCGAGGTGCGGGTGCTGAACTTCGAGGACGGCTGCTCCACCACCGACATCATCAAGACCATCCGCGAGCGCGGATAAGCGTAAAACCCGGCCAAGGCCGGGTTTTTTGATGGGGCTGCCGGGTCGGTGACATGGCCGCTGCCTGGCAGGCCCCGACCAACGCACTTCCAGCGGCGAACAGAGATGAAAAAGGCGACCCCGGGGTCGCCTTTTCTCATGGTGTGCGCCTGGCTCAGGACTTCTTGGTGACCTGGGCGGCGGGCATCAGACCCTGGTTCACCTCTTCCAGATCCTTCTGCTCCAGGATGCCGGCGGCCTGCTTGAGGGAGAGGATGCTGAGGATGTAGTTGTAGCGGGCCTCGGAGAGCTTCTGCTTGGCCTGATACAGCTTGCGGGTGGAGTCCAGCACGTCGACGATGGTGCGGGTACCCACCTCGTAACCGGCCTCGGTCGCCTTCAGGGCGCTGTCGGCGGAGATGACGGACTGGCTGTAGGCGCGGACCGAGCCGATGCTGGCGTTCACGTTGTTGTAGGAGGAGCGGACCGTGCTCTGCACCGAGCGGAAGCTGCGCTCGAGCTGTTCGCTGGCGGCCACGTAGTTGAACTGTGCCTGCTTGACCTGGGAGGTGGTGGCCCCGCCGGTGTAGATGGGCAGCTTGAAGTTCAGGCCGATGTTGCCCTGATTGCTGTTGCTCTCGGGGTTGCGGATCTCGTCCTTGTAATCGTTGTAACCGGCGTTCAGGCCGGCGCCCAGATCCAGGGTCGGTTCATGACCGGTCTTGGCCAGATCGATCTGCTCCTTGGCGATGTCCTTGCCGATGCGGGCGCTGTGCAGCTCCAGGTTCTTGTCCAGGGCCAGTTCCAGCCACTTGTCGGAGTTGAACGCGGTCTTCTGCGGGCTGAAGCGATCGGTGTTGAGCACGTCCAGTTGACGGTGGTCGATACCGGTCAGCTCGCGCAGGCTCTCGTAGCTGTTGTCCAGGGTGTTCTCGGCATTGATCTCGTCCGCCAGCGCCTGATCGCGCTCGGCCTCGGCCTCGTGCACGTCGGTGATGGCGGTCAGGCCCACTTCGAAGCGCTGCTGGGTCTGTTCAAGCTGACGCTCGACCGCGGTCTTGTTGGCACGCACGAATTCCAGGGTATCCATGGCTTTGAGCACGTCGAAGTAGGCCTGGGCGGTACGCAGCATCAGGTTCTGGTACTCGAGGTTGTAGGCCACGTCGGACTGGGTGGCGCTCTTCTCGGTCAGATCCAGGTTGACCCAGTTGCTGCGACGGTAGATGGATTGATCCAGGGTCACGGAGCCGGTAGCGCCCGTGTTGGTCATGGTGTCGTTCTTGTTTTGCAGGTAGTTCAGGCCGGCGCCCAGGTTGATCTGGGGCAGCAGGGCTGCACGGGATTCGTTGATCTTCTCGAAGGCCTGGTCCCGCTTGGCCTTGGATTCCAGCAGCTGGGTGTCCTTGATCTGGGCCTGTTGGTAAATATCGAGCAGGTTTTCGGCATGAGCGGCGCCGCTCACACCCAGCATCACCATGACTGACAAGAGTGTTCTTTTCATATGATAGTTTTAACCTTTTGTATCAACCCAAAGCTGTCCGCTGGATGAAGGGGGGATTGTCACCGACCAAGCTTGATTTCAGCTTAACCACTCTACTATAAGCAGATTTCATTGCGAACTGTCTCTTTTCCAGCTGCGGAAACGTCAAGGTCCGGGGCGAGTTTTCTCGGCAACGCGCCTAGCCAAATGCCCTGTGGCTGCTAAAATCCTTCCCTCATCGTCGGCGAGAGCGAGTGAATGAATGTTCATTCATGCCCCCGAATATTATGGTCAAACCAAGCCAAGTCAAGCTGGCAGGAGTCTCGAATGTCACAGCAAGCCTTGCCTCAAACCTGCCACTACTCCAGCGATGATGTGAAAATCATTGAAAAATCAGCTGGATATAATGGCTTCTTCAAGGTGAATGTCTACCGCCTGCAACACAGGCTGTTTGCCGGTGGCTGGAACGCCCCCATCGTCCGGGAACTGTTCGAACGTGGCCATGCCGCCGCCCTGCTGCCTTATGATCCGGTGCGGGACGAGATCGTGCTGGTGGAGCAGTTTCGCATCGGCGCCATGGAGACCAGCGCCACCCCCTGGCTGCTGGAGCTGGTGGCCGGCATCATCGATGAAGGGGAGGCCGCCGAGGCAGTGGTGCGGCGCGAAGCGGTGGAAGAGGCAGGGATCGAGGTGGGACGCTGCGAACACGCCATCAGCTATCTGGTGAGCCCGGGTGGCAGCACCGAGCGCATCGAGGTGTTCGTGGGCGAGGTGGATGCCAGCCAGGCCAAGGGGATCCACGGTCTGGCGGAAGAGGGGGAAGACATCCGGGTCCACGTGGTGAGCCGCGAGCAGGCCTATGCCTGGCTCAAAGAGGGGCGCATCGACAATGCCGCCTCCGTCATCGCCCTGCAGTGGCTGGCCCTGAACCACGGCGAGCTGCGGGCACGCTGGTTGGCGGGGCGCTGAGGTGACGCTCGTTCAGACCCGGGTCAGGTGCCCTGTGTCCGACTGGAACACTGTGCAGTGGGTCCACCCTTCATGGACCCTGATTGAGGGAGCCGCGACATGTCATTAGTCCAGAGCCCGATGAAGCGCTATGTGCCTGATTTGATGTCCTTGCAGCGTACCTGCGAGGTCAATTACATGGCGCTGATGAAACTGTTGCCGCCCGGCGGCAGCGTGGGTGCCGAGCGCCGCTATCAGGTCGGCAACGGCCTGCAGTTCCAGCTCACGGTGACCGAGGAGAGCCGCTTCACCAGCCAGGTGATCCTGGCCCAGCACAACCCCGAATTGCCGAGCTACTTGCAAGCCCGGATAGAGATTCGTTTGTATCATGATGTGCGAATGGCGGAAGTGTGTGCGGCGCAACAGATTTCAATGTTGCAACCACGTTATGATTATCCCAATCAAAAAATGCATCACAGGGATGAAAAGGAGCAGGTAAATCTATTCTTGGCCGATTGGTTGAGATTTTGTCTCAAACACGGCACCAGCCTGATTAACATCCTCTAGTCGAACCCATAAAAAAGAAGCGTGATTTTGGAAACAGAGCTACCTCAGGCGCCGGACGGCAGTGTGCGCCTGTTACAGATTACCGATACCCATCTCTTCGCCAGTGCCGAGGGGCGGCTGCTGGCCGTACCCACGGCGCAGAGCCTGGCCGCCGTGCTGGAGCGGGTGCAGGCCAACGAGCACCCGTTCGATCTCATCCTCGCCACCGGGGATCTCTCCCAGGATCACAGCCCGGAGTCCTACCAGCGCTTCGCCTCCATGATGGCCCCCCTGGCTCGCCCCATCTACTGGTTGCCCGGCAACCACGACGACGGCCCCCTGATGACCGAATACCTCCATGCGGCCGGCATCAGCGAGGCCAAGCAGCTGGTGGGGGATCACTGGCAGGTGATCCTGCTGGATACCCAGGTGCGCGGCAAACCCCACGGGGTGCTGGGGGATCACCAGCTGGCGGCCCTGGATCAGGCCCTGCGCCAGCATCCCGAGCGCCACGCCCTCATCGCCCTGCACCATCAGGCGGTGCCGGTGGGCTGCGCCTGGCTGGATCAGCACAACCTCAAGAATGCCGACGACCTGTTCGCCGTGCTGGCCCGCCACCCGCAGCAGAAGACCATACTGTTCGGCCACGTCCATCAGGAGTTTGACGAGGTGCACCACGGAGTGCGGCTCATCGCCAGCCCCTCTACCTGCATCCAGTTCAAGCCGCTCTCCGACGGTTTCGCACTGGACGAATCCGGCCCGGGCTGGCGCTACCTCACCCTGCACCCGGATGGCCGGGTGGCGAGTCAGGTGTGGCGCCTGCCGCTGGGGCAGTTCGTGCCCGACCCCAATGCCACCGGTTACTGAGGCGTTGCCATGAAGCCCGTCCTGCTCTATCTGCACGGTTTCAATTCATCCCCCGGCTCTGCCAAGGCGCAGCAGATGGCGGCCTGGGTGGCCGAGAACAGGCCCGATATCGAGGTGGTGATCCCGGCCCAGCCCAACACCCCGGCGGCCGCCTGGGCGGCCATCGAGCAGGCCATCACCGACCTGAAGGCCCGCCACGGCAGCGCCCTGCGACTGGGCGCCGTGGGCAGCTCCCTCGGTGGCTTCATGGCCACGCGAGTGAGCGAGATGTACGGTTGCCGCGCCGCCCTCATCAACCCGGCGGTGCGCCCCCACGAGCTGCTCTGCGACTACCTCGGCCCCCAGACCAACCCCTACAGCGGCGAACGCTATGAACTGCTGCCTGTGCACATGGACGAGCTGAGAGCGCTGGCGGTGCCGGTGACTGCTCCCGAGCGGCTCTGGGTGCTGCAACAGCAGGAGGACGAGGTGCTCGACTATCGCAAGGCGCTGGACGAATACCGCTTTGCCCGTCTCTCCCTGGAGTGCGGCGGCGATCACGCCTTCACAGGCTTCGAGCGTTACCCCGCCCAGATCGTCCGTTTCCTCGGGCTCTAGCCATGCAACCGCCGTTGGCCGCCTTCCTCGAACAGGTGCTGGCCACGGCCCAGGCGGGGCTCACCTACTCCCGGGATCCCTTCGACATCGCCCGCTTCGAGGCGCTGCGAGCGGCCACGGTGACGCTCATTGCCAGCCAGAGCGAGCAGGCCCCCGACGCCATCGGCGACTGGATTTCCCTCGACAGCGGCTATCCCACCCCCAAGCTCGATGTGCGGGCCTTCATTCAGAACGATGCGGGCCATGTCCTGCTGGTGCAGGAGCGCAGTGACGGTTGCTGGACCCTGCCGGGGGGCTGGTGCGACATCGGCGACTCGCCGGCGGACGCCGTGGTGCGGGAAGTGAGCGAGGAGACCGGCCTCGTCTGTCGGGCGGTGCAGCTGCTGGCGTTGTTCGACAAGCTCAAGCATCCCCATCCCCCGCAGCTGCCCCATGCCCACAAGGCCTTCTTCCTGTGCGAGGTGACGGGGGGCGCTCTGCTTACCGACACCGATGAAACCAAAGGGGCGGGGTACTTCCCCATCGACGCCTTGCCCGAACTCTCCCGCCACCGGGTGGTGGCGTCCCAGCTACGCACCCTCCATGACCATCTTTTACAAGGGCGGCGGGATACCCTGTTCGATTAACCGGTTCGCAGCCTGACACTGCGGCAAGGAGGCAGCATGATCACACGCATCGGCAATACCCCCATCCAGAAGAAACACAAGGCGAGCTGCCACTGCGGCGCCGTGGTGCTGGAGCTGACCCTGCCGGATGGCGTGGTGGATCCGCGCCGCTGCGACTGCTCCTTCTGTCGGCGGCGTGGGGCCATCGTCGCCTCGGTGCCGCGCTCCGGCATCCGCATCCTGCAAGGGGAGGCGGCGCTTCGCTGCTACCAGTTCAACACCCGCACCGCGAAACACTACTTCTGCAGCGTCTGCGGCATCTACACCCATCACCAGCGCCGATCCAATCCGGCGGAATATGGCTACAACCTCGCCTGTCTGGAGGGGGTCAACCCGTTCGATCTGGGAGAGGTGCCGACCCGGGACGGGGTGCATCACCCGGCAGATACCGTGGCCGATTGAACGCGAGGTGACTGCCCCGACGGGTGGCGGGGAGGACGGGCGAGGCGTTGCCGCGTCACTCCCGTGACGACACCTCAGGGGGTCATCTGCTTGTGTAGCCCCCGCCATGGCTGTGTTAACCTTGCCCTGTCCGTCTCCCGGCGGACCCCGGCCTCTCTCTTCATTCCATCTCTGCCAACAGGGGGCACACCCGTGACGACTGCTTCAGCGCTGCCGGATCTGATCCTCGGGGCCTCGCTCTACTTTCCGCCCCTGTTCAAGGCCGTGCTGCTCGGCCTGCTGGGCTGGCTGCCGCTGCACCATCTGCTGCGGGACTGGCTCTACGGTGGGGATGTCTGGCACCCCCTGCTGATGGATCTCTCCCTCTTCATCCTCGCCGTCAGCGGCGCCCTATGGATATTGCTACATGGCTAAATCACCCCTCGCGACCCTCAAATACTTCTCCACCCTGCTGGTCTTTGCCCTGGCGCTGGTGTCGCTCTGGTGGCTGTGGAACGACTACATGCAGGGTCCCTGGACCCGGGATGGCAAGGTGCGGGCCGAGCTGGTCAGCATCACGCCCCAGGTGTCGGGCAAGATCGTCAGGATAGGGGTCAAGGACAACCAGCTGGTGAAGGCGGGGGACCTGCTCTTTACCCTGGATCCCGAGACCTATCGCATCGCGCTGGACAACGCCAGCGCGGCCCTGGCCAAGGCCAGGTCGGATCTCGACAAGGCGGAGCACGAGGCGAACCGTCGCCAGAGCCTCTCCCGCACCGTCATCTCCGCCGAGGCGGTGGATGAATCCAGGCTCAATGCCCAGGCGATGAAGGCGGCCTATGAGGTGGCCCAGGCCAATCTGGAGCAGGCCAGATGGTCCCTTGCCCGGACCGAGGTCCACGCTGCGAGCGACGGCTACATCACCAACCTGCAGGCCAGGGTCGGCAACTACGCCACCGCCGGGGTGCCCCTGGTGGCCCTGATAGACACCCACTCCTTCTATGTGCAGGGCTATTTCGAAGAGACCAAGCTCAGGCACATCGCCCCCGGCAAACCGGCAGAGGTGGTGCTCTACAGCGGGGATCGGGTACTCAGGGGGGAGGTGGAAAGCATAGGGCGCGCCATTCACGATCAGAGCCTGGAAGGCAGCGAGGGGCTGCTGCTCGACGTCAAGCCGAACGTGCCCTGGGTGCGTCTGGCCCAGCGGGTGCCGGTGCGGATCAGGCTGCTGGCGATTCCCCCGGATCTGGTCTTGATCGCGGGCACGACCTGCACCATCACCATAGGGGACTAGGGTGATCCTCTCGCTCTGGCGCCAGACCCCCTGGGGCAAGGCCAACGGCGGCCAGTGGCGCTACGCCCTGCGCAATGCCCTGGCCATGTGCCTGTCACTCTGGCTGGCGTTCGTGCTGCAACTCGACTCTCCCTACTGGGCCATGACCTCCGCCGCCGTGGTGAGCTTTCCCACCGTGGGGGGCGTCATCAGCAAGAGCCTGGGGCGAGTGGTGGGCAGCCTCATCGGCGCCATGGCGGCGGTGATGATCACCGGCCTTGGCATCGGTGATCCCTGGCTCTTCAGCCTGCTTATCGCCCTCTGGCTGGGGGGGTGCACCTACATCTCCAACCACCATCAGAACAACGTCTCCTACGGTTTCGCCCTGGCGGGCTATACCGCCGCCATCATCGCCTTCTCCTGCGTCAACCTGACCGACCCGCAACATATCTTCGACATCGCCCAGGCCCGGGTGAGCGAGGTGATCGTCGGCATCCTCTGCGGCGGCCTGATGATGATGATCCTGCCGAGTTTCTCCGATGGCGAGACTCTGCTGGACTCCCTTGGCAAGAGCCAGACCCGGCTGCTGGAACATGCCCAGCTGCTCTGGCTCGGGGAGACGGGCGCCGATGTGCGCACCGCCCACGAGGGGGTGATCGGTCAGATCCTCACCCTGAACGTGCTGCGCATCCAGGCAGTCTGGAGCCACCACCGCCTGCGTCGCCACAACCAGTTGCTGAACTATCTGCTCCATCGCCAGCTGAGGATGGTCAGCCTCATCTCGGGGCTGCGCCGCATGCTGCAACATTGGCCAGAGGACGCAGTCGACCCGGCCCCCATGCTGGCCGCCGTGCTGCGGGAGCTGGGACAGGGGGGCTGCGACAAGCTGCGCATTGCCCGCCTGATGGCGCCCTTCGTGGCCCGCTCGGGGGATGATTATCGCTGTCAGGCCTTCTGGCTGCGGCTGCGCCACTTCTGCTGGAGCTACCTGGAGTGTCAGCGCTGGCTGGAAAGGCTGGCCCGCCACGATGGCCAGGAGTGGCCGGCGCCGCCGCGCCACAGCTCTCTGACCAGCCACACCGACGGCCTGGAGGCGGCCTACAACGGGGGGCGTACCTTCCTCTGCGTGATGCTGGGCTGCACCTTCTGGATCCACACCCAGTGGGATGCGGGCGCCGCAGCCCTGACCCTGCTCGCCATCTGCTGCGTGCTCTATTCCGCCACCCCGGCCCCGGCCAAGGGGGCCCAGACCATGCTCAAGGCCATCGTGCTGCTCAGCTTTATCTGCTTCGGGGTCAAGTTCGGGCTGATGATCCGCATCGACGACTTCTGGATCTTCTGCGCCCTGCTGTTCCCCGCCCTCATCACCCTGCAACTGCTGAAATTGCAGCGACCCCAGGGGGCGGCGCTCTGGGGCCAGCTCATCGTGCTGCTCGGCTCCTTCCTCGCCATCACCAATCCGCCGAGCTACGACTACCTCGCCTTCGTCAACAGCAGCCTAGCGCAGGCACTGGGGGTGATGAGTGCCGGACTGGCGTTCCAGCTCCTGAGGCCCAGCTCGGATCGGCGCAAGAGCCGCCGCCTGATGCATCGTCTGCGGCGTGATTTCGTGGACCAGCTGGCCCCGGCCCCGCAGCAGAGCGAGGGGGAGTTTGAATCCCGGGTCTATCACGCGGTGAGCCAGCTCAGCCAGAGTCAGGATCAGGGGGCCCGGCTCTGGGTGCTGCGCTGGGGCGTGGTGCTGCTCAATTGCAGCCACATCGTCTGGCAGCTCAGGCTCTGGCGCAGCCGGGATCCGGCCCTCTATCTGGTGCGGGACGGCTGTCTGCGCTGCCTGAAAGGCATTCTGACCGAAGGGGGCGTGCAGCACGAGCCCCTGGGGCGCACCCTGGCGGAGCTGGACCGCATCAGCCAGGGGCTGGGGGAACATGCAGACCCGGCGGCCCGGGCTCTGGCGGGGCTGGTGTGGCGACTCCACTGCTCCCTCTCCCAGCTTGTGCAGGCCCTGCCCGGGGAACCCGCCTGATCCCGGGCGGGGAGGCCGGAGCCCCTCTGGATCACCCTTTGCGAGCGCCCCATTTGTCCCGGGCCCTCCCAGCGAGTAAGATTCCCCCCAAACGTCAATTCGCAAGGCCCTCCATGTCCACTCAATACAATGCGGATGCCATTGAGGTCCTCAATGGCCTTGAACCGGTGCGTCGCCGCCCCGGCATGTACACCGACACCACCCGGCCCAATCACCTCGGCCAGGAGGTCATCGACAACAGCGTCGACGAGGCGCTGGCGGGTCACGCCCGCAATCTGGAGGTGATCCTGCACGAGGATCAGTCCCTCGAGGTGATCGACGACGGTCGCGGCATGCCGGTGGACATCCACCCGGAGGAAGGGGTCTCCGGCGTGGAGCTGATCCTCTGCAAGCTGCACGCGGGGGGCAAGTTCTCCAACAAGAACTATCAGTTCTCCGGTGGCTTGCACGGGGTGGGGATCTCCGTGGTGAACGCCCTCTCCGATCGGGTCGAGGTGACGGTGCGCCGGGACGGCCAGGTCTATGACATCGCCTTCGAGCGAGGCGACAAGGTGTCTGATCTGACCATCACCGGCACCTGCGGACGCCGCAACACCGGCACCCGGGTGCGCTTCTGGCCAGAGGCGCGCTACTTCGATTCGCCGCGCTTCTCGGTCTCCAAGCTGGAGCACCTGCTCAAAGCCAAGGCCGTGCTCTGCCCGGGCCTCACCATCAAGTTCCTCGACAAGAACACCGGCATCAAGCTTGAGTGGTGCTATGAAGACGGCCTCAAGGATTACCTCATCGATGCGGTCAAGCAGTTCACCTGCCTGCCGGAGCAGCCCTTCGTCGGCTCTTTCAGCTCCGAGCAGTCGGCGGTGGACTGGGCCCTGTGCTGGCTGCCGGAAGGGGGGGAGTGCCTCGCCGAATCCTATGTGAACCTGATCCCCACGGCGCTGGGTGGCACCCACGTCAACGGCCTGCGTCAGGGCCTGCTGGACGCCATGCGCGAGTTCTGCGAGTTCCGCAACCTGCTGCCGCGCGGGGTCAAGCTGACACCGGAGGATATCTGGGATCGCTGTGCCTACATCCTCTCCATCAAGATGCAGGATCCCCAGTTCGCCGGCCAGACCAAGGAGCGGCTCTCGTCCCGCCAGAGCTCGGCCTTCGTCTCCGGCGTGGTGAAGGATGCCTTCAGCCTCTACCTCAACAGCAACACCGAACTGGCCGAACAGCTGGCCGAGCTCTGCATCTCCAGCGCCCAGCGCCGGATGCGCGCCGCCAAGACGGTGGTGCGCAAGAAGATCACCCAGGGCCCGGCCCTGCCCGGCAAGCTGACCGATTGCGGCTGCGCCGATCCCATGCAGGGGGAGCTGTTCCTGGTGGAGGGTGACTCCGCGGGCGGCAGTGCCAAGCAGGCGCGGGATCGCGAATTCCAGGCCATCATGCCCCTGCGCGGCAAGATCCTGAACACCTGGGAGGTGGAGGCCGGTCAGGTGCTCGCCTCGCAAGAGGTGCACGACATCTCCGTGGCCATCGGCCTGGATCCGGACTCCAACGACCTCTCCGGCCTGCGCTACGGCAAGGTGTGCATCCTCGCGGATGCGGACTCGGACGGTCTGCACATCGCCACCCTGCTCTGCGCCCTCTTTGTGAAGCACTTCCGCACGCTGGTGGAGAAGGGCCACGTCTATGTGGCCATGCCGCCGCTCTATCGTATCGACATCGGCAAGGAGGTGTTCTACGCCCTCGACGAGGACGAGAAGAACGGCGTGCTGGAGCGGGTCGAGGCCGAGAAGAAGAAGGGCAAGGTGATGGTGACCCGATTCAAGGGGCTGGGTGAGATGAACCCGAAACAGCTGCGGGAAACCACCATGGATCCCAACACCCGCCGCCTGGTGCAGCTCACCATGGGCGAAGAGGGGGAGGAGGGGGGCGAGACCCTGCAGATGATGGACATGCTGCTGGCCAAGAAGCGCGCCTCCGATCGCCGCGAATGGCTGGAAGAGAAGGGCAACCTCGCCATCATCTAAAGCGAGTCGCAAGTACCCCACCCCGGCCCTCCCCTTCGCAAGGGGAGGGGGCCAAGCCTCTCCTCCCCCTCATGGAGGGGGAGGTTGGGAGGGGGTCTTGTGATTCACCGTCGGCCCCCTGCCGACCCGCATTTCCGGCGTGCCCTCTGAGGGCGCGCCATAGCAAGAGAACAACCTTATGAGTGATGCTATCGAGCTCAGTCTGTTGGATGAAGTAGAGCGCCAACCAGCTCCCGAACCGAAAGAGATAATCACATGAGTGATGCTATCGAGCTCAGTCTGGACGGGGTGGAGCGCCAGCCCATGCGCGCCTTCACCGAGCAGGCTTACTTGAACTACTCCATGTACGTCATCATGGATCGGGCCCTGCCCCACATCGGCGACGGCCTCAAGCCCGTGCAGCGGCGCATCATCTACGCCATGAGCGAGCTGGGTCTGTCGGCGCTGTCCAAGCACAAGAAATCCGCCCGTACCGTGGGTGACGTGCTGGGTAAATATCACCCCCATGGCGACATCGCCTGTTACGAAGCCATGGTGCTGATGGCCCAGCCCTTCTCCTACCGCTACCCGCTGGTGGACGGTCAGGGCAACTGGGGGGCACCGGACGATCCCAAATCCTTCGCCGCCATGCGTTACACCGAGGCGCGCCTGTCACGCTTCTCCGAGCTGCTGCTCTCCGAGCTCGGCCAGGGCACGGTGGAGTGGACGCCGAACTTCGATGGCACCATGAAAGAGCCGGTGGTGCTGCCCGCCCGCCTGCCGCACATCCTGCTCAACGGGGTGACCGGCATCGCGGTGGGCATGGCGACCGATATCCCGCCCCACAACGCGCGGGAAGTGGCCCACGCCTGCGTGGAGCTCTTGGACAACCCCAATGCCGGCCTGGATGCGCTGATGGCCCATGTGCAGGGGCCGGACTACCCGACCAATGCCGAGATCATCACGCCCCGCGATGACATCCGCAAAATCTACGAGACCGGCAAGGGCTCCATCAAGCAGCGAGCGGTGTGGAGCGAGGAGGATGGCGACATCGTTATCACGGCGCTGCCTCATCAGGCCTCCGGCGCCAAGATCATGGAGCAGATTGCCGCCCAGATGGTGGCCAAGAAGCTGCCCATGGTCACCGACCTGCGGGATGAATCGGACCATGAGAACCCGACCCGTCTGGTGATCGTGCCGCGCTCCAACCGGGTGGATGTGGAGGGGCTGATGGCCCACCTGTTCGCCACCACGGATCTGGAGAAGAACTACCGGGTCAACCTCAACATCCTGGGTCTGGACAACCGGCCCCAGGTCAAAGACCTCAAGACCATCCTCACCGAGTGGCTGAGTTTTCGCCGTGAGACGGTGCGTCGCCGCCTGCAGTATCGCCTCGACAAGGTGCTGGCCCGCCTGCACATCCTCGAAGGCTTGCTCATCGCCTATCTCAACATCGACGAGGTGATCGAGATCATCCGCACCGAGGAGGAGCCGGGCCGGGTGATGATGGAGCGCTTCAACATCAGCGAAACCCAGGCCGAGGCGATCCTCGAGCTGAAACTGCGCCACCTGGCCAAGCTCGAAGAGTTCAAGCTGCGCGCCGAACAGAACGAACTGGCGGAAGAGCGCGACAAGCTGGAACTGATCCTGGGTTCCGAGCGCCGTCTCAGCACATTGCTGAAGAAAGAGATCCTGGCGGATGCCGAGAAGTACGGCGACGATCGCCGTACCCCGCTGGTGGAGCGCGCCACCGCCGTGGCCCTGACCGAGAAGGAGCTGACCCCGAGCGAGCCAGTGACCGTGATCCTGTCCGACAAGGGCTGGGTGCGCGCCGCCAAGGGCCACGACGTCGATGTGGAGGGCCTCTCCTACAAGGCGGGGGACGGTTATCTCGCCCACGCCCATGGCCGCAGCAACCAGCAGGCGGTGTTCCTCTCTACCCTGGGACGTACCTACTCGCTGGAGGCCCATACTCTGCCGTCGGCCCGCAGTCAGGGCGAGCCGCTCACCGGCCGCTTCGCGCTGGGGGCCGGGGAAGAGGTGCGCCATCTGGTGATGGGTAACGAGGGCGAGCCGTATCTCATCTGTTCTGACGCCGGTTACGGCTTCGTCTGCAAGTACGATGACCTGATCGGTAAGAACAAGAACGGCAAGGCGCTGCTGACCGTGCCGGAAGGGGGCATCGTCATGGCGCCCCAGAGGATAGGCGCGCCGGACACGGATCTCTGCATGGCCATCTCCAACGAGGGGCGCATGCTGCTGTTCCCGCTCAATACCCTGCCGGTACTCGGCAAGGGCAAGGGCAACAAGCTCATCAGCATCCCCTCTGCTCGCGTCAAGGCGCGGGAGGAGTTTATGGTGATGGCGGCCATTATCCCGCAGGGCCAGTCGGTGACCCTGTTTGCCGGCAAGCGCAAGCTGACCCTCAAGCCATCTGACCTTGACTACTACCGTGGCGAGCGCGGCCGCCGTGGCGCCAAGCTGCCCCGCGGTTTGCAGCGCGTGGATCGCATCGAGATTGAACCCGTCGCGGGCGCCGAGCCGGCAGCCGGGGAAAATCAGGAAGGGTAATAAATATAAAGGGCGCGAAAGCGCCCTGTTTGTACAGATATTTTATAAACATAAAGTCTTTTGTAAAACACGATTGTTTTTATATTTTCTGTATAGCTGCAGTCGAATTGTTTTTGAAGGTGTCATTGTATTTTTTAAATGGTTCTTCTTTATATAAAAACTACTGCGCAGAGAATGAAAGCAATAAAAAATACACCTTGAAACAATAGCCAAATATTTTGTCTGTAATAGATTCCCAATATTTTTTCTGCGCTGTGTACTGGATTGGTCATGGATTTTGCAGACTCTTTCTTTATTAAATATCTGATTGAGCGTGGTGATATCTCAATGAATGTGGTTATCACACTTTCTAGGTTTAACTCAACTGAGATATCTAAATCATGATTCTCTGCCATTTCTTTAATTAGCATTGCATCCGCATCAAAATCAGCCAATATTTCCTTTAACTTTATTGATAAAGCTTCCTTTATTTTGATATGAATGGCACATAATACGGCCAATGATCTTTGGCCTAGTCCACATAAAATTGAAATAACTAGCATGAGGAGCATGAGTTTAATCTCAAACGAGTTATAAAAAGCAGAACCAACTTTATCGATGTTACTAATAATTAATCCAGCAATTGCACCGGAGGCGCCTAGAGCCCAACGGGACATATTATCTATATCAGGACTTGATGATACAACAGAATCCACAAAGGAATTTAGTGAGTTACTCTCTGCATTTAATACGACTATGTTACGCCAATCTTCAACTGACTTTATAAAGTTATCATGAGTCGTCATCATATACCCTTTATTTTGATGTTTCGTTTTCAATTATCTGGTAGATAATCTATCGTTGTCTATTGAATAGGGCAAGTATTAGGCCCGTAGATCTGATTAGAAAAGCGTAATCAGACGATCGCAAAAACCTATTACCTTAATGTGGTCGGTAATTTTATTTTGTGACCCCCTCATCCCCAGCCCTTCTCCCGCAAGGGGAGAAGGGAGCCCAGATCGCAGCAATTTTTAAATGGAGTGACAGCTATGGCTACAGGTTGGCAGGCGCTGATCCCCTCTCCCCTTGGGAGAGGGTCAGGGTGAGGGGAGGCCGTAGGTCTGATTAGCGAAGCGTCATCAGACGTTCGCGAAAAAAGCTGCCGCCATGCTGCGGGCACGCCTACGGCTCTCTCTATCCATGGCCAGCCTGTGTATTGCGTGCATCAGGTGCCTGTGTGGCTGCCAAGCAGCAGCATCAGGCTAAACAGCAGCCAGTCATTGATGATGTGTGAGCCGGTCGATACCCAGATGTTTTTGGTGATGATGTAGCCACTGAGCAGCACGATGCGGGCCGTGCCAATCACCAGAAAACATTGCAGAAAATTCCAGTCATAAGTGGGCAGGTGCAGGGCTCCGAAGATTAGAGCCGTCGATAGCCAGGCGATGAGGATGGCGGACTTGCGGGTCAGGCCGAGCTTCTGGTGACAACACCAGAGGATGGCCAGAAAAGGCAGGATGGAGATCACCTCCTCGCCGAAGAGCTGGGGCGCCGTCTTGAGATAAAAGAGGATGCGCGCCGTATTGGACGCCTCTGCCAGCATGGCGTTGACCGGGTTTGCATTCAGCTGGAACAGGTGCTGCATGGTCATGGCAACGGCGATTGAGACCAGTATGTTGATGCCGGTAATCGCCAGCATCAAGAGACAATCCCGCCGCGTCGGCGTTCGAAACAGTGAGCGCCACCCTGTTCCCGCCACCATGGCGAGCACGGCCAGAGGAATGAGAGGGAACAGGAGGGCGGGCACAAAGCCCCCTGAGGTGGTCTTGAAAAAGTCGATGGGGGCGGAGAGTGCCGCAAACCCCAGGATGACCCCCAGCAGGATGAGTGCCCAGCCACGGGCAGACGGGGTGTGAGGATCCTGGCGATAGAGGGGGAAATCCCCGGCGCTCTTGCGCTCGAGCCCGAGGCGCTCACTGTCATTCAATACCGGCAATGCTGTAGGTTGATGCTCACCCATGGTGATCCTCGGGATGTTTATCCGTTGCTGTGCAGACAACCCTACACCAGAAAGGGGGGAAAGGGGCGCCGCTGGCTACAACACGCCAGGGGAATGGCACCGCCGCCAATCAGTTGTCGAAGTTCCACTCGATGGGCAGCTCAAGATCGAAAACAAGCTGATCCCCGTCGAGGGTGAAGGCCACGCTGGTCTGGTGCTGGTCGTATTCGTCGATAAGGCGGCAGCTCTCGGAAAAGTTGGATTCGTAGCCGAGGCGAGCAGTGCCGCCGGTGCGAGCCTCGTCGAGTTCCACCCCCAGCACCCGCAGGGGATCCTTCTGGCTGAGCTTGACCCGGCTGTCACCCACATCCACCAGCCGCTCCAGCAGGGGGAAGAAGTCCTGCTTGTTGGCCTCGATGGCCTGGGCGATGGCTTGCTCCAGCTCGGTGGCGCTGGCAAGGGCGGGATCCAGCGTATAGCGGGTCTGGATACTTTCCTGAGTCATATAGTGCTCCTTGGGGCAATGAACCTGCGTCGGCCATCAGCACGGTAGGCGGTGAACAAGGTGTGCTGCGCCATTAAATGAGGTGGTGATTCATTCTGGTGGATAAAACCATCATAAAAAACCGATGAAGGCAGCATATTGCTTCTCATCAGGCGGGAATGCGGCCATTGCGCACCAGGGCCCGGCGGATATTTTTGCACATCTTGCCGAAGCGGTTGAGCTCGTCGAAGCTGGGCGGGATGCCGCGATCGATCTGATATTGCCAGTAGCAGAGGTCCGTATCCACCAGCTCCATCAGCTTCTTGGGGCAGCCGATGCAGGTGTTGTCCGGCCCGCATTTGAAGGTATCCGGTTGATAGAGCGGAAATTCCGCCTTCACGGCGTCGATGATCTGCTGCATGGCGGTCATGCGGTCCGGCTTTCTGCTCACGGCTCGTTCCCCGGCGGCTTGTATGGGGGAGTCATTATATCCCTGACAAAATGTGGGCCAATGACGCTTAGGAGGTAGTCCGACTTGCGTGCAAGCCACTGCGCCCCGGATCCTGCGCCTGCTTCCCCCCTGGTGGCCTCTTCTGTCTGGCGCCGTTTCGGGTCATGATGAAAGCCCCGAACGAACCACTTTTTGACTGACCCCTCTGGAGGTGCGATGAGACCCTGTGCCCTGCTGTTGCTTTTCCCCCTGGTGTGCCAGGCCGAGGCCAGTCCGAGTGAACCCGTGCAGGAAGGTACCCTGGCCAATCAGCAGCTGATCCGGGATGCCATGGTGGGGGTCGCATCCTGGGTGGCCACCAAGGGGTGTGACGCGCCGGAGCGCTTCGTGCCCGTGGTGTTGCACCTTCCCGAGGGGGAGCCGGGCAGTCGCCACTGGCAGGAGCGCTGGACGGTGACGGGCTGTGGCAACGACTATCCCGTGGTGATCGATTTTCGGGAGACCGGGATGCAGAGCGCCATGTGGACCATTGCCCGATAGGGTCGGCGCCGCCATCTGCGAGCTGCAAAGATGACAACGCCCGGCAAGCCGGGCGTTGTGGGAGGAGAGGCAAGTGCCGTCCTGCAAGGGTGCATGGCCCCTTAGAAGTCGTGGTAGAGGGGCCAGCCGAGCAGGGGGTGGCGGATCCCGGCGCGCATCTCCATGTTGTCGAGCTTCTCCGGCGAGGCGTCCTCTTTTTGCAACTGCTGGTACTGACGCACAAACCCCAGGGTATGCAGCAGGTTGGGCACAAAGCCAGGGCTCAGCTCCTGACGCAGGGCGGCGGCCATGTCTGCGGGCAGAGCGTTCAGCATCAGGGTGAGCTGGGCGGCGAGGTAGCCGGTGTCGTACCAGCCCTCGTCGAGCTCAATCTCCCGCGCAAGTCGGCGCTTGAGATCCTGCTTCACCTTGAGGGGGGCGGCGCCACTGCCCTTGCCGCAGAGGATGCGGTAGAGCAGGGCCTCGGCCAGCTTGTCCTCCATGGTGGGGTGGTCGCTCTCGCAGGCGAAGAAGTGCTGGTCGATGAGCGCCATCAGGCGGCTCTTGTTGTGCTCGGTCAGCGCCTTCTCGTACTCCTGCCACCCTTGCCACTCCTCCACATCGGGCGGGCTGGAGATCTTGTCCAAGAGCCGCGCATCCACGTCACCGTAGAGGCTGTTGCCAGCCTGCTTGGGGCTGACGGTGATGAGCATGGACCAGCCCTTCTGGAACGGCTTGATGGGGCCTTCTGGCGCCTGCAACAGGGCCAGTGCCTTGGCCGGATCCCGTTGGGAGAGCTCCTGCAGACCGAGGCTCACCACGCCGATGACGTCGTGGGCGGCCTGCTCCAGCAGGTGCATCTTGTACTTGTTGTAGTACTTGTCGGCGAATTTGAGGCTCATCAGCACCGCCTTGCCTTTGATGGCGGCCAGCTGCTGCTGACTCAAGAGTTCGTTGTCGCGGCCAAAGCGCAGCACCTGGGTCAGAAAGGGGCCCTGGTTGGCATCGCGAATGACTAACTGCATGAATGGGCTCCTTAATCCAGAAAGCTGAACATGTCGTCGACGTCACCGTACTCGTCTTCCTCGACCTTGTTCTTCTCTTTGGCCTGCATCACCAGCTCGGCGGCAAACTTGTTGATGATGCCGTCCCAGGTGGAGTGTTCGTTGCGCAGCAGCGCCTTGATGGATTTTTCCACCTCGGGGGCCAGCTCGCGAATGAGCATCAAGAGGCTGCGCGGGTCGTCCAGGGCGTAGTCGTGGCTGTCTTCGGCCTGCTGGCGCTCGCTGTAGCGCAGGGACTCTTCGAGATCTTCCTCTTCGGCGTGCAGCACGTCGCGATAGCCCTCGTCCTCTTCATAGCGATCGCCGCGATAGAACTCGATAAAGGGGATGGCGAGGTAGAAGAGACCGGCCGGATCCTCGGCCACGCACTCGAGGATCTCCCGCTGCTTGGCTTCGCTCTCCTGGGTGCGGATCAGGTAGTTGAGGAAGTCGAAGGTGTGCTGTTGCAGCTCGTCGGCGTTGTTCTTGATCGCCTCTTCCCAGTAGAGGGGCTGCTGGCAGACGATGTCGCGGATCCGCTCCGGGGTCATCAGCTCGGAGATGATGGAAGGGAAGGAGATGTCGTGCTGGCCGTTGATCTGGGTCAGGGTAACGATATCAATGTTTTCAATCACTTCTGCCAACTGGTCGTCAGACATGGTCTTGGCGATCAGCTCGAACTTCTCGCTGGCCTGCTTCGGCTCGATAACGGCCAGCTCTTTGATCTCGATGGCGGTAATTTCTATCAGACTGTTGCTCATGCCTTGCCCCAATTAGAAACGGACTTCGTCGTACATATCCTGATCGCCGTCGTCATCACCATAGCGGTCGCTACCGCCGTGGTAATCGGCGTCGGCATCTTCCCCGTCTTCCTCTTCTTCGTCCCGCAGCTCATAGTCGTCATCGCCGCGGTGGCTGCCGCGGGGCAGCGGGTTGTCCAGCAGGAACAGCACGGCGCAGGCTTCCATCAGCTGATCTTCGCTCTGGGCCCGCACCGCCTTGACCAGCGGCAGGATGGCATTGTTGAAGCCGACACTCACCTTGAACTCGTCCCAGGAGGGCTGCTCGCCGCTGGCGAGCCACTTGTTCCACTGCGACTTGGCCTTGGGCGGGAACTGCACCCGGCCATAGAGGGCAAGCGGCAGGTATTCGGGCATGAACTCCAGCATGCTCATGTCGGCCAGCAGCAGGGCCTTCATCTTGTCGGTGAACTGCTCGAGCCCCTTGGGGTCATCCTGATCCCGGTAGGATTCGATGTTCTCGCTGGCATCGCTTTGCAGGGCCTTGAGCCGTGCCTGGTCCCATTTTTTTTGCATAGTCGCTCTTCTTGCCTGGTGGCTCAGGGGTAGAACTGGTCCCACATCTCCTGCATGGCAGCAGCGGGATCGGTCACGATGACGTTGTTGAAATCCTTGATAAAGGCGGCCCGCTGTTTCGGATCGGACAGCACTTCATAAGCCTGCTTTACCTGGTGCAGCCGGGCGGCTGCCTGCTCTTTCTCTTCTTCGCTCGCCCCGTGCAGCTTGTCGGGGTGGTACTGGTTCGACAGCCGTCGATAGGCTTTTTTGATGTCGTTTTCACTGGCGTTGGACTTGACGCCCAACACCCGGAAGTAGTTGTTCATGACGGATCCTGCCTCACTGGCATGGTGGAATTCATCCTGTGTCGACCTGGTGGCGCAACGTCGGCAAACCAGGCTCGGCAAAAACCGGAGATTTTAACGGAAAGCCGGCGCCTCTGCCATGAAAGTGCGGTCTTTCTGTACGAAAAGAGCGGGCGGTGCGAGATGGCGGCGGGGCTACACTGGCAGAGGGGGGCGGCAGGCCCCGGCGTTGCCCGACCCCCTCTTGTCCGAACCATCCGGATTCTGCCGTCACAAGGAGTCATCGCCATGGTCAAGTCCGCGTTTTTCGTGCTCGCGCTGGCAGGCAGTGCCGCCTCTGCCAGCGACATATTGCCCGTCTCGCCGCTGATGGGGGATGTCACCAGGGCCCAGTTCATGGAGCGCGCCGCCCAGCGCTTCGCCTTGCAGGACAAAAACGGTGACGGCGTGCTGTCGGTTGCCGAGAAAGAGGCCAACCTGGCAAAGCTGGCTGGCGTGATGCAACAGGCTGGCAAGCCGGTCCCGGAGCGGATGAGCCAGCTCAAGCCGTCGCGGGAGACCACCAGGGCCCAGTTCATGGCGCGGCAGGAGGCGCTCTTCTCTCGCCTGGACAAGAACGGTGACGGGGTGATCGGGGAGTCTGAGCGTCTCGACATCAAGGCCAATCTGGAGAAGCGGGCGATGGAGGCCGCCCAATAGGGCGGGTTGTCAGCCCTCTGATGAAAAAGAGCCCGGTAGCGATACCGGGCTCTTTGTATCTCTGGCATGAAGGGGGCTACCAGCTTGCCCAGAGCAGCCGCAACCTGAGCCCCCAGGCGCTGCTCCAGCCGGTGGTGCTGCTCACCAGAGCCCCATCCTTGATGACGAGGAAGGTTGGTGTCACCCCCACCTGCCAGCGGGCGGCCAGATCCCCGGACTCGTCGTTGTGGGTGGGGAAGGTCAGCCCCTTCTTCGCCATCCCGGCGCGCAACGGCTCATCGCTGCCGGAGCGCAGGGCCACCGTCAGCACATTTTCACCCTCCTGCCAGAGCTGCTCCACCGTGGGAGTGGTGAAGCGGCACACCCCGCACCAGCTGGCCCAGTAGTAGACCAGCAGGGGCTTGCCGCGGCTCTGCTCGGCCAGCGTGGTGGTGGTGCCGTCCTGCAGGGTGAAGGGGGCCTCCATGGCACCCGCCGGCAGGGTGGGGCTGCGCCACAGATCCACCAGGGTGGTGATGACGAGCGCCATCAGCAGCAGCCAGAGCGCCTCCTTGCCCCAGCGGCGCCAGCGGGGGGCCTTTATGCCTGTATCCTCGGCCATGGCTTAGCTCCGCTTGGCCAGCTCGGCTTTGACCAACTGCTCCAGCTCGTCATAGGGAATGGCACCCGGCACCAGCTGGTTGCCGATAAGGGTCGCCGGGGTGCCTTGCACGCCGAGCAGGGTGCCGATGCGCAGGCTGTTGCGCAGCTCCTCAGTGGCCTTGCCTGCGGGCTTGAGGGTCAGGTTGTCGGTGGCGGCCAGCGCCTTGTTGATGTCCGTCTCGGTCAGCATCCCCTGCTTGCTCATGAGCTTGTCGTGCAGGGGGAGGAAGCGGGCAGGATCCTGTTGCCACAGGGTCAGGCTGTACTGGGCCGCCTTGGCGGAGGTCTGCCCCTTGAACGGCAGCAGCTTGATCACCAGCCCCAGATCGTCCGGATAGGCCGCGAGCAGCTTGGCGACCGCCGGGTCGAACTGCTTGCAGTAGGGGCAGTTGTAGTCGGTGAACAGCACCAGGGTCAGTTTGGGATGCTTGGCACCGAGGCGCGGGCTGGTGGGGCTGTTGAACAGCACATCCTGGTTGCCCTTGATGAAGTCACCCATCTGGGCCTGCTGGGTCGCGGCGTTCTGTTTCTCCCAGGATTCGGCTGCCTCGTCGAGGATCCCGGGGTTGGCGATCAGGGTCTCGCGAATGAGCTCCTTGATGCGGGCCTCCTGCTCCGGGGTGAAGGGGGCGGCGTGCAGCGTGGGGGTGCCCAGGGTGGCGGCTACCAGGGCGGTGCAGAGGGTCAGGGTTCGCAGTCTCATGGCATTCTCCTTAGAAATGGGTGGCATCGGCCTGAACGAGGCCGGCCTTGTGCAAGCTGTCGAGCAAGTCGGCCTTGTCCAGCAGGGGAGAGAGGATCTCCCCTTCCGGCAGGCCGGGCCCGTAGATCTGGTTGAAGGGAACGGCGGCGGCGCCACGCTGGCGCAGGAAGGCGGAGATGGCATCGCTCGGCCGGCTCCAGTCGCCGCGAAGGGCCACCACGTCCGGGGCCGACAGGGCGCGCTGCACCTCGTCACGCAGCAGCACGTTGTATTTGTTGGCCTTGCAGGTGACGCACCAGTCGGCGGTGACATCCACGAAGATCCGCTTGTTCTGGGCCAGGGCGTCGGCGATGGCCTGTTCGGAGAGCGGCTGCCAGGCGATGCGATCGACGCTGCCACTCCCTTTCACCGTGAGGGCGCCCCCCAGCAGCAGGGCGCCGCCGATGAGTGCCGAGAGGGAGAGGGCCAGGGTGAAACCGCGCAGACCATAACGCCAGAGGATGCCCATCAGCAGCGCCAGCACCATGGCGGCCATCAGCCAGCCGGTGGCCGTGCTGCCCAGATGGTTGCCGAGCAGGCTCGCCAGCCAGAGGCTGGAGCCCAGCATTATCAGCCCGAGCAGGATGCGCAGTTGCCCCATCCAGCGCCCCGGTTTGGGCAGCCAGAGGGCGAGGCGCGGCAGGGCCGCCACCAGCAGCCAGGGCAGGCTCATGCCAATGCCGAGGGCCGTGAAGATGAGCCAGAGCTGGCCGAGGGGCGCCGCCAGGGCAAAGGCCACCGCGGTGCCGAGGAAGGGGGCCGAGCATGGAGTGGCCAGCAGGGTGGCGAAACTCCCTTGCAGGAAGTGACCACCGAGCCCCTCGCCGCCGCGGGTGGCGAGGCGAGTGCTGAGATCGCTGGGCAACCTTATCTCGAACAAGCCCAGCAGGTTGGCGCAAAACAGCAGGGTGACCAGCACCATGAAGCCGATGAAACCGGCGCTCTGGAACTGGATCCCCCAGCCGACCGCCCCTTGTGTGGCGCGCAGCAGGCTGCTCATGGCCGCCAGCACCCAGAAGGAGGTGATTATCCCGGCGCTGGCGGCGAGGAACTGCTTGCGCACGCCTCCTTGTTCGCTCTCTTGCTGCTGCAGCACGGTGCCGAGTTTCAGAGCCAGCACCGGCAGCACGCAGGGCATCAGGTTGAGGATGAGACCGCCGAGCAGTGCCGCCCCCAGCAGCCAGAGAAGTGGCTGCCCCGGGGCCGGCAGGGCGAGGGGATCGGCGATGGTGGCGCGGGTCTGCCAGGCCTGCTCGCCGCTGGTGAGCAGCAGGCCGAGGGATTGACCGCGCAAGTCAGGGGCATCCCCCTGCCAGCCGTCGCTGACCGGCACCCGGGCAATCAGGGTGGTGCCGCTTACCTCGAGCGCGGGCTTGCCGAACTCGGCCCCCTCCAGCGCATCGATGAAGAGCGCAGGTTCCTGCCAGCCTTCTGCCCGCTCGGCCCGCAGTTGCAGCTGGTTGTGCTGGTAGCCGAGCTCGACCCGGGTGTCGGCGGGCAGCGTCTGTGGCAGGGTGCTCATGGTCCGGGCCCAGGCGAAGTCAAAACCGGCCGGCGCTTGCTCATCCGCCGCCAGGGTGAAGGGGTAGTCGGTCAGAATGCAGACATTGCTGCAGGTGGAGAGGCGCAAGGTGCCCTTGAGCGGCTGCCCGGCCGGGTAGCCCAGGCTCAGGGGGAAGCGTACCTGCTCCTGATAGCCCTGGGTGCTGAGCCCGGCCACCTCGAAGGGGCGCGGCGTGGGCCAGTGCCACTGGAAGTCGCCGACCGGCTCATCCCACAGGATCTGGGGCGCTATGCCCCCTTCACCCGGGCTGTGCCAGTAGGTCTTCCAGCCTGACGCCAGCTGGACATCGAGCAGGATGCGGGTCTGATCCGGGACGCTGCGGTCGGCTTGCAGCCTGACCTTGGCGTGACTGTTCTGGGGGCGGGTGAGCCACCCCGTATCGCTGGCCAATCCGCTGGATTGCCACAGCAGGCTGCCCAGTAGCAGGGCCGCCTTGAAGAGATTCGACATGTGTTGGGTCTCGCAAAAAAATGAGTGACAGCAGGCTGAAAAAGCGCGGCTGAACTCATTCCCGCCAGACGCAGAGGGTGAGGTGCAGTCGCCGCTCTGGCGGCGAGACATTGATGGGGGGAGGCAGTGCCGGCGCGCGCCGTGACAGGGGCACCAGCAGGGCAATCACGAAGGCGATGGCGAAGAAGAGTTGCTCCACGCACAGCAGACTGGCGGCGCTCAGCCACTTGCCGTTGAGCTGGCAGCTGCTGGGCTGCACACTGGCGGGGGTGCCCTTGTCGGCCTGGTCGTCGGCTGAGGCGAACTGGGGCAGGGTCTGGCAACTCACGGCGTGATCGAGCAGGGCGAGGCGGGCCAGCGGCTGGGCCGCGCAATTGAGCACCAGCAGGCAGACCAGCAGCAGGAGTCGTGTCGCCGCGCGTTGTTGCAAAATCATGCTCGCCCCGTTCATCAAGATGGCCACATCCTAGCGGGCAATGGCGGGTGGGGCAAGCCGGGGTGGCCGGTGGCGTCCGGGGCTGGTCGGTTCTGTCTGGCGAACGCTTGTTCGCTAAAAGGGGGACCAGTATACTGCGCCGAGTCAAATTCCGAGGTGTTCGATGCTCAAACTTGCCCGTGTGCTGCTGCTGGCACTGCTGCTCGTCTTCTGGTTCCTGTTCGGCCTGTTGCTTTGTCTGGTGCGCCCGCGCCACCCGAACAACGTCTATGTCTTCGCCCGCATGTATCATGCGGTCTGCCCGCTGATCGGCCTCAAGGTCCGGGTGACGGTGGCCGACGAGGTCAAATCGGTGGGACCTGCGGTCTACGTCTGCAATCACCAGAGCAACTACGACATCTTCACCGTGACCGGCGCCGTGCAGCCCGGCGTGGTGGCGGTGGGCAAGAAGAGCCTGCTGTGGCTCCCCTTCTTCGGTCTCATCTTCTGGCTCTCCGGCAACGTGCTGATCGACCGCTCCAACCGCTCCCGCGCCATCGGCACCATCGGCCAGGTGGTGGATCGCATCAAGCATCGCGGCACCTCCATCTGGATGTTCCCGGAGGGGACCCGCTCCCAGGGGCGTGGTCTGCTGCCGTTCAAGGCGGGGGCCTTCCACACAGCCGTCCAGGCCGAGGTGCCCGTGGTGCCCATCGTCTGCTCCAGCTACTTCGGTCAGGTCGATCTCAACCGCTGGGACAACGGCGAGGTGCTGCTGGAGGTGATGGCCCCGGTGTGCAGCAAGGAGCACGGCGCCGCCGGCATCCGCGAGCTCTCCGACACCTGCCGGGAGAAGATGGAAGCCAAGCTGGCGGAGCTGGATGGCAAGCTCGGCCATCGGCCGGCGGCCTGAGCCCGGTTGCAGAGAAGAGAGGGAGCCGCTGGCTCCCTTTTTTATTGGTGAAAATCACCATCTTGTTGGTTTTTTTCACCACGTTGTATCCAATGGACATCCATCGTTAACTTTCATCTAATTGTAAATAAAGGAAAAAATATTCTGGCACGGCTCTTGTAATGTCATGGGAAGAGAGTGACACCCCATCAACAAGGAGCCAGACCATGAGCGTATTCAGCCGCCTGACCGACGTGATCAATGCCAACCTGCACAGCCTGCTCGACAAGAGCGAAGAGCCGGAGAAGATGCTGCGGCTGATGATCGAGGAGATGGAGCAGGTCCAGGTCGAGATGAGAACCCAGGCCGCCCGCATCATCGCCGAACAGAAACAGTTGGAGCGCCATCAGCAGGCGCTGCGCAACCAGATCCAGGAGTGGGCAGCCAAGGCCGAACTCGCCATCCAGAAGGGCCGCGAAGATCTGGCCCGTGCCGCCCTCACCGAGAAGCTGGCGGAGATGAAGCAGTGCGAGCGGCTGGAAGAGGACAAGGCGCGGGTGGCCGAAGTGCTGGCCCAGCTCACCGCCGACAGCGAGCGACTGGCGGCCAAGCTGACCGAGGCGCGGGAGAAGCAGAAGATGCTGACCCTGCGCGAGCAGACCGCCCACAGCCGCATCCGCGCCCGTGCCCAGGTGGACAACCAGCGCATGCACGAGCTGGTGGCCCGCTTCGACGGCTTCCAGAACCGGGTCGATCAGCTGGAGGCCCAGCTGGAGGCGGCGACCCTGGGGCAGAATCCGTCCCTCGAGGCCCAGTTCCGCGAGCTGGAGCTGAACGACGAGATTGAGCGGGAGCTGGCCCGGCTCAAGGGTCAGAAGGTGGAGGCATAACATGACACCCTGGCTCAAGGATCTCGCCCATCGCAAGCTGACCGGGGTCTGCGCCGGTCTTGCCAGAGGGCTGGGGGTGTCCAGAGTGACGGTGCGGGTGGTGGCCCTGCTCGCCCTGATCCTGATGCCGCCGCTGGCCCTGGCGCTCTATCTGGTGGGGGGGCTCGTCATGCCTCCCCGCCGTGAACTTCAACGCTGGCTGGGGTGATCTCCGGATCGCCCCGTCGGCAAGTGCAAGCCCGTGAGGAGCACAACATGCTGGAATTTATCGTCTTGATCCTGGTGCTGATCGGCATGGCGCTGACCGGATTCACCGTGCTGGCCATGCTGCTGGTGAGCGGGGTCTTCGTGCTGTTTGGCGCCCTGGCCGGCATGTTTGCCCTCATCATCAAGCTGGCGCCCTGGTTGCTGGTGGTGCTGGTGGTGTGCTGGCTCCTCAGCAACAGGCGCAAGCAGTCGAACACCTACCGTTAAGCCCCCCTGATTTCGCATCCTTCCTTGGCCACTGCTTGCAGTGGCCCTTTTTATGGGGGCGACACAGGGTCGGTGTGCGGGGTGGCAAGCCAGGAAAGGCTCCAGCCGTGCCACAGCGCCGGCTCGTGTACCAGGCGCTCCTTGAACGCCTTGCTCTGCTGCTTGAGGCGGTACTCGAGGCGCAGCGCCTCGGGTTTGCCGGGGACCTCCTGCTGCCATACCAGGGAGAGGGGTCCCTTGCCGCGCAGGGCTCTGGCCCCCTTGCCGCTCTGGTGCTGACGCAGTCGCCGCTCGGGATCCGTGCTGATCCCCGCATAGAGTGCCCCGGTGCCGGTGCGCACCAGATAGACAAACCAGCGGGAGGGAGTGGGGGTGGCGAGGGTCACGAGGTACGCCACCTGGCCCGCTGGCGCCCAAGCCGGTGCAGGGGCAGCAGGCTCACCAGCAGGCCGGCCCAGATGAAGGCAAAGCCCACGGATTTCACCGGATCCGGGATCTCGCCAAACCAGAAGAGGGCGAGCAGGAAGGCGAGGCTCGGCTCTATGTATTGCAGCAGCCCCACCGTGCTCATGGGCGTGCGCGCCACCGCATAGCAGAACAGCCCCACCGGCAGCAGGGTGGCGGGGGCGCTGCCCATCAGCAGCAGGCGATCGGTCCAGTCACCGGCCATAAACTGGCTGGTGCCCTGCAAGGTCAGCCAGCCGATGATGAGAAGGGCGACGGGCAACTGCACCAGGGACTCCAGATAGAGACTGGTACCGGCGTCCAGTCTCACCTTCTTCTTGATGAGGCCGTAGAGGGCGAAGTTGGCCCCCATCACGAGGGAGAACCAGGGCAGCTCGCCGTAGGAGAAGAGCATGTAGGCGAGCCCCGCCAGGGCGAGCGCCACCGCCAGGTGTTTTTGCGGGGTGAGCTTCTCTTTGAGGAAGAGCACCGCAAAGGCGATGTTGAAGAGCGGGGTCATGAAGAAGGCGAGGCTGGTGGCCAGCACCTGGCCCGTGGTCAGGCACCAGGTGAACATGCACCAGCTGATGGACATCACGGGGCCTGCCAGCAGCACGAGGCCGAGCTGCCGGGGATCGCCGCGCAGGGCCCCCCAGGGTACCCGCTGGCCGAGGAGCAGAAGCAGGCCTCCCAGCAGCACCACGGACCAGAGCACCCGGTGGGAGAGCAGTTCCCACATGTTGATCTCGGGCATGAACTGGTAATAGAGGGGCAGCATGCCCCACAGCACGAATGAGAGGGCCGCGCTGCCGGTGCCCATCCAGTTCTTCATCTCTCTCCGTTTATTAAACTAAACAATGGCGGCTGCATGATAAGTATCCGCTGACACTTTCACAAGCGGGAGCGGGGGAAAACTCTGTTACTATCCGGCCATGAACCGACTCGACTCCCTGTTTGAACAGATCCGGGCCTGCCGCCTGTGCGAGGCTCACCTCCCCCTGGGACCGAGGCCGGTGATCCGCGGCAGCGAGTGCGCCCGTCTGCTGATCATCGGCCAGGCTCCGGGGACCCGGGTCCATGCCAGTGGCATTCCCTGGGACGACCCTTCCGGTGATCGGCTGCGCCAGTGGCTCGGAGTGGACAAGAGCGTCTTCTACGACGAATCCCGCATCGCCATCATGCCCATGGGGCTCTGTTACCCCGGCCGGGGCAAGTCGGGAGATCTGCCCCCCAGGCCCGAGTGTGCACCGACCTGGCACGACAAGGTGTTGATGCTGCTGCCCAATATCGAGCTGACCCTGCTTATCGGCCAGTATGCGCAAGCCTACTACCTGGGCAAGGCGGGCAAGGAGACCCTCACTGAGACGGTGCGACACTGGACGGACTATGGCCCGGCCTGGTTGCCGCTGCCGCACCCGTCCCCGCGCAACACCCTCTGGCTCAGGAAGAACCCCTGGTTCGAGCAGGCGGTGATCCCCCATCTGCAGCAGAGGGTCGCCCCCCTGCTTGACCCGGCAGGCTAGAGCGCCGGCTCGGCCTGGGGCTTGGGCTTGCTGCGGGCCATGGCGACCAGCGGCAGTATGATGCACAGGCACCCCAGCAGCAGCGGCAGCCCCGGCTGTTCGTCAAACAGCCAGACCCCGATGGCGACCGCCATCAGCAGCCCGGTGTACTCTGCCGAGGCGATCTTGCTCGCCTCCGCCTTGCGATAGGCCATCACGCACAATCCTGCATAGACCATGATGAGCGCCGAGGAGCCGAAGGCGGGCCACCACATCTGCCATTGCCACTCGCCCCCTTCCCACCAGGCCAGCGCCAGGATGAAGGGCATGCTCAGCACATTGGTGAAAAACAGGGTCTGGGCGATGGGCTGCTGGAGCGGGATGCGCTTGATCAGCAGGTTGTTGACCGCCAGGGAGAGCGCCACCCCGAGCGCCGCCAGGGCGGCCCAGTTTACCTCGGTCGGGCGCAGCACGATGAGCACCCCGACGAAGCCGAGCAGCGCCGTCAGCACCTTCTGGCGCGAGAGTGCCTCCCCCGCCAGCCAGACCGCGAGCGGCACCATCAGCAGCGGGGCGGCATAGAAGAGGGCGTTGGCGGTGGCGAGCGGCAGTCGGGTGAGGGCGACCACCATCAGGCAGACGCCGACGGCCCAGATGTGGGCCCGCAGCAGGTGCCACTTGAGGGCTACCGGCGGGTTGCGCCGCCAGGACCAGAGCAGCCAGGGGGCGAGCAGCAGGGCTGCGGAGAGCTGGCGGAAAAAGACAAACTGGAAAATGGGCTGGTCCGGCTCCAGCACCTTGACCAGGGCATCGGAGAAGACCGCCACCATGTTGCCGAGCACCAGATAGAGGATGCCTATTCCGACTGCATTCATACCACCTCCAGATTCAGATGAGGGGAGGGTAGCCCGCGGCCTGTTATCCAGTAAAATGATAAAAAATCATCACGCATGAGAAATTTGGATAATGAAGCTGCCCCCCCTGCGCGCCGTTCAATATTTCGAGGTGGTTGCCCGCCTGCTGAGTTTTTCCCGCGCCGCCCTGGAGCTCAATGTCAGCCAGAGTGCGGTCAGTCACCAGATCCGTCTGCTGGAGGATTTTCTGGGGGAGCGGCTGCTGCTGCGCCAGGGGCGGCTGCTCTCCCTGACGCCCCAGGGGGAGATCTATTTCGAGGGGATCGCCGCCGGGCTGGTCCAGATTGCCCAGAGCAGCGAGCAGTTGCGCGGCGGCGGCGAGATGCGGGTGCGGCTCGCGGTCTACAGCTCCTTTGCGGTGAAGTGGCTGATCCCGCGCCTGGCCGGGCTGCGCCAGCTCTATCCCGAGCTGGATCTCAGCCTGGAGATGGTGGCGGAAGATCCCGAGCTTTCCGACAGGGTGGCGGACGGTTTCATCACCGTCTCCCCCGAAGGGCCGGGCTACATGCACGATCTGCTCTATCGGGAGCGGCTGATGCCGGTGTGCAGTCGCCGGATGTGGCAGCAGGTGGAAGGGGAGTGGCCCGCCACCCTGTGGCAGTTGCCGCTGCTCTCCATCCAGGCTATCTACCGCGAGAAGGGGGAAGATTGGCGGC
Source organism: Aeromonas sp. R2-1 (assembly GCF_040908425.1). Classification (NCBI taxonomy): domain Bacteria; kingdom Pseudomonadati; phylum Pseudomonadota; class Gammaproteobacteria; order Aeromonadales; family Aeromonadaceae; genus Aeromonas; species Aeromonas sp. R2-1. The sequence goes on from NZ_JBFODR010000023.1 coordinate 238,888, forward strand.
GCTGGGCCGAAATGGGGGGGCTGACCATTCCCCCCGAGGCGAGGGTGCACCATTTCAGCCATATCCTGCTCGCGCTGGAGGCGGCGAACTGGGACCAGGGAATGGCGCTCATCAACGACTATATGTTGCAGCCGGAGGATCCGCGTCTGGTGCGGCTGCCCCTGCACGCCCTCGAGACCGGCGACAACTTCTATTTCGTCTTCAAGCGCTCGCGCGCCCATGAACCCGCCATCAGCCGGTTGCGTCAGTGGCTGTGGCAGGAGTCGCAGGCGAGCCTGAGACCCGGGGAAAACGAGCCTCTCAGGCGTGTCTGAACGGGCTGGGTGCCCTATGCAGAATGGATGGCGCAGCCCACGACGCAGGAGTCTGCTTCGGGGGGGCCTGATGGCACTGGCGAGACCAGGGCCATCAGGAGCGGGTCAGGTGCGCTTGAACTGGCTCAGTACAAAGAGGGTGGTGGCGCAGACTACGACCGAGGGACCGGCCGGGGTGTCCTGATACCAGGAGAGGGCAAGGCCCCCCAGCACGGCGAGACAGCCTGTCAGGGCGGCAAAGCCGGCCATCTGCTCCGGGGTCTGGCTGAAGCGGCGGGCGGTGGCGGCGGGAATGATCAGCAAGGAGGTGATGATGAGCGCCCCGACGAACTTCATGGCCACGGCGATGACCAGGCCTATCAGCAACATCAGCACGCAGCGCAGCACATCCACCCGCACCCCTTCCACCCGGGCCAGCTCTTCCGAGATGGTCATGGAGAGCAGGGGATCCCAGAGCCGCCACAGGGTGAGCAGCACCAGGGCGCCGCCGCCGTAGATCCAGAGCAGGTCCATGGGCTGCACCGAGAGCAGGTCGCCAAACAGGTAGGCCATCAGATCCACCCGCACGTTGTCCATGAAGCTCAGGGTGACCAGACCCAGCGACAGGGCGCTGTGGGCCAGAATGCCGAGCAGGGTGTCGGTGGCCACCTGCTGGTTGCGGCTCATGATCACCAGCAGCATCGCCATGGCGAGGCAGCAGACCACGACCGCCAGGGTGAGGTCCACCTGCAGCAGGATGCCGAGGGCGATGCCGAAGAGGCAGGCATGGGAGAGGGTGTCGCCAAAATAGGCCATCTTGCGCCACACCACGAAGCTGCCCAGGGGCCCGGCCAGCAGGGCGATGCCGAGCCCGGCCGCGAGGGCGTATAACAGAAAGCTGTCCACTTGATGATCCTGTCTGGTTCGTTATTGATTGCGGGAGGGCAGGCGGATGACGGGGGCCTGCGGTTCATGATGATGGTGTTCACCGTCGCAGTGGTGATGGTGGGTGTAGACCGCCAGGACCTCCTGTTCCGGTCGGCCGAACAGACGGGCAAACTCGGGGTGGCGAGCCACGCTCTCCGGTTCGCCGTGACAGCAGACGTGGCGGTTGAGGCAGATCACCTCGTGGGTGCTGGCCATCACCAGGTGCAGGTCGTGGGAGACCATCAGCACGGCGCAGTGGAACTCGGCGGCCAGCTGGCTGATGAGGGCGTAGAGCTCGATCTGGCCCGTGATATCTACCCCTTGCACCGGTTCATCCAGCACCAGCAGCTCGGGCTTGACCAGCAGGGCGCGGGCCAGCAGTACCCGCTGCATCTCGCCACCGGAGAGTTTCTGCATCCGGTTGTCCAAGAGATCTTCCGCACCGACCCGGTTCAACGCCTCCTCGATGGAGAGGCGGCCATTCTTGCCGAGTTGCAGGAAACGGCGCACCGTCAGCGGCAGGGTGGGATCCAGATAGAGGCGCTGGGGCACATAGCCGACCCGCAGGTCGCGGCGGCGGACGATGTCCCCCGAATCTGGGCGGAGCAAACCCAGCACCAGCTTGCTCAGGGTGCTCTTGCCCGCCCCGTTGGGGCCGACCAGGGTGGTGATTTTGCCTTTATTCAGGGTAAAGGAGACCTTGTCGAGCACGAGTCGTCCGTCAAATGAGAGACAGACCTCTTTCAGCTCCACCAGTTGGGTCATGACAGCTCCGGGGTTTACAGCCTGTGAGAGTTATAATATAACAGCGACGTTGGTTTGTTATATTATCACACACATACTCCCTGACGAGACCTCTATGCGAATTCTTGCTCTGATCACTGCCCTGATGGCGGTGAGTCTGCCTGTCCGTGCCCTCGAGGTGCTGACCACCATCAAACCCCTGGGCTTCATCGCGGCGGCGATCACCGATGGCGTGAGCGAGCCCGGGGTGCTGCTGCCCACTGGCGCGTCGCCCCACGATTTCTCCCTGCGCCCTTCTGACATGCGCAACATTAAGGAGGCCGATCTGGTGGTGTGGGTCGGTCCCGAGCTGGAAGGCTTCATGGCCAAACCCCTGGCCCGGCATCCTCATGTATTGACCCTGACCCAGGTTCCCGGCATGCCGCTGTACAACTATGCGACCCAGGGGGAACATGACGATCATCACCATGATGACAAGGATCATGACCATGCCGCCCATGACCACGGCTCGCACGACGAGGGCCATGAAGGGCACCACCACGAAGGGGTGGATCCCCACATCTGGCTGGGTCCAACCCAGGCCAAGGTGATTGCCAAGGCGATTGCAACCGAACTGGGCAAGCTGGACCCTGCCAACCAGGCGCGCTATGCCGCCAATCTCGCGGCCTTCGAGGGCAAGGTGAACGCCCTGGACAAGGTGATCGCCGTGCAGATGGAGGCGGTGGATCAGAAGGGCTACTTCGTGTTCCACGAAGCCTATGGATACTGGGAGCGTCACTACGGCATGAGCTCCAAGGGACACTTCACCGTGAGTCCGGAGCGTCGCCCGGGAGCCAAGACGCTGATTGATATCCGCAAGGCGCTGGAAGAGAAAAAGGCGAGCTGCATCTACGCCGAGCCGCAGTTCTCCCCGGCGGTGATCGAGTCGGTTGCCCGCAATACCGGGGCCAAGGTGCTGCTGCTGGACGAAGTCGGCGAGCAGGTGCCGCTCGGTCCGGACGGTTATCCGCAATTCATGCAGCAATTGGCGGACGCCTTCGCCCAGTGCCGCTAGGCCTTGCCCGACATTGACGATAGAGGCGGCGCGGCCAACTATACTGACCTCCAGCATCTGATATGGAGTGTCAGTCATGAAATGGTTGCTCGTCTCTGTCTGCACGCTGACCCTGCTGGGATCCGGCATACAGGCATCCGGTCTTTCCGAACACATCGCCAGCCCGGAACTCAGGGCAAAAATGCAGGCGGTCTATGGCGCCAGAGCGATCCAGCGGTCCGAGGCCTTCTCTCGTCTGCTGACGCCAAGGGCCGGAACGACGGACCAGCAGAAGCTGGAGCTGGTGAATAACTACTTCAACAACCTGACCTACAGCGAGGATCCCAGACTGTGGGGGGATGATGATTATTGGGCCAATCCGCTGGAGTTCATCGGGGCGAGAGGAGGGGATTGCGAGGACTACAGCATCGCCAAGTACTACACCCTGATGGAGCTGGGGGTCGACGAGAAGAAGCTGCGGCTGGCCTATGTGAAGGCAATTCGTTACAACCAGTTCCACATGGTGACGTTGTATTTCCCGACCATCAAGTCAGATCCCCTGGTGCTGGACAACATCAATGGCCGCATCCTGCCGGGGAGCAAGCGCAATGATCTGCAGCCGGTTTACAGTTTCGATGCCAAAAGCATCTGGATCATGAAATCTCGTCGCGAGGGAACCCTGGCGGGGAGCGCCGATCGCCTGGCCCAGTGGACCTCGATGCAGAGCCGGTTCTCCAGCGAGCATCTGCGCTCCCCCCGTCGCCAGCTATAACTTGCCAGCCGCCTTCAACTCCTCGAAATATTTTCCCGCGCCCGGATGCTGTTCGACACTCAGCACCGGGCCTATTTTGTTGCGCGCCTTGTGAAACAGGTTCGCATAGCCATAGGTCTGTTCGTTGAAACTGGTTTGCTGGCTCAGCATGGCCCGGGTCAGCCGATAGACCTCGTCATCGGGAGTGGCGGCATTGGTCACCAGGGTGGCGGCGATGGCGAAGGTGGGGGTTGCCTTGAGGTTGCCCGGGTAGATGCGTGCCGGCACCTGGCTGCGCTGGTAATACCTGACCCCTTTGAGAAGCTGGTCCCTGACGGGCCCCTCGATCGCCAGGAAGCGCACGGCGCAGCGCTTGGCGGTGTCCAGCACGATGCGGTTGGGATGACCCATGACAAGGCCATAGGCATCGATCTGTTTATTGCACAACGCTTCGGAGAGATTGGCGACGCTCTTCAAATCGAGATCCTGCTCCTTTGCGCCCAGAACATTGAACAGGGCCAATGCCGTTTGACGAGTCCCTGAACTCTTCAGGCCCATGTCGATGGGGGCCAGCTTGAGCTGCTCCAGGGTGGTGATATCCCCATCGGCTCGCACCACTATGGTGAAAGGTTCGGCGTGGGTGGCAAAGAGCGCCCTCAGCTCGGGTTGTGGCTGGGCAGCGAAAGGCCCGGTGCCCTGGCTGGCCTGATAGAGCCAGTCGGACTGGACGAGCGCATAGGGTACCTCTCCCGTTTTCAGCTGGCGGAGATTTTCGATGGACCCGGAGCTGGCCTGCAGTTTGCAGGGCATCGTGGGGTCACTTTTTTTGGCCAGTCTGCAGAACTCCTTGATGACCTGGTAATAGATGCCTTGCTCCCCCCCGGTGCCTATGGTCATGGTGGTCGCGTGCAGGGTCGGTTGCCACAGCAGGGCGAGCAGCAGCAGCGGGATCCTCATGATGCATTCTCCTGAGTGGCATAACCATCGATGCCCCAACTGCGCAGCATGTCCACATCGCTCACGTCGCCGGCTTCCGCCAGCAAGGTGTAGCCGGAAGCATGGAGGCATTGGGAAAGCAGGTTCCAATAAAGGGGGGACTGGGTGAGCTGGCAACTGATGAAGACAGGTCTGATGGGGTCGAGCCTGGCCAGATTGTCATTGTTCATCGGGATATTGCTGAACGCCAGCTCAATCCCCTGGGACTGGAGTGCAGTCAGTCGCTCCTCGGCCAGGGGAGGGAAGATAGCCAGATCCCAGCGCCAGTCCAGTGTCTTGCCACGAGCGCTGGCCAGCACGGGGGCAAACTGCGCCCAGTCTGGATGGCCGAGCAGGCTGAGAGGCAGTTGGAGCCCTTCCGCCTTCTGGGTCAGCCAGTCGTTGAGCAGCGCCCGAATTTCATCCGGCGAGCTGTCCGTGGTGGGGGGGTGCTTGGGTAACAGGCGGCTGTAGAGCCTGATACTCCCCTGAGTGGAGAAGAAATGCTGCTGATAGGAGTTGCCATCGGTGTCGACCAGACCAACGAGCTTCTGGTGGGTCGGGAGGGCGTCGTGCTTGCCAAGCTGGGTGATCTTCAGCCGTTGTTGCAGCAGGTCCCGTTTGCGTTCGGAGACCAGCTGGTTGATGGAGACGACGACTTCCTGCAATTCGCGAAGCCACGGGGTTGGCAGGTTGCCGCTGAACTGGCGTTTGCGGATCCGGGTCAGCTGCAGACTGATCTGTTCGAGGGGGCGTAGCAGGCGGCGGCACACCCAGGTGATCACCAGACTGAACACCAGCAGGCCGGCGAGCAGCGCAAGTCCGGTACGACTGATGGCGTTCCACAGATGCTGGTAGGCGTAACCCTTGTGTCCCTCGAGCGTGAGGGTACCGAGAATGCGCCAGCCGTCGGTCAACTCCTGCTCAATCTTGACCGGTGGCATGTCGATAACTGAGGGGAGCCAGCCTGGAATATTTTGCTGTGCGGTGTGGAACACCTTCTGGAACAGCACCTGGCCATCCGGATCCAGCAGGACGACGGAGTTGACGAAGCCTCCGTCGAACATGGCGTTCACTATGGTCTCGGCAAGGACCTTGTCATCGTTGAGCAGAGTGCCCTGCAGCACCAGCCCCAGTGCGGTGATGGCGGTTTCAAGGTTGGCCGACATCTGGTCGAGAATAGACTGTCGTACCGTCGTGATCTCCAGCACGAGCAGCAGCGCGGCGCCGATGGTGAAGAGGATTAGGATGATTACATTTAACAATTTTGCCAATGACATACCCACTCCATGGAGATGTTTTTGCAACATTTTCTGGGCCGGAGAGCACCACAACCGGACTTGGTTCTTAAAAATAGAAAAAAATGGCTGAAAATGACGATCATTTCTGCCCATGCTGGAAGGTTATGCATAAAATGTGAGTTTCGTGCATGGAGCTATGAACTTTTTGTAAGTATTTAGGTCTAAAAGCCAGATATTCGGTTTTCATAATAAAAACTCATAAAAACAGACCCACAACCACCACCCTTAGATCTAATAACAGGATAGCGGATGAAACGTCTCCGTCCCTTGGTAGCTCAGGCTGCCAATTGGGAACCCCCGGTTCCCCGCAAGCATTTCTATGCCATGCTATTGCTCACGGCCATGACGCTGTCAGCAGTAGCCGTATTGCCAGCTCCCGGTGACATCCTGGAGCGGCCACTGCGTCTGGAGTTGCCGATCGCCACCACGGGCACCGCAACCAACGAAGACAACACCGACTTCAACGACATTCCGGATCACGAGCTGGTCGAGTCAGCTGCTCCCGAAGACGACATCCCGGCCGATGCCACGCCTCAATGGCAGGATTACCGGGTGCGCAACGGCGAGAATCTGACCACCATCTTCAACAACCTGGGGCTGTCCACCACCACCCTCTACAAGGTGCTGGATGCGGATGCCAAGAACAACCTGGCGCGTCTCAAACCCGGTCAGACCATCGAGTTGCTGATCGATCAGGACAACATTCTGCAGCAGCTGAAGATCCGCCTGAACATCAAGCAGACCCTGGTGCTGGAGCGTACCGACGACACCTATAGCGCCAACATGCTCAATGAAGAGGTGGAGTGGCAGCAGAAGAGCTATGACGGTGTCATCAACGGCAGCTTCTACGTCAGCGCCCGCAATGCCGGGATCCCGGCCAACCACATCCAGAAAATTGCCAACCTGTTCCAGTGGCGCCTCAACTTCGCCAAGGATTTGAAAAAGGGTGACAAGTTCAAGGTGCTGGTCCGCCAGGAGACGGTCGAGGGCAAGAGTACGGGCAATACCCAGTTGCTGGGGGTCGAGGTGTTCAGTCAAGGCAAGGCCGTGTCAGCCTGGTTGTCGGAAGATGGCAACTATTATGACGGTCAGGCAAACAGCCTGGAGCGCGGCTTCCGCCGTTATCCGACTCACAGCCGTTACCGGGTCAGCTCCAGTTTCAACCCGAATCGCCGTCATCCCATTACCGGGCAGGTCCGGCCCCATGAGGGGACCGACTTTGCCCTGCCAGTAGGCACGCCCATCATGGCGACCGGTGACGGTGTGGTCCTCAAGGCAACCAGCCACCCGCTGGCAGGCACCTATGTCGTGATCAAGCACGGTCGTACCCTGATGACCCGTTACCTGCACCTGAGCAAGCTGCTGGTGAAACCCGGGCAGAAGGTGAAAATGGGCGACAAGATAGCCCTCTCCGGCAACACGGGCCGTTCCACCGGTGCTCACCTGCACTACGAAGTACGCATCAACAACCGGCCGGTGGATCCCATGAAGATCAAGCTGCCGATGGCGGAGCCGCTCTCCGGCAAGGACAAGCGTCAGTTCCTCGCCAAGGTGAAGAGCTACCGCAAAGAGATGGAGGCGGGCTGAACGGCTCCCTCCTGACGAAAAAGGCCCCGCCAACTGGCGGGGCCTTTTCATTGCAGAACGGCTTCAATAACCCTTGTCAAAGTCGATCCGGCCGTCCAGCTGCTGACCATCAATGAAGCGGATGTAGTTGCGGATGAAGATCTGGGCCACATCTTCCGGGAAGCTGTAGGCGCTGTTGTGGGGCGTCACGATGAGATTGGGCTGGTGCCAGAGCGGGCTGTCAGCGGGCAGGGGTTCCTGCTCGAACACATCTAGCACCGCCATGGCGGGTTTGCCGGCTTGCAGTGCCGCCAGCAGCTCCCCCTCATGGACGGCATTGCCCCTGCCGACGTTGAAGAAGATGGCGCCCGCTTTGCAGTGGCTGAAGCGTTCGGCGGTGAAGAGATGGCGTGTCTCGCGGGTGGCGGGCAGCACGCTGACGATGACATCGGCTTGGGCCAGCATCTTGTTGAGTGCCGGCAACTGGTACACCTGATCGAACCCGGCACGCTCACGGCCACTGTGACTGATGCCGAGCACCCTCATGCCAAAATGCTTGCCGGTGTGGGCGATATGCTGCCCTATGCTACCGGTGCCGAGCAGCAGCAGCGTCTTTCCCTTCAAGCCCTGATAGGGATGGCTCTGCCAGACGCCCTGTTGCTGCTGCTCGCGATAGAGTGGCAACTGGCGGGTCAGGCTGAGCAGATGGCCGAACACATACTCGCTCATCAAGGGGCCGAAGATGCCGCGGACATTGGTGAGCAGGTAGTCGCGGCGGCAACTGGCGTCCAGCAGCACATCGACCCCGGCATAAGTCGACTGGAGCCAGCTGAGCTTGCCGGCCTTGGCCAGCAGCGGCTTGGCCCGGGCAGGCTCGGCCATCAGGATATGAGCGTCACCGATAAGCTGTTCGGCCTCGGCCTGATTGTCGGCCCGAAGAATGTGCAGATGGGGAAGATGGGCCGCCTTGAGCAGGCGTTCATAGTGGCTGTTGTCCTGACTCAACAGCAGCAGGGTACGTTGGCTCATACTCTTGTTCCTTATCGTGTTTATGGCAAGGCGAGAGGGATGCTGTCTCCATCTTACCCCAGTTGATCGGGCAAGATAGTCGAGCAGGGCGCTTTTTCATTTTTAGACGGGGCCCTCGTGGGCTACAATCTGCCCCACATTTTGCAAAGGATCCGACTCCAGTGTTTGGTGACAAGTTTTATAAGCGACTGGCCGAGCTGCAGCCCTGGCAGCAAACCGTCTATACCCTGGCGCTGGCAGAGCGCATGTACCCCAACTATGTGCTCTTTACCCAGGCTTCCGGTTTCGGGGATGCGAGGGCATTCCGTCACGCGCTGGATCAGATGTGGAACTACCTGACGGTCAAGGGATCCCGCGTCAATCTTGGTGCCATTCTGGAAGCGTTTGAAGTCTACATTCCCGATCCCCGCAAGTTTGAATCCTACGGCGCCTATCCGGCACTGGACGCCTGCGTGGCGCTGGGTTGTGCCTACAACTCGGTGATCTGCCGGGTGGGGGAAGAGGCCAACGACGCCAGCCATGCGTCTGTCGGCACGGTCGCCGGCTTCATCGAGATGCTGGAAGAGCGGGATCTCAGCGATGAGGAGCTCTATGAGCACGAGTACATGGAGGCGGAGCTGGAGTTCCAGGTCGAACTGCTCAAACGGGTGGCCCATGAACGGGACAGCGACCGCATCCTTGCCATCCGCGCCTTCGCGGCCCAGGACGGCGTCTCCAACATCGGCATCAGCCTGGAGGCGTAACGCCATCGCGTACTGCCCATAAAAAAAGCTCCCGGTCGGGAGCTTTTTTTTATGGCTGCGGTTCAGGCCCGCTCTTCGGTCAGGGGGCTGACACTCAGCACGGGGGCGGCATCGATGCCGTCGGCATTCATCATGGCGGAGATGCGTTGCAGGGATGAGAGCAACAACCCCTGCTCCCAGTTCTCCAGCGCCTGAAAGCGTTGAATGAAACTCTCCTGCAAGGGGGTCGGAGCCTGGGCAAGCAGGGCGCGTCCCGCGTCAGTGAGCGTCGCATGCACCTTGCGTTTGTCGGTTTCGCTGCGAATGCGCTGCACCAGCTGGCGGCTCTCCAGCCGGTCCATGATGGTGGTGGCGGTGGCCTGGCTCATGTTGGTGTGATCCGCCAGCTGGCGCATGGAGATCTGGCCAAGCTCGTCGATTCCCTTGAGCAGCAGGAGCTGAGGCGAGGTCAGGCCGGCCTCCTTGATCAAGCGCTTGGAGTGCATGTCGATGGCACGGATGATCTGGCGCAGGGCGATCAGCACTTCATCATGTTTTTCCATGGGGTCTGGGTCATCGCAGGGCTGTGGAGAGGCGCGAAATTCTCCGCCTAATCCATAACAAGGTCAATATGGTTTTTGATGTAATGGTTTTAGCTCTAATGAATATTGTGTTAGGTTATCGGACAATTGCCCCATTCCAACCCGATATTTGAGGAGTGAAATCATGCATGACGACCTGGATATCAAGTCCCTGGTTGCCGATCTGCGCGTGGTCAGAGTTCGCTATGAACTGCCGGATACCGCGGCGTTTGTGCGTTATCAACCTGCCTATGACGAGGACCCCAACAACCTCAAGGTACACCACTACGATGGTGAGCTGCCGCTCTCTTGTAGCAACACAGGTTCTTTCAGTCTAAAGGAGTTGGTCAATGAGTTGCGCTATGCCTATGTGCTGGTTCACCTCTTCCCCGACGAGAGTGCCATGAACTTTTATCTGGCGGGTCTGGACAATGGGCTGGCACAGCTGGAGTTCATCGGTGGCTCCTATGACTTCAACCGCCTCTGGATCACCAGCGGTGTCTCCAATCTGGGGGTGCCGATGGCTATCTTCCTTGGCAAACGCCACGCAGTGAACGGTCAGCCGTCGGTGACCCTGGTGGATCACCGTGAGCAGGTTGCAGGTCGTCTGGCCTATCGCGCCATCGGCGGTGCCGGCGATCACGTGGGTGAAGACTTTTTCAACAACGACTAAGGAGGCCCGATGCGAGCAACCAAAGGGCTTTTGAAAGGCCTCAATCCCACCATGGCCATGACGGCCCTCACCGTCGTGACCCTCTTCCTGCTGTTCGGCGTCTTTGATCCGGATACCGCAGGCACCTGGTTTACCGGGGCCAAGGACACCATCATTGCTGGCTTCAAGTGGTATTACATCCTGGTGGTCGCCCTGTTCCTGTTCTTCGCCGTCTACCTGATGTTCAGCCGCTTCGGCAGCATCCGGCTGGGCGACGACGACCAGGTACCGGAGTTTGGCTACTTTGCCTGGTTCTCCATGCTGTTCAGCGCAGGCATGGGCATAGGCCTGGTGTTCTGGAGCATCGCCGAGCCCATGTATCACCTGCAGGGCAACCCCTTCATCACCGAAGGCATGACGCCGGAAGCGGCCCAGATCGCCATGCGCCTCACCTTCTTCCACTGGGGTCTGCACCCCTGGGCCATCTATGTGATCGTCGGCCTGTCGCTGGCCTTCTTCAGCTACCGGCGCAAGTTGCCGCTGGCCATCCGCTCCGTGCTCTATCCCATTCTTGGCGATCGCATCTACGGCTTCTGGGGCCATGCCGCCGACGTGCTGGCGGTGTTCGGTACCGTGTTCGGGGTGGCGACCTCCCTTGGGCTGGGAGTCTCCCAGATGAACACCGGCCTCAACCAGATGTTCGGCATGGGCGTGTCACAAGCGAACCAGCTCTGGCTCATCGGTGGCATCAGCCTGATTGCCACCCTGTCGGCCATCTCCGGTGTTGGGCGCGGGGTGAAGATTCTCTCCGAACTCAATATCTGGTTGAGCGTGTTCGTGCTTGGCCTCTTCCTGGTGCTGGGGCCGACCACCTACATCCTCAACGCCTATGTGCAGAACATCGGTGATTACCTGCAGAACATCGTCAAGCTGAGCTTCTGGACCAATACCGAAGCCAACGGTACCTCGGCCTGGCAGTCTAGCTGGACCGCGTTCTACTGGGGCTGGTGGATTGCGTGGGCCCCCTTTGTCGGCATGTTCATCGCGCGCATCTCCAAGGGCCGCACGATCCGTGAATTCGTGCTCGGTGTTCTGCTGGTGCCCTCCCTGCTCGGCATGCTCTGGCTCACCGTGTTTGGCGGGACTGCCATGAACCTGGAGCTGTTCGGTGGCGGCGGCGTGGTGGAAGCGGTCAATCAGGATGTCACCATGGCGCTCTACAAGACGGTGGAACTGCTGCACTGGGAGACCTTCGGCTGGATTGCCAAAGGGGTGCTGACCCTGCTTATCTGCACCTACTTCATCACCTCCAGTGACTCGGGCACGCTCGTGATTACGACGCTGCTCTCCATCGGCGACCAGGATCCCCCCGTGCTGCACCGCGCCATCTGGGGACTGGGGCAGGGGCTGGTCGCGGCCATTCTGCTGGTCTCCGGCGGACTTGCCGCCCTGCAGGCCGCCAGCATCATCGCCGCGCTGCCCTTCTCGGTCATCATGCTGGCCATGTGCTACTCCCTGATGCAGGGGCTGAAACAGGAGAGCCAGCACCAGTTCGAATACAGGCAGAAGCTCAAGCGCCATCCGGGGTCGGTCAATCTGAGCCTGATGGATCGCATCGGTCCGGGCTGATGACAGGTTCGGTCAAACGAAAGGGGAACCTCGCGGTTCCCCTTTTTCATGCCTGTTCGGCGGTCGTTAGCTACAGCATCTGCTTGAGTCGATAGAGCAGGTCAAGGGCCTGTCGCGGGGTCAGCTCGTCCGGGCGTACTGCTGCCAGCTCCTCCACCACAGGATGGGGTTGCGGGGCGAGAGTGACCGGAGCCGGACGGCTTTCGCCGGCGGCCACCGGAGTGGCACTCTCCAGCTCGTGCAGCTTGTGGCGGGCCTGGTGGATCACCGATTTCGGCACCCCGGCCAGCGCCGCTACCTGCAGGCCGTAGGAGCGGCTGGCCGCACCTTCCTGCACCGCGTGCATGAAGGCGATGGTGTCGCCGTGCTCCACCGCATCCAGGTGGACGTTGGCCAGCCCGCTCATCAGCTCGGGTAGGCGGGTCAGCTCGAAGTAGTGGGTGGCAAACAGGGTGTAGGCGCCAATCTTGCTCGCCAGCTGCTCGGCGCAGGCCCAGGCCAGGGAGAGGCCGTCGTAGGTGCTGGTGCCGCGGCCAATCTCGTCCATCAGCACCAGACTGCGGGCGGTGGCGTTGTTGAGGATATTGGCGGTTTCGGTCATCTCCACCATAAAGGTGGAGCGGCCGGAGGCGAGATCATCCGACGCTCCGATGCGGGTGAAGATGCGGTCGATGGGGCCGATGCGGGCGCTGTCGGCGGGCACGAATGCGCCGATATGGGCCAGCAGCACGATGAGTGCGGTCTGGCGCATGTAAGTGGATTTACCGCCCATGTTGGGGCCGGTGATGATCAGCATCCGCCGCTCCCGCTCCAGCCGTATCGGGTTGGCGATAAAGGGGTCGGTCATCACCTGCTCCACCACCGGATGGCGGCCCGCCTCGATGAGGATCTGATCCTCGTTGATGAGGGTGGGGCAGCGATAGTCGAGGGTCTCTGCCCGCTCGGCCAGGTTGGCCAGCACGTCCAGCTCCGCCAGTGCGGCAGCAGACTCCTGCAGATCGCCGAGGTGGGGCAGCAGGGCGTCGAGCAGCTCTTCGTAGAGACGTTTTTCCAGCGCCAGCGCCTGTGCCTGGGCGGTGAGCACCTTGTCCTCGTACTTCTTCAGCTCATCGATGATGTAGCGCTCGTTGTTTTTCAGCGTCTGGCGGCGGATGTAGTGGGCCGGCACCAGGTGGCTGTTGGCGCGGCTCACCTCGATATAGAAGCCGTGCACCTTGTTGTAGCCCACCTTGAGGGTGTTGATGCCGGTGAGCGCCTTCTCCCGCTCCTCAATGCGGGCCAGGCTGGCGGTGGCGCCATTGGCCAGATCCCGCAGCTCGTCCAGCTCCTGATTGAACCCTTCACGGATGACGCCGCCATCGCGGATGAGCACCGGCGGCACCTCCATCACGGCACGCTCCAGCAGGTCGAACAGCTCGGGGAAGGTGCTCGCCCGCTCGCGCAGCTGCTGCACCGCCTCGTGCTCGCTCTCCGCCAGCAGACGCTGCAACTCGGGCAGCTGAGCAAAAGCCTGCCGCAATCGGGTCAGATCGCGCGGGCGGGCCGAGCGCAGGGCGAGGCGGGCCAGCACCCGCTCCACATCGCCGACCTGGCGCAGCAATCCGCCCAGCTCGTCATAGAGGTTCTGCTCGATGAGCTCCTTGATGGTGCTCTGGCGACCTTTGAGGATCACCCGATCGCGGATCGGCTGGTGGATCCAGCGCTTGAGCAGGCGGCTGCCCATCGGCGTGGCGGTGCAATCGAGCACGGCGGAGAGGGTATTGTCGTGACCGCCGGCCAGATTCTGGGTCAGCTCCAGATTGCGGCGGGTGGCGGCATCCATGATGACCGCATGGTCGGGCTGCTCCAGGCGCACGCTGCGAATGTGGGGCAGGGCGGTGCGCTGGGTGTCTTTCACGTACTGCATCAGGCAGCCGGCGGCGCACAGGGCGGTCTCGCTCTGCTCGACCCCAAAGCCCACCAGATCCTGGGTGCCGAACTGCTGGCACAAGAGCTTGCGGGCGGTGCCGAGCTCGAACTCCCACTCCGGGCGGCGGCGCAGACCGCGGCGACCCTCGACATGGTGCAGGAAGGCGAACGATTCGGGGTAGAGCAGCTCCGCCGGATTGGTGCGTTGCAGCTCCGCCAGCAGGGTCTCTTCTTTCTCGAACTGGTTGATGAAGAAGCGTCCGGAGCCGATGTCCATGGTGCCGTAACCGAAGCGGCGGCCATCGTGGTAGACGGCGGCGATCAGGTTGTCCTGCCGCTCGCTGAGCAGCGCCTCGTCGGAGACGGTACCCGGGGTGATGATGCGAATGACCTTGCGTTCCACCGGCCCCTTGCTGGTGGCGGGATCCCCCACCTGCTCGCAGATGGCGGCCGATTCGCCGAGCTGTACCAGCTTGGCGAGATACCCCTCGATGGCGTGATAGGGCACCCCGGCCATCGGGATGGGACTGCCGGCCGACTGGCCGCGCTTGGTCAGGGAGATGTCGAGCAGCTGGGAGGCCTTGCGGGCGTCGTCGTAGAAGAGCTCGTAGAAGTCACCCATGCGATAGAACAGCAGGATCTCCGGGTTCTCGGCCTTGAGGGTCAGATACTGCTGCATCATGGGGGTGTGGGCGCTCAAGTTGGCGCCTGGCGCTTGGTATTGTGCTGTCATGTGCTATTCCAGAAGGTGCTCTTGCGGGCAAACGTCTGCCGTCATGGGTCTGAATCTGGGGGCCATTCTACATGCTCGGGCCGAGATGGTGAGGGGTTATCTCATTTTGGGGAAGGCAGTCCTGAGGTTTCAGGGGCCGGGTGGCGTTGGAAGGCCGTCATGGGGATCAGAAGCGAGGAGGGGCGGGGGGCGAGGCGTGCCGGGGGAGGGGCAAGATCCCCGCCATCAGTGCGGGGATTGGCATCACAGAAACGGGAGCCGTCTCTCAATACATGGCTTCGTCGCCACTCATCATCTGCTGCAGCTTGGCTTTCTGCTCGGGGGTCAGCACCTTGCTGACTTCGAACAGGTAGAAGGCGCGGTAGTAACGGGCCTGGGCCTGAATGTCGCTGATGGCCTGCAGTTGTTTCTTGGCGGCTGCCTCATCCCACTTGCCAGACTTGATCATGTTGACGATCACGTCCTGGCCGATGGCGTCGAGCTTGAGTGAGCTCAGGCTATTCATGGTTTGTTCACGCAATCCTTTGATCTGCTCCGTCTGGGCGCTGGACAAGTTCAGCTCCTGGGCCAGGGTGGTCTCGCTCTGCAGGTCTGTGGCAGCCTCGGTGGCAAAGGTATTGCTGGCAAAGCACATCGCCAGGGCGGCAACGGCGACTTTAAATTGATGCTTCATCTGCTTTCTCCAGTATCTAACAAATAGAAACCGCATGGATGGCGGTGCCTGCTGATTATAGGAAGCACCCATGTACTGGAGCTTAAGCGCGGGTAACTTGCCGCTGCGGTGCGCTTGCGCCGCATCCCCCCAGGGCCATGTCGATTGGCGACTGACGCAGCCGGCCTTGGGCCGGTTGCTCGCAATTCGGGGCAACTGCATAATGGCCCCCATGTTTTCCCCGCAAGGGGCCAGAGAGGGCATCATGATGGGACTTGAGGCAGAGATCGACCGTCTATCCCGAGAGCTGGGCGAGGCACTGCTGGCCAGAGGCTGGCTGGCCGCCACGGCGGAATCCTGCACCGGCGGCGGGGTTGCCACTGCCATCACGGATACTGCCGGCAGCTCTGCCTGGTTCGATCGCGGTTTCGTGACCTACACCAACGAAGCCAAACAGCAGATGCTCGGCGTCAGCATCTACAGCCTGTTGCGCCACGGCGCCGTCAGCGAACCCGTGGTGTTGGAGATGACCCGGGGCTGCCTGGCTCGCTCCGATGCGGGTATCTGCGTGGCCATCAGCGGTATCGCCGGGCCTGGTGGTGGCAGCGAGGAGAAACCGGTCGGCACTGTCTGGTTTGCCTGGGCAGATCGTACCGGTCGTCACCACTCCCTGCTTGCCCGTTTCGATGGGGATCGCCATCAGGTGCGCCAGCAGGCGGTCAGACAGGCCTTGTCCGGACTCCTGGCACTGCTCAAATAAATTGGGCTTGATACTGTATGCATAAACAGTATACTTAGCCCAACTTCACTTCTTACTCACGATTCCCAGCGGAGATTGGCATGGATCAGAACAAACAGAAGGCACTGGCGGCTGCGCTGGGCCAGATCGAAAAGCAGTTTGGCAAAGGCTCCATCATGCGTCTGGGCGACAGCAAGACCATGGATATCGAAGCCATCTCCACCGGCTCTCTCTCTCTGGACGTGGCGCTGGGGATCGGTGGTCTGCCGTGCGGTCGTATCGTCGAGATCTACGGTCCGGAATCGTCCGGTAAAACTACGCTGACCCTGCAGGTGATCGCCGAAGCCCAGAAGAAGGGCAAAACCTGTGCCTTCGTCGATGCGGAGCACGCACTTGATCCTATCTATGCCGCCAAGCTGGGCGTCAACGTCGACGACCTGCTCATCTCCCAGCCGGATACCGGTGAACAGGCACTGGAGATTTGCGACATGCTGGTGCGCTCCAATGCCGTCGACGTCATCATCGTCGACTCCGTGGCGGCCCTGACCCCGAAAGCGGAAATCGAAGGCGAAATGGGTGACTCCCACGTCGGCCTGCAGGCCCGACTGATGTCCCAGGCGCTGCGTAAATTGACCGCCAACATCAAGAACGCCAACTGCCTGTGCATCTTCATCAACCAGATCCGGATGAAGATTGGCGTCATGTTCGGCAGCCCGGAGACCACCACCGGTGGTAACGCTCTGAAGTTTTACGCCTCCGTGCGCCTGGACATCCGTCGTACCGGCGCCATCAAGGAAGGGGACGAGGTGGTCGGCAACGAAACCCGCGTCAAGGTCGTCAAGAACAAGGTGGCGCCACCCTTCAAGCAGGCTGAGTTCCAGATCTTCTATGGTGCCGGTATCTCCAAGGAGGGCGAACTGGTGGATCTCGGCGTCAAGCACAAGCTGATCGACAAGGCGGGCGCCTGGTACAGCTACAACGGCGAGAAGATCGGCCAGGGCAAAGCCAACGTGATGAAGCTCTTCTCCGAAAACAAGGCACTGGCTGCCGAGGTGGAAGTGAAGCTGCGCGAGCTGCTGCTCTCTGGCGCCGCGCCGGTGGAAGAGAAGGCCACGGCTGCCGAATACGACGAGTTTGAAGCCGAAAACGAACAAGAGTTCGAATAAGGAATGAGGAAAGGCCGGGTTGATACCCGGCCTTGTTGTTTATGGCGGATGAATCAGTGAACGAAACGGGCGAGCCCGTCGAATTGACCTTTGAAGAGCAGCTGGCGGCCGCCCGTGCCTACGCCATGCGCAGTCTGGCCCGTCGCGAGAGTGCCGAGTCGGAGCTGGCCAGACGCCTGCGTCAGAAGGGATTCGAGGAGGAGGTGGTCGCCGTTGTACTCGACCATTGCCGTGGCTATGGCTGGGTCAATGACGATCGTTACGGTGCCATGGCGGTGCGGGCTGGTGCGGCCAAAGGCCATGGTCCGCTCAGGATCCGCTTCGACCTGCGCCGCAAGGGGCTGGATGACACCCAGATCGAGGCGGCCCTGGATCAACCCGAGCTTGATTGGTTCGAACTGGCGCTTGCGTTGTTGTCGCGTCGGGCAAAGGCGACCGACCTTGCCGACTTCAAACTGCGCATGAAGTGGCTCAAATATCTGATGGGGCGTGGTTTTACCCAGGAACAAGCCCGTTACGCCCTCTCAGCCATGCAAGGTGAGCAATAGTGGCGCGCCGAGGTTGAACACCTATAGCAACTGGCGTGCGGTGCGGCTGGTGGGGAATATCAGCCCTTCGCCGGGTCTGTCGATGGCGGCCCTGTGGTCGAGCGAGGCATCCTGAAGCCCCCCTGTTGTGACGTCCTTGCGGGTGCTGCTGCCAAACGCTGGCCCCTTGGGGGCTATTTCACCCGCCAAGGGTCCCCACGTTTTACTTTACCTTGCAGAAAACTTACATTAATGCGGTTAAAAGTCCGTATTCGAATCAAGCAGGATTTTCCATGTACATGTCCACGTCAGAGATTCGCGCTGCGTTTCTCGAGTATTTCCGCACCCAGGGACACCAGGTTGTCTCTTCCAGCTCGCTGGTACCGCACAACGATCCGACCCTGCTGTTCACCAACGCAGGGATGAACCAGTTCAAGGACGTGTTCCTTGGCGCCGACAAGCGTGCCTATCACCGTGCCACCACGGCCCAGCGTTGCGTGCGGGCTGGCGGCAAGCACAATGACCTGGAAAACGTCGGCTATACCGCCCGTCACCACACCTTCTTCGAGATGCTGGGCAACTTCAGCTTCGGTGACTACTTCAAGCAGGACGCCATCCGGTTTGCATGGGAATTCCTGACCGGTACCCTCAAGCTGCCCAAAGAGCGCCTGCTGGTGACCGTCTACGCGACTGACGACGAAGCCTTCGACATCTGGGAAAAAGAGGTCGGCGTGCCGGCCGATCGCATCGTGCGCATCGGTGACAACAAGGGTGCTCCTTATGCATCCGACAACTTCTGGGCTATGGGCGATACCGGCCCATGCGGTCCCTGCACCGAGATCTTCTACGACCACGGCGATCACATCTGGGGTGGCCCTCCCGGTTCACCGGAAGAGGATGGCGACCGCTTCATCGAGATCTGGAACGTGGTCTTCATGCAGTTCAACCGTCAGGCTGACGGCACCATGGAGCCGCTGCCCCGTCCGTCCGTGGATACCGGCATGGGTCTGGAGCGTATCTCCGCCATCATGCAGGGGGTGCACTCCAACTACGAGATCGACATCTTCCAGGCGTTGATCAAGAAGGCGGCCGAGATTGTCGGCACCACGGATCTGAGCAACCAGTCCCTGCGCGTCATCGCGGACCACATCCGTTCCTGCGCCTTCCTGGTGGCTGACGGTGTCATGCCCTCCAATGAAGGTCGCGGCTACGTGCTGCGCCGCATCATCCGCCGCGCCGTGCGTCACGGCCGCAAGCTGGGTGCTACCGACGTCTTCTTCTACAAGCTGGCTGCCGAGCTGGCCGTGCAGATGAAGGATGTGGCGGCGGAACTGATCGCCCAGCTGCCGCTGGTCGAGCGAGTGTTGCGCATCGAGGAGGAGCAATTCGTCCGCACGTTGGACAGAGGTCTGCTGCTGCTGGAAGACGTCCTGGCCAACCTCGGTGATGCCAAGGTTATCCCGGGTGAAGTGGTGTTCAAGCTCTATGACACTTACGGCTTCCCGGCCGACCTGACCGCCGATGTGGTGCGCGAGCGCGAGATCGGCATCGACGAAGAGGGCTTCAAGGCCGAGATGGAGAAGCAGCGCGCCCGCGCGAAAGAGGCTTCCAGTTTCGGCGTGAACTACAACGACGTGCTGAAGCTCGATTTCGAGACTCCCTTTACCGGTTACAAGCAGCTGAGCCAGAACACCCAGGTGGTCGGTATCTACAAGGATGGTGTCGAGGTCAATGGCCTCATCGCCGGGGAAGAGGCAGTGATCGTGCTGGCGGAAACCCCCTTCTATGCGGAGTCCGGCGGTCAGGTGGGTGACAGTGGCATCCTCAAGGTGGATGACGGCATCTTCGCCGTCACCGACACCCAGAAAGCGGGCAAGGCGATCATCCACAAGGGCTATCTGGAACTGGGTACCCTGGAGAAGGGAGCCGAGGTCGAGGCCGTGGTCGATGGCGACCGTCGTCAGGCCATCGCCCTTAACCACTCCGTGACTCACCTGCTGCACGCGGCCTTGCGCCAGGCGCTGGGTGAGCACGTGACCCAGAAAGGATCCCTGGTGGGCGCCGAGCGCATGCGCTTCGACTTCTCCCACTTCGAAGGGCTGACCATGGCGACCATTCGCCGGATCGAGGAGCTCGTCAACGCCCAGATCCGTGCCAACCACGAGGTGGCCACCCAGCTGATGGGGCTGGAAGAGGCCAAGTCAGCCGGTGCTATGGCGCTGTTTGGCGAGAAATATGAAGACGATGTGCGTGTGGTACGCATGGGCGACTACTCCACCGAGCTGTGCGGCGGTACTCACGCCAAGCGCACCGGTGACATCGGCTTCTTCAAGATCATTGCCGAGAGCGGCATCGCGGCTGGCGTGCGTCGTATCGAAGCGGTCACCGGCAAGAGCGCCATCGATCTGATGCACCAGCTGGGTGAACAGATCGAAGAGGCCGCCGCGTTGGTGAAGGGCGATCAGTTCTCCATCGCCGACAAGGTGCGCCAGGTACTGGACAAGGCCAAGATGATGGAGCGCGAGCTGGAACAGCTCAAGGCCAAGCTGGCGGCGCAGGCGGGTAACGACCTGCTGAGTCAGGTCATCGACATCAATGGCCAGAAGGTGCTGGTTGCCGCCCTGGAAGGGGTCGACCCCAAATCCCTGCGCGGCATGCTGGACGAGCTGAAGAACCAGATGAAATCCGGTGTCGTGCTGCTGGCAACCAGCAGTGATGGCAAGGTCAACCTGATCGCGGGCGTGACCAATGATCTGACCGGCAAGGTCAAAGCTGGTGAGCTGGTCAATCTGGTGGCCCAGCAGGTGGGTGGCAAGGGCGGTGGTCGTCCCGACATGGCCCAGGCGGGTGGTACCCAGCCTGAGGCGGTGCCGGCGGCGCTGCAATCCGTTCACTCCTGGCTGGAAGAGCGCCTGTAAGCGGGCGAGGTGATCTGTGGCACTCTATGTACAGAAGTACGGTGGCACCTCGGTCGGCACGCTGGAGCGGATCGAGGCAGTTGCTGAGCGGGTTCAACTGACCCGTGCCCAGGGACATGACGTGGTGGTGGTGGTCTCCGCCATGTCGGGCGAAACCAACCGGTTGCTGGGCATGGCCCAGCAGCTGGACCAGGATGCCAACCGGCGCGAGATGGATGTGCTGATCTCCACCGGTGAGCAGGTCACTATTGCACTGCTGGCGATTGCGCTCAACAAGCGCGGTTGCCCCGCAGTCTCGATGACCGGTGATCAGGTCCGCATCCACACCGACTCCGCCTATGGCAAGGCGCGCATCACCCGTATCGACACCGAGCAGGTGGAAGCCGCACTCGGTGCCGGCAAGGTGGTGGTGATCGCCGGTTTCCAGGGGCGCGATGAGCACAATGCCATCACTACCCTGGGCCGAGGGGGGTCGGATACCACCGCGGTGGCCGTGGCTGCGGCCATCAAGGCCGATGAGTGCCAGATCTTTACCGATGTGGACGGGGTGTATACCACGGATCCGCGCATCGAGCCCAAGGCGCGTCGCCTCGATACCATCACCTTCGAGGAGATGCTCGAGATGGCGAGTCTCGGAGCCAAGGTGTTGCAGATCCGTTCGGTCGAGTTCGCGGGCAAGTACCGCGTGCCGCTAAGGGTGCTGTCGAGTTTCGTCGACGGAGAGGGAACCTTAATCACATATGGAGGTGAGAGGATGGAAGCACCCCTGGTATCCGGCATTGCGTTCAATCGCAACGAGGCCAGCCTGACCATTCTGGGTGTGCCGGACAGGCCGACCGTGGCCGCGCAGATCCTGAATCCGATCAGCGACGCCAACATAGATGTCGACATGATAGTGCAGAACACCATGGGGGATGGTACCGCCGACTTCACCTTCACGGTGAATCGCGATGATTATCGCCGGGCCCGCGCCTTGCTGGAGGAGACCGCCAGCGAGCTGGGGGCCGCCTGCGTGCAGGGCAACGGAGAGATCGCCAAGGTCTCCATCGTCGGGGTCGGCATGTGGAATCATCCTGGTGTAGCGCGCACCATGTTCAAGGTATTGGGTGAGGAAGGGATCAACATGCAGCTGATCTCCACCTCTGAAATCAAGATATCCGTGGTGATTGACGAGAAGTACCTGGAGCTGGCCGTGCGTTCGTTGCACTCGGCGTTCGGGTTGGATCAAGAGCCTCATGAGCAGCCCTTGGGAAACAATCCCTGATTGATTTAGTTTCAACCATTTACCATATCGGTATCTTTGTAAGATAATGGCGCATATCGATATAAATACAAAACAGGATACAGGAGCAAGCGAATGCTTATTTTGACTCGTCGTGTAGGGGAAACCCTGATGATTGGTGACGAAGTAACCGTTACCGTACTGGGCGTAAAAGGGAACCAGGTTCGTATCGGTGTGAATGCACCGAAAGAGGTTTCCGTACACCGCGAAGAGATCTACATGCGGATACAGGCCGAGAAAGTCCCGGGCCAACCGAATTTCTAAGCCATTTCATGGCTGCCTGAAGGCGACATCCCGGATGTCGCCTTTTGTTTTTCAGGGGCCTGCAAATCGGCCTGCAGAGCGCGAAACTACTGGGTAAGTGTCGATATTGCTTGAATATTCCACTCTTTGGCCAAATGCTGAGCGAACGCTCTGTTTTCTCCAAAAAAGTGTTTGACTAAAAATCCCTGTGAAGTATTATCAGCCCCGCAAACGGAGAGGTGGCCGAGAGGCTGAAGGCGCTCCCCTGCTAAGGGAGTATGCGGCTTATACCCGCATCGGGGGTTCGAATCCCCCCTTCTCCGCCATTTTGCGCCCGTAGCTCAGCTGGATAGAGTACCTGGCTACGAACCAGGTGGTCAGAGGTTCGAATCCTCTCGGGCGCACCATATTTGACTCTTGGAGTCATGTGTTGACCATCAGCAAGTCGGCACTAAAGAAGGCTTACTGTTGAGTAAGCTTTTTTTATCGTTTGAAAACAGGGCGCCCGTAGCTCAGCTGGATAGAGTACCTGGCTACGAACCAGGTGGTCAGAGGTTCGAATCCTCTCGGGCGCACCATTTCAAGCAATACAATGATTTATGAGCGCCCGTAGCTCAGCTGGATAGAGTACCTGGCTACGAACCAGGTGGTCAGAGGTTCGAATCCTCTCGGGCGCACCATGTTTCAAGCAGTGCAACAATTTATGAGCGCCCGTAGCTCAGCTGGATAGAGTACCTGGCTACGAACCAGGTGGTCAGAGGTTCGAATCCTCTCGGGCGCACCATATTTCAAGCAGTGCAACAAGTTGTGAGCGCCCGTAGCTCAGCTGGATAGAGTACCTGGCTACGAACCAGGTGGTCAGAGGTTCGAATCCTCTCGGGCGCACCATACAGACAGCCTCGACGTCAGTCGGGGCTGTTTTTTTATGGGCGATATCCTCCTCCCCATCATGGGGTTGTCTCTCTCGTGTTCTTCTCCCTGACGCTCCCACGGGGGACGGTTCCCCCTGGCTGCACGTGCCCCCGGGTAACCACTCTCGACGGGTCTTGCCTGGCAGGCTGCTGATGCATCCCGTGGCCGTGCCTGTGAACCTGGGTGCCCTTACCATACGCACTATGCTGTGCGGGGCTGGCGCTCTCTGGCGGCTTGCTGAGGCGTTTGGCGGGCAATAAAAAGGATGCCGCGGCATCCTTTCATGTCTTCGTGGAGAGAATCAGCTTTTCAGCCACTTGCGGATGCGGTTGGCATCCCCGACAGGGGTGCGTTTGCCCACCGAGTTGAGCAGTACGATGGCGAGCTCCTGACGATCCGGTTTGGCACGCATCAGCAGGCAGCGGCCCGCTTCGTCGGTATAGCCTGTCTTGGAGAGGCGTACATCCCAGTCCGGGTTCTTCACCAGCGGGTTGGTATTGTTGAACATCAGGCTGTAGGCCGGCTTGTGAAAGCGCATCTCCCTGCTGGTGTCCTGGGTGAATTCACGGATCAGCGGCTGTCGATAGGCCGCAGAGAGGAGCTTGGCCAGATCCTGGGCGGTGGAGACGTTGCGGGTGGAGAGACCGGTGGAGTCATAGTAGCGGGTGTTGCGCATGCCGAGCTGTCTGGCCTTGTTGTTCATGGCGCGGATGAAGGCCTGGCGACCCCCCGGGTAGTGGCGGGCAAGCGCCGAGGCCATGCGGTTCTCGGAGGACATCAGCGCCAGATGCAGGGCGTCGCGGCGGCTGACCTGGGTGCCCATGCGCACCCGTGAATAGGTGTGCTTGATGTTGTCCCTGTCGTTCTGATCGATGGTCAGGGTCTGATTGAGGTTCTGGCGGGCATCCAGCACCACCAGCGCCGTCATCAGCTTGGTGAGAGAGGCGATGGGGCGCACCCGGGTGGGGTTTTTCTGATACAGGGTCTTGCCGGTGTTGACGTCCATCACCAGGGCACTGCCCGATTTGAGCTGCAGCTTGGCCGGGTCGGGGGTCGCCAGGGCTGTCTGCGAACCCAGCAGTCCCATCAATCCACCTACCAGCGCGATTGCGCGAATCCAACACCCCATACAACCAACTCCATCCACAGCGAAAAAAGGCGCTAGATTCACTCATTTTTGCCCCTGCTTTACAAGAGCGAGCAGGGGGAATTCGCCACTATTTTCCATAAAAAAGGGCCGCCTGTGGGCGACCCTGTGGTTTGTCTCACTCTCTGGAGACGCCGGGCTTGCGTCTGCTCCACCAGCGCCAGACCAGAGCGATGAGGCCGCCCACCAGCAGCACGACCGGCAGGTAGAGAATGACGCTGAGAAATTGGGACTCATACTGCGCGGCCAGCTTGGTGTGGCTCAGGTAGTAACCCAGCCCGACCAGGGGGCAGATCCACATGATGGAGCTGATCAGGTTGACCACCAGGAAGCGCCCCTGGGGGATCTCGTTGGCGCCGACGATATAGGGGTAGGCGGTACGCACGAAGGCGATGTAGCGGGCGGTGATCAGGGTGATGATGCCGTACTTGTTGAGCAGGTAGTGCACCTTCTCCTTGTGCTTGTCATCGAGATGGGACATCAGCCTGTGATACATCCGGGTGTGGCCGAGGAAACGCCCCTGCATGTAGCCAAGCCAGGTACCGACGAAGGTCGCCATGATCAGCAGCGGGACCACTGCCATCGGCAACACCCCCTGATAGATCAGCACGCCGGTCAGGATCAGCAGGGTATCCCCTGGCAGGAAGGCGGTGGGGATAAAGCCATTCTCGAGCACCAGGAAGGTCAGCAGGACGACATAGACCATGAAGACCATCTTGGGATCAGAGAGTGTCGCCAGATCCTGATGCATAAAGGCGTGAGCCAGGTGGTAAAACTGCTCCATACATGCAAACTCCGCAGGTTAGCTGGGTTGGTCGGTCAAGGGCATGGCAAGCACCTTGTCGATGCGCAGGCCGTCCATATCCACGATTTCCAGTTGCCACTGTTCCAGGGTGACCAGGTCTCCGGTCTGGGGAAGGCGGCCAAGGAGCAGCATGATAAGCCCTCCAAGGGTGTGATAGTGATGTTTTTCTTCTTCCGGCAGACGAACCAGCTCCAGACAGTCCTTCAATTCTGGCAGTGGAATGAGGCCGTCGAGCAGCCAGCTGCCGTCGGCGCGCTGGAAGGCCCAGTTGTCTTCCCCATCTTCCTGCTGGAAGTCGCCGGCCAGGGTTTCCAGCAGATCCTGCTGGGTGACCAGCCCCTGCAGCTCGCCATATTCGTCCACCACCAGCACCATGTGCTCGGAGTGGGTACGGAAGTGGTTGAGCAGCTCCAGGCCGTTGAGGGTCTCCGGCAGCAGGCTGCCGTCCTGGGTCAGCGCCGCCAGATCGATGGGCTCTCCCTTGATGTAGGCGTGCAGCACCTTGCTGACGTTGAGGATGCCGACGAGATCCGACAGGCTGCCGTCACAGACAGGGAAGAAGCTGTGGCGATACTCCACCAGACGTTGGAGGTTCACTTCCAGCGGCAGTGACAGGTCCAGATAGCGGATGTCGCTGCGCGGCACCATCAGGGAGGCCAGGCTGCGTTCGTCGAGGCGGAACACGTTGCGCAACATAGTGTGCTCATGGTCCTCAATCACCCCCGCTTCGGAGCCCTCCACCAGCATGGCGTGGATCTCCTCCTGAGTGACGTTGTTGCTGCTGCGCTGATCGACCCGCAGCAGCCGCAGGCTGGCGTTGGTGGAGGCGGAGAGCAACCAGACGAAGGGACGGGTCAGGGTCGCCAGCCAGAGCATGGGGCGGGCTACCAGACAGGCAATGCGCTCGGCGCTGAGCTGTCCGAGGCGTTTGGGCACGAGCTCCCCTACCACGATGGAGAGATAGGTGACCAGCACGACCACGATGACGGTGGCGAGCAGGCTGCTGCTCTTGGGGGAGAACCCCCACTCCTGCAGCCAGAGAGCGAAGGGCTGGGCCAGCAGGGACTCGCCATAGATACCGTTGAGCAGACCGATGCTGGTGATGCCGATCTGCACGGCGGAGAGGAAATGGGTCGGATCTTCCCCGAGCTTGAGGGCGATGGCGGCGGAGCGGCTCCCTTCGCTCGCCATTTTGGCGAGGCGTGCCTTGCGTGCCGTCACGATGGCGATTTCCGACATGGCGAAGACGCCATTGAGCAAAATCAATCCAAACAGGATCAATATTTCCATACTGCAGCAGCACTCCCGATAGAAAAGACCGCTGGCAGTGTAATGAATTTGCGGGCTCTGCGCTTGTGAAAGGAGGTGATTTGGCTCGTGAATTTTTGAATATCGTCCCGGTGGGAGGGATAAAACTGCGGGGCAGGAGAGGGAGAACTGAACCCCTGACATGAAAAAGCCCCCGATAAACGGGGGCTTGTCATGTTGCGCTGTGGCTTAGAGCGCGGCGATCTCGGCCTGCTGGGCTTCCAGCTTGGTCAGCTGGAGACGGTAATCTTCCAGCTTCTCGCGCTCCTTGATGATGACCGCTTCCGGCGCCTTGGCGACGAAGGCTTCGTTGCCGAGCTTGCCTTCGATGCGGCCGCACTCGCCCACCAGACGGGCCACCTCTTTGGCCAGACGGGCCAGCTCGGCTTCCTTGTCGATGAGACCGGCCATGGGGATCATCAGCTCGGTGGCACCGATCAATTTCTTGACCGACAGCGGGGCGGTTTCACCTGCGCCAAGTACGCGGATGGATTCCAGACGGGCCAGCGACTTGAGGAAGGCCTCGTTGTCAGCGGCGCGCTGGGCATCCTTGGCATCGCACTGGAGCAGCACGTTGAGGGGCACGCTCGGGGCCACGTTCATCTCGGCGCGGATGTTGCGGATGCTGACGATGAACTCCTTCACCCACTCCTGATCCGCCATCGCGGCGTCGTCCACCTTGGCTGCGTCGAATTCCGGGAAAGCCTGAATCATGATGGTGTCGGCGTGTACGCCGGCCAGCGGGGCGACCGATTTCCAGATGGTTTCGGTGATGAACGGGATGATCGGGTGTGCCAGGCGCAGCAGGGTCTCGAGGACACTGACGAGGGTGTGGCGGGCAGCGCGCTGCTCGGCCTCGGAGCCCTTGGTCAGTACCGGCTTGGTCAGCTCCAGATACCAGTCACAGAACTGGTTCCAGATAAATTCGTACAAGACGCCTGCAGCGATGTCGAAGCGGTAGGTATCGAGGGCGGTGCGGAAGTCACGGATGGCCACTTGCAGCTGGGACTGGATCCAGCGATCCGCCAGGCTGAACTGCATCTCGCCACCGGCAAAGCCGCAATCCTGATCTTCGGTGTTCATCAGCACATAGCGGGAGGCGTTCCACAGCTTGTTGCAGAAGTTGTTGTAGCCATCCAGGCGCTTCATGTCCCAGTTGATGTCACGACCGGTAGAGGCCAGCGCCGCCAGGGTGAAGCGCAGGGCGTCGGTGCCGTGGGCATTGATCCCTTCCGGGAACTGCTTGGCGGTGCGCTTGGCGATCTTCTCGGCCATCTGCGGCTGCATCATGTTGCCGGTGCGCTTCTCCAGCAGGTCTTCCAGGGAGATGCCATCGATCATGTCGAGGGGGTCCAGCACGTTGCCCTTGGACTTGGACATCTTCTGGCCTTCTTCGTCACGGATGAGGCCGGTGATATAGACGGTCTTGAACGGGACTTGCGGCTGGCCGTTCTCGTCCTTGATGAAGTGCATGGTCATCATGATCATCCGGGCAATCCAGAAGAAGATGATGTCGAAGCCGCTCATCAGCACGTCGGTCGGGTGGAAGGTCTTGAGCGCCTCGGTGTTGTTCGGCCAGCCCAGGGTGGAGAAGGTCCACAGGGCGGAGCTGAACCAGGTGTCGAGCACGTCTTCGTCCTGACGCAGCACGGTCACGGACGGGATGCTGTGCTTGGCGCGCACTTCCTCTTCGTTGCGGCCCACGTAGACGTTGCCGGCATCGTCATACCAGGCCGGGATGCGGTGACCCCACCACAGCTGACGGGAGACGCACCAGTCCTGAATGTCGCGCATCCAGGAGAAGTACATGTTTTCGTACTGCTTCGGCACGAACTGGATGCGGCCATCTTCCACCGCCTCGATGGCGGTCTTGGCCATGGGGGCCACGCGCACGTACCACTGGTCGGTCAGCATGGGCTCGATGGGCACGCCGCCGCGATCGCCGTAAGGCTGTTGCAGCACGTGATCCTTGATCTCGGCCAGGAGGCCCAGCTCGTCCAGCTTGGCGACGATGGCCTTGCGGGCGGCGAAGCGCTCCATCCCGGCGAACTCGGTCGGCAGGGCGGCGTCATAGGCGGTGCTGGGGTTGCCATTGGTATCGACCACTTCGGCCTCGGCACGCACGTGGGCGTCCAGGGTGAAGATGTTGATCATCGGCAGGTTGTGGCGCTTGCCCACTTCGTTGTCGTTGAAGTCGTGGGCCGGGGTGATTTTCACGCAGCCGGTGCCCTTCTCCATGTCGGCATGTTCGTCGGCAACGATGGGGATCAGACGGTTCACCAGCGGCAGCAGGATATGCTGGCCGATCAGCGCCTTGTAGCGCGGGTCTTCCGGGTTCACGGCCACGGCGGTATCGCCCAGCATGGTTTCCGGACGGGTGGTGGCGACGATCAGGTGATCCTGGCCTTCGGCGGTCTTGGCGCCGTTGGCCAGCGGGTAGCGAAGGTGCCACATGTGGCCCTTGATCTCGCGGTTTTCCACTTCCAGGTCGGAGATGGCGGTGTTGAGCTTGGGATCCCAGTTCACCAGACGCTTGCCGCGGTACATCAGGCCGTCTTCGTACAGGCGCACGAACACTTCCTGGACGGCGGCGGAGAGGCCCTCATCCATGGTGAAGCGCTCGCGCTCCCAGTCCACGGAGTCACCCAGACGGCGCATCTGACGGGTGATGGTGCCGCCGGACTCTTCCTTCCACTGCCAGATCTTGTCAATGAAGGCTTCCCGGCCGTAATCGTGGCGGGTCTTGCCCTCTTCTGCGGCGATCTTGCGCTCAACCACCATCTGGGTGGCGATACCGGCGTGGTCGGTACCCGCTTGCCACAGGGTGTTCTTGCCCTGCATGCGGTTGTAGCGGATCAGGGTGTCCATCAGGGTCTGCTGGAAGGCGTGGCCCATGTGCAGGCTGCCGGTGACGTTCGGCGGCGGGATCATGATGCAGAAGGAGTCTTTGCTGGTGTCGCCGTGGGGCTTGAAGTAACCCTGGGCTTCCCAGTGCTGGTAGAGCGCCTGTTCGATGGCGTTGTGATTAAAAGTCTTTTCCATGGTCTCGCCGTATTCTGGATGGATGGATTCTGGTGTTGATTCGTCGTGGATCGAGGGTGGCACAGTCAGGGCTGCGCCGGATCCGGTGCGGCAAGGACGGGCTGATCCCTCATCTCGAGGGTATGGCCCGCCTGGCGATAGTGCTTGTAGCGCTCGCGGGCTTGCTGCTTTTGCGTTTCGTCAGTGGGGACAAAATCTACCACTTGAGCGAAGTGTCCTGCAAACAAAGGTGTCTGCCGGGCCAGGTTGATGAGGCAGGCATAGCGCCGCCGTGGCGGCTGATGGCCTATCTCCACCGGAGCCTGACCGCTCTCCCCCTGCAACTGGTGCGGCACGAAGCGATCGGGCGGCAACTGCCACAACAGCTCGTCCAGACGCAGGGCCTGGGCCTCGTCCTCGCACAGCAGATAGAGGTGGCCTGCGCTCCAGCCATCGGCCGCAAGTTGGCAGGCGAGGCGCTCGACGGCGGAGGCATCCGCATCATCGGGCTGGCTCATCAGGTAAAAGGTCACTTGGCTCATCAGGTCGGTCCCGTTTGGCTGTGACGGACAGCGATTGGCCGTCTTCGGGAGCCGCGTCTGGCACGGACTTCCCGGATTCTCTCAATGAAACAAGGAAGAGGCAGGCCTCTTCCTTGTGATATAGGGTAACGCCTTCTCGCATCGCTCTTCGAGTCGATGGGGAAGGGGATTACTCCTTGTCTTCGATGTCCGCCACGCCGGCCCGGTTGAGCAGGAACTGGGTCAGCAGGGGCACAGGACGGCCGGTGGAGCCCTTCTCCTTGCCGCTCTTCCAGGCGGTCCCTGCGATATCCAGGTGGGCCCAGTTGTACTTCTTGGTGAAGCGCGACAGGAAGGCCGCGGCGGTGATGGTACCGGCCGGACGGCCACCGATGTTGGCCATGTCCGCGAACGGGCTTTCCAGCTGCTCCTGATACTCGTCGAACAGGGGCAGACGCCAGGCACGATCGCCGGCCTGTTCGGAGGCGTTGAGCAGCTCGTGGGCCAGGGGGTTGTGGTTCGCCAAGAGGCCAGAGGTATGGTGGCCAAGGGCGATGATGCAGGCACCGGTCAGGGTCGCCACGTCGATCACGGTCTCGGGATCGTAGCGGTCCACATAGGTGAGGGCATCGCACAACACCAGGCGGCCTTCGGCGTCGGTGTTGAGCACCTCGACGGTCTGGCCGGACATGGTAGTGAGGATGTCACCAGGGCGGTAGGCGTTGCCCCCCGGCATGTTCTCGCAGCCCGCCAGCACGCCGATGACGTTGATGGGCAGCTGCAACTGGGC
This sequence comes from Aeromonas sp. R2-1, assembly GCF_040908425.1. Taxonomy (NCBI): domain Bacteria; kingdom Pseudomonadati; phylum Pseudomonadota; class Gammaproteobacteria; order Aeromonadales; family Aeromonadaceae; genus Aeromonas; species Aeromonas sp. R2-1. The sequence continues at coordinate 269,763 of NZ_JBFODR010000023.1, forward strand.
CAGAGCGTGCATGGTGCCGAGCACGGAGGCGGCGCCACCCATGTCGTACTTCATCTCGTCCATGCCGTCTGCCGGCTTGATGGAGATGCCGCCGGAGTCGAAGGTCAGCCCCTTGCCCACCAGCACGATGGGCTTGGCGTCGGCGTTGCCCTTGTATTCGATGATGGCCATCATGGCTTCGTTCTCGGAGCCGCGGGCCACCGCCAGGTAGGAGTTCATGCCGAGCTCGGCCATCTCCTGCTCCCCCACCACCCTGGTGGTGATGTTGTCATAGGCATCCGCCAGACGGCGGGCCTGGGAGGCGAGGTAGGCGGGATTGCAGACGTTGGGCGGCATGTTCGCCACGTCGCGGCAGATGCGCACGCCTTTCGCCACGGCCAGGCCGTGGTTGATGGCGCGCTCGCCTATGGTCAGTTCCCGACGCGTCGGCACGTTGAAGACCAGCTTGCGCAACGGACGGCGCGGTTCGGCCTTGTTGGTCTTGAACTGATCGAAGCTGTAGAGGCCTGCCTTGGTGGTTTCAACCGCCTGACGCACCTTCCAGTAGGTATCCCGACCCTTGACGTGCAGCTCGGTCAGGAAGCAGACCGCTTCCATGGAGCCGGTTTCGTTCAGGGTGGTGATGGTCTTGTTGATGATCTGCTTGTACTGGCGCTCGTCGAGTTCGCGCTCCTTGCCGCACCCGACCAGCAGTACGCGCTCGCTGAGCACGCCCGGTACTTGATGCAGCAGCAGCATCTGGCCCGGTTTCCCTTCCAGGTCGCCACGGCGCAGCAGCGAGCTGAGGTAGCCGTCGCTGATCTTGTCCAGCTGTTCGGCAACCGGAGAGAGGCGGCGGGGCTCAAAAACGCCGACCACGACGCAGGCACTGCGTTGCTTCTCAGGACTGCCACTCTTTACACTGAACTCCATGGAATCTCCTACATCCTAAAGACAAAAGGCACCATTTATTGAATAATGCGGTGCTTGTTGGGGTATCAGAGGCGGAGCGAACAGTCACAGGCTCCGCAGTTCAAACTGGTAAAAATCCAATATAGGGCCCTATTTTTCAGGCATTCGACTAAAAACACAAGTTTACTTGGGAATGACTGTGATCGTTTTCCGATATTTGTTCAGGGAGACCCTGAAAACCCAGCTGGCGGTGCTGTTCGTGCTGCTGCTTATCTTCGTCAGCCAGCAATTTATCCAGATCATTGGCGATGCCGCCGATGGTGAGGTGCCGACGCGCCTGGTATCCACCCTCCTGCTGCTCAACCTGCCGAATATGGCGTTGTTGATGCTGCCTATCAGTCTGTTTTTAGCCATTCTGTTTGCTCACGGCCGTTTGTACGCGGAAAGCGAGATGACGGTGATGCACGCGGTGGGTTTCAGTCACCGTTTCATCATGGGCAGCGCCCTGGTGCTGGCCTTGCTGACCGCCGCCGTCGCGGCGTTCAACACCGGCTGGGTCGCCCCCCAGGCCAAGGAGCGGGAGTACCAGGTGATCGACGAGTTCAAGGCCGATCCCGGTATCTCTTTCCTGCAGGCCGGCCGCTTCATGGAGCTCGACAAGGGGCGTCTGGTGGCCTACATCCAGGATCTGAACGACAAGGGGTCGGAGTTGCAGAAAATCTTCGTGCTGCAACGGGCCGAGGGGGGCTCACCCCCGTCAGTGGTGGTGGCCAACGAGGGGCAGGTGACCGCCGACAGCAACGGCTTGCAGTGGCTGACCCTGAAGGATGGTTCGCGCTACGAGGGGCATTTCACCGGCAAGCAGTTCCAGGTCTCGGAGTTTCGTGAATACAGCCTGGTGATCCGCCAGCAGGAGATGGAGCGATCCAACCGCAAGGCGGCGGCCAAGCCGACCCTGGCATTGCTCGGTACCCAGGACAACCAGCTGATGGCCGAATTGCAGTGGCGCCTGTCGCTGCCTCTCTCCATACTGGTGCTCACCTTCCTGGTGGTGCCGATGGCGCGGGTCAATCCCCGTCAGGGGCGTTACGCCAAGCTGCTGCCGGCCATCCTGCTCTATCTCTCCTATTTCCTGCTGCTCAGCGCCGCCCGGTCGGCCATCGACAGCGGGCGTCTGCCCCACTGGCCCGGGATGTTCCTGGTGCCCCTGGTCTATCTGCTTCTGATAGGGTTGCCTCTCAACCTGCAGGGCACCAGCTGGTGGAACGGGGTCAAAGGGCAATTGTTCAAGAGAAAGTCAGCATGATGCTGCAACCTGGGAGTCTCTGCTGATGTTCGGCATTCTCGATAGATACATAGGCAGGGTCATCTTCATGTCGATCCTGCTGTGCGAGCTGACCCTGGTCGGGCTGGCCGCGCTCATCAAGTACGTGGAGCAGTTGAAGGCGGTCGGGGAAGGCAACTACGACATGCTCAACGCCCTCTACTACGTGCTGCTCTCCATGCCCAAGGAGGCGGTGCTCTTCTTCCCCCTGGCGGCCCTGCTCGGTGGCCTCATCGGTCTGGGCCAGCTCGCGACCAGCTCCGAGCTGGTGGTGATGCAGGCGGCGGGTCGCTCCAAGATCAGCATCGTCATGGCGGCGCTCAAGACCGCCATTCCCCTGATGCTGCTGGTGGGGCTGATGGGCGAGTACGTCGCACCGGCCGCCAAGCGGATGGCGGATGACATCAAGGCGGGGGCCATGTCGGAAGGGCGGCTCACGGTCTCGGCCTACGGGGTCTGGGCACGGGATGGCAACAACTTCGTCAACATCAACGGGGTGCGCAACGATGGCGCCCTGACCGGCATCACCCTCTACCGCTTCACTCCGTCCCGCAACCTGATCGACGTGGTGCAGGCGAAGGAGGGGGTGTTCGAGGATCACCACTGGCTGCTGAAACAGGTGCACATCACCCGGTTTGACGATCCCACCCGGATCCAGGACGAAGAGCATGCCCAGATGGCCTGGCAATCCGAGCTGACCCCCAAGCAGCTCGGGGTGGTCAGCATCGATCCCGAGAACCTGCCCATCTCGGGGCTGCGGGACTACATCGGTTATCTGGATGCCAACAAGCAGGATGCCGGCCGCTACAAGCTGGAGATGTGGCGCAAGCTGCTCTCACCGCTCTCCGTGGTGGCCATGATACTGCTCGCCTCCTCCTTCATCTTCGGCCCGCTGCGTTCGGTGAGCATGGGGGCGCGGATGCTGATGGGGATCATGACCGGCTTCGCGGTCTATGTGAGCGACAGGGTGTTCGGCCCGGTCAGCCTGGTCTATGCGGTCCCGCCCATCCTCGCGGCCATCGCACCCAGCCTGCTGTTTGGCGGCATCTCCTTCTATATCCTGAGCCGCAAGCAGTAGCGGCCTGAAGGACGGCGGGCTGCTGACAAAAGGCGGCCATTGCTCTCGATGCACCGTTTCCGTCAAGGTTCTGGGCTGCAAGCCGTCAGTTCTGGTCAACAAAAAGGGCACCTCGGGGTGCCCTTTTTCGTTGCCGCCTTGGGATCAGCGATTGAGCTGCTCCAGGTTTTCCGCCTTGCCGAGCACCACCACCTCGCACTCGGCCCAGATGTCCTGGAAGGCGCGGGGGCGGGCGCGATTGAACACACACAGCAGGTTGCCCAGGCCAAAGGCCGAGGTGGCGAGCCGGATCAGGGCCTGGGTGACGCGAATGTTGCTGCCGTCCAGGTTCTGGATGCGCAGGCGCCAGGCCCGCATGCCGATGGTCTGGCCGGCGCGGACCCAGAACCAGGTGTAGAAACCGCAGATGACGAAGGCCAGCCAGGCGCTGTAGAGGGGGCTGGTGAGCAGCCAGGCGGCATCCTTGCCCTCGGGGACGCTCGCCATGCCGGTGGCCAGCAGCAGGTGGGCCACACCCATCCCGATGAAGCCGGCGATGATCAGCAGGGCAATCACCACCAGATAGTCATAGAGCAGGGCGCCGAGACGGCGCAGCAGACCGGCGGACGGATGCCGGGGAGCAGGCTGGAGAGGGGAGGGGGTCTTGCGCTTGGCCATGATGATTATTCCATTAATATGATGCGGGCATTCTATGTAACTGGCCTGGCATCGGCAAGGCGTTGAATAAATGAGCAAACAACGGTGGGCGCAAGAAAAACACCTTGCATGGCCAAGCGCCATTCGTATAATCCCTCGCAGCTGCCCGGGTGGCGAAATCGGTAGACGCAGCGGATTCAAAATCCGCCGTAGCAATACGTGTCGGTTCGAGTCCGACCCCGGGCACCATCAGATTCCATGACAAAAGGCCATCCTCGCGGATGGCCTTTTGTTTTTCCGGGCGGTGCGAAGAGGTGTACCCACAGACCCACAGACCCTCAGACCCTCAGCCCCTCAGCCCTTCAGACCCACAGGCTGTCAGGCCATCAGCCTCTCGGACTGCCATCCCCTCAGTCGATGTTCTGCGCGATGCGCCACAGCACGCCGGCGGGATCGTACAGACAGAATTCCTTCATGCGCCACGGCTGGGTGACGAGCTCCGTGACCCTGACGCCATAGCGGGCGGCGACCTGGCTCGCCTCCACTTGGGCCTGCCAGGCGGCCACGTCCTCCACCAGGAGGTGCATCATGAGCTGCTCGGCCAGCCCCGGGGGGTTGCCATCCTGCAGCAGGAAGCTTGCGTTGCCGAGATGAAAATAGGCCACGCCGTCGCCATCGGAGGCCAGGGTAAAGCCGAGATCCTGATAGAACTGTTTTGACAGCGGGAAATCCCGGGCAGGCACGAAGGCCTTGATTTCGGTCACGTTGAGATTGGGCATGGGCTCCTCGCGGCGCTGGGAACAGGGGAAGATGGCTTGCCAGTATGACCGGGCATGTCGGGGCAGGCCAGACGAATGGCGCGAGTTTGCACTCTTATCGTGCTTGTGCCCCTCGGGTGGGGGGATATTGGCCGTCAGCCTCATTTGATTTCACCATGGTATGGCCCATTTCATTTATTTCATAAATACCTTAGCGGGATAGATAAGCCTGCCAGGGTGACATCACCACGGGTTCGCCCCGTCATTGTGAGGTGGTTGGGTCATCCTGGTGCACTTTCCCGGCAATGCACAGCCAAAGTGCGATTTTCCCCCTGTAACCGGGCATCGTGCGCCAAGATGGTGCGTGTTGAATGTGATAAAAACATAAATCCATGAAATAAAAGGATTATTTTTCTTGGCCTGCTTTATGCTTTCCCCATGTCATGTCGCCATGATGTCTCCGTGAGCCACACAGGTGCGGTGGGCAGGTGGCCAGGTTGGAAATGCATATCAGGAAATGGACCCGGATGCCGGGACGACAAGGAGAGGGCTGTATGTTCAAGAGACTCGTAATGACTGGCCTGCTGGCGCTGGCCGCCACCATGGCCGCCCCGGGCTGGGCCGAAGAGGTGGCCGCGCAGGCCGATGTGGTACAGGCGGCCGCGACCGTGACCATCAACAAGGGGGACAATACCTGGCTGATGGTGGCAGCGGCCCTGGTGATCCTGATGTCCGTGCCGGGCCTCGCCCTCTTTTACGGCGGCCTGGTGCGCGCCAAGAACATGCTGAGCGTGCTGATGCAGGTGTTCACCCTGTTCTGCCTCATCACCGTCCTCTGGGTGGTCTACGGCTACTCCCTGGCCTTCACCGAGGGCGGCGCCTTCTACGGCTCCTTCGACAAGGTGCTGTTGATGGGGGTGACGCCGGATTCCATCGCCGCCACCTTCAGCAAGGGGGTCGGGATCAGCGAGTTCATCTACGTGGTGTTCCAGGGTGCCTTTGCCGCCATCACCTGCGGGCTCATCGTCGGCGGCTTTGCCGAGCGGATGAAGTTCTCGGCGGTGCTGCTGTTCGCGGTGATCTGGTTCACCTTCGCCTATATCCCGATGGCGCACATGGTGTGGTACTGGGCGGGTCCGGATGCTTACACGGATGCGGCCGCCGCCGAAGCGGCCGGTGCCACCGCAGGCTATCTGTTCCAGCACGGCGCTCTGGACTTCGCCGGCGGCACAGTGGTGCACATCAACGCTGCGGTGGCCGGTCTGGTTGGGGCCTTCATGGTGGGCAAACGGGTTGGCTATGGCCGTGACCCCATGACCCCCCACAGCCTGACCATGACCATGATCGGTGCCGCCCTGCTGTGGTTCGGCTGGTTCGGCTTCAACGCTGGCTCTTCCCTCGAAGCCAACGGCACGGCGGCTCTGGCCTTCGCCAACACCTGGATCGCGCCAGCCGCTGCCGCCCTCTCCTGGACCTTCGCCGAGTGGGCGATGAAGGGCCGTCCCTCCCTGCTTGGCGCTGTCTCCGGTGCGGTGGCGGGTCTGGTCGCCATCACCCCTGCCGCCGGTTTCGTCGGTGTGGGGGGCGCCCTTATCATCGGCCTGCTCAGCGGTGTGGCCGGTTTGTGGGGCGTGCACGGTCTCAAGCGTCTGCTGGGGGCCGATGATAGCCTGGACGTGTTCGGCCTGCACGGGGTGTGCGGGATCCTGGGGGCCGTGCTGACCGGGGTGTTCGCCAGCCCGGATCTGGGCGGCACCGGGGTGTGGGACTATGTGACCAACCAGGTGGCCGAGGGATACTCCATCCTGGCCCAGGTCAAGGTACAGGTCATCGGCGTGGGGGTGACCGTGGTCTGGACCGCCCTGGTCTCGGCCGTGGCCTACAAGCTGGTGGACCTGCTGATCGGTCTGCGGGTGAAGGAAGATGCCGAGCGCGAAGGGCTGGACGTGACCAGCCACGGCGAGAAAGCCTACAGCCATTGATCCTGCTGCCATGAATGTCATACCGCCGGCCCCGTCCGGCGGTTTTTTTATTGGGGCGAGATGGCCAGGCTGCCCGGACCGGGCCGCTGGTGGCCGGGGTCGCTATTTGTGTTTGCAGGGTCTTTTATGCCTGCATTTTGGGCGGATCTCCGCTAAACTCTGCCACCCTTTATTCGGGGTCGCCGGGTCTACCCCGTCGTCACCCTCTCTTTCATGCCTTCGGAGCCGCTCATGCCGTTAGTGGGACACCAACATCAGATCGATATTCTGGAACTGACCGACAAGGGGGATGGCAAGGGTCGCCTGTTCGATCGCCCCCTGTTTGTCGAGGGTCTGCTGCCCGGTGAGCAGGCGCTGGTCGAGTTGACCGAGGTCAAACCGAACTACCTGCACGGCAAGCTGGTCGAGCTGACCCAGCCCTCTGCCGATCGGGTGGCCGATTTTTGCCCCAACACCGAATGCGGTGGCTGCCAGGTGCGCCCGCTGGCCTATCCGGCCCAGCTTGCCCTCAAGCAGAGCCTGGTGCAGAGCGCACTGGAGCAGGTCGGGCTGGGTGAGGCCGTGGTCAACCCCATCCTCGGCATGGAGACGCCGTTTGCCTACCGCAACAAGGCCCAGTACGCGGTGCGTGGCAGCGAGACGGGCGCCGAGATCGGCTTCTACCGCAAGCACTCCCATGACCTCATCACCGCCGATGATTGCGCGGTGCAGGACTCGCTGCACGTGGAGCTCAATGCCCGGGTACGCAACTGGATGCGCGAGCACGACATCGCGGCCTATGACGAGGTGGCCCACACCGGCTGCGTGCGCAACCTGATGACCCGCAAGGGCTTCAAGAGCGGCGAGCTGATGGTGGTGCTGGTGACCCTGGGCGAAGCGCTGCCGTTCGAAACCGAGCTGCTGGCGGCCCTGGCGGATCTGCCGGTCACTACTCTGGTGCAGAACATCAACGAGGCGCGCACCAACCGCATCCTGGGTGACAAGAACCGGGTGCTGCTGGGCAGCGGGGTGATCCGCGACAAGATCCACGAGCTCGAATTCGAGATCTCGCCCCTCTCCTTCTTCCAGAACAACCCGAGCCAGACCGACGTGCTCTACTCCAAGGCGCTGGAGTATTGCGAGCTGACCGGCAGCGAGACGGTGTTCGACATCTATTGCGGCATCGGCACCATCTCCCTGTTCCTGGCAGGCAAGGCCGCCAAGGTGGTGGGGATCGAGTCGGTGGAGAGCGCCATCAGCGACGCCCGTCGCAATGCGGCCCTCAACGGCATCGAGCAGACCGAGTTCCACGTGGGCAAGGCGGAGCAGCTGATGCCTGCCCTGCATGCCGACGGGGTGAGTGCCGACGTGGTGGTGATGGATCCGCCCCGCAAGGGCTGTGACAAGGCGGTATTGCAGACCCTGGTGGCGATGGCGCCGCGCCGTCTGGTCTATGTATCCTGCAACCCCCAGACCCTGGCCCGGGATCTCGCCTGGCTGGTCAAGCAGGGCTTCGTGCTGGACGAGGTGCAGCCGGTGGACATGTTCCCGCACTCCATGCACGTGGAAGCCGTTGCTCGCCTGAGCCTGCCAGCGAAGGCCTGATCGTCGCTCGGGATCTTCCCCTCGCGCGATGCAGGTGGAAGCGGTCGCCTGCCTGAGCCTGCCAGCGAAAGCCTGATCGGGCCGAGGGCGTGGCGTTAGCCAGATGGCTCTGATAAAAACG
>NZ_JBFODR010000023.1:278685-402897 GCF_040908425.1 Aeromonas sp. R2-1
GTTTTTTTATGGTCGTGGTCGGTAGAACCACCAGGCAGGGAGGTCGGCGTGATGATTCGTATGGCAGGGGTGGAGGATGCGGCGGCGCTGGACAGCTTCTTCGGGCAACTGGACAGGGAGACCCGCTTCATGCTGTATGAAGCGGGAGAGCACCCCTCGGACATAGCGGGGCAGCGCAGGCGGCTCGAGGCCATGGCCGCGTCCCCCAATCAGGCCATGTGGCTGCTGGAGTTGGCGGGGGAGGTGCAAGGGTTTGCCGCGCTCCTTGGTGGCGGCCTGGCACGCAACCGCCACTGCGCCCTGGTGGTGATGGGGCTGCGTTCGGGGGCGCGCGGGCAGGGATGGGGTGAACGGTTGCTGCGTACCCTGATCGCGGCCGCGAGGGATCTCGGTATCCACCGGCTGGTGCTGGGAGTGATGGCCCACAACGAGGTGGCCCGCGCCTTGTATCGCAAGTGCGGGTTCGTGGAGGAAGGGGTGAGACGGCAGGCCTATCGGCTGGACGAGGGCTATGTGGACGAGATTTCCATGGGGCTGCTGCTGCCGCTGGACAGGCCATGACGCCGCTGGCCCCGAGATGCTGGTCTGGGGAGTTGGATTGGGGCAGGCTTGTGGGGAAACCATCAAGACAAGGAGGCGCCCATGAAGGGGATATTGCTGCGTTGGCTGGCTCGCTACGATGCCTGGTGCCAGGAGTGGGGACTCACACCGGAGAACCGGCGCTGCTGCGCGCCGGTACGCCATGATGAAGACGAGAAGTGCCCGGAGAAGGGCGACGACCTCACTGGAACTGGCGGGTCACGGCGCCAGTGACGCTGTTGTAGTCGAACGAGAGCCCGTCGGGGTATGCCGGGAAGCGGCCCACGGAGCTGCGCAGGGTATAGCGGCAGTTGTCGTGACGAAGGGCGCCGTCAGCCTGAGCGTCTGCCGGGATGAGCCGGGAGATGTAGTCACTGTCTGAATCCTGGTGCAACTCATCGGCCACCGTCAGATCGGTATCGAGCAGGGCGCCAAACAGGCTCTCGCAGTCGTCCCGGCTGCTGACGGAAATCTGATCGCTGTCGCCACCGGGGAAAACGGTATCGGGCCCCTGACCTCCCTGGTCCTCCTTGGTGCCCACCGGCCAGCCATGGCTGTTGATGTCGAGATCCTGCCTGCCCATGCCGCTAAAGTTGTAGAGTGCCAGGGGCTCCCCCTTCACCTTGACCGCCCAGCCGGCGTGGGCGAGCCGGGCGGCACTGGCAAAGCTGCCCGCCGTGGCCGAGACGCTGCTCTTGAGCCCGTCGTCCTGGATGTTGATGAAGCGGGGCAGGGCGGTCACGGCCAGGATCCCCAGCACGATGATGACCAGTACCAGTTCTATCAGGGTAAAGCCTCGGGAAACGTGTGTTGGCATGGAATGAACCCATTGAGTACGACAGACAGGTAAGCGCGACATGGAATTGATAGACACCCACTGCCACCTCGATTTTCCGGTCTTTGACGCCGATCGGGAGGCGCTGCTGACCCGGTGGCGCCAGCTGGGGGTGGGCGAGTATATCATCCCCGCCGTGGGAGAGGAAAACTGGAGGCGGGTGATGGCGCTGGCCGAGCGCCACGACGACATCCGCTATGGCCTGGGGATCCATCCCTGGTATGTGGGCAAGCAGCCCCGGGATGCACTGACCCGGCTGGAGACCCTGCTGGCGAGTCGGCCCCGTGGGCTGGTGGCCGTGGGGGAGTGCGGGCTGGATCTGCGCTCCCATGTGCCGCAGGAGGGGCAGGTCGAGATGTTCGAGGCGCAGGTGCGACTGGCCATGGCGCATGAGCTGCCCCTCATCGTCCACTCGGTGCGTGCCAACGACACGGTGGCCAAGATCCTGCGGCGCTTCACTCCGCCACAAGGGGGGGTCATTCACGCCTTCAGCGGCTCCCTGCATCAGGCGGAGGTGTTCTGGCAACTGGGTTTCAGGCTGGGGATCGGGGGGGTCATCAGCTATGAGCGGGCCAACAAGACCCGGGAGGCGATACGCCAGATGCCGCTGGAGGCCTTGCTGCTGGAAACCGACGCTCCCGACATGCCGCTGCAAGGCCAGCAGGGGGAGGTGAACACGCCGGCCAGCCTGCCGACCATAGCCCGCTTGTTGGCACAATTGCGGCAGCAACCGCTGGAGGATGTTATTTCGGTGTTACATGACTCCACCCGGCGGCTGTTCCCCCTAGGAAATCATGAAATTAACATTTGATTATCAAATGATGACCGAGTGATAAAAAATAGGGCCCATAAAAATCGTTTGCGGTCTAATTAAACGATGTTCAGGCCATTTGTGGCTTATAAAATGTGACCAGTATTCTATTTTGTCGCACCGTAATTAGTATAATGCGCACCCTTGATTAGCGGCTTCAATACACAAATCGTTAACAAGCTGGCAGGTGCTACTAAAGAGGAAGTGTTAATAATGAATCTGATAATGGGTCTGGTAGGGATGGCGACGCTCGTCCTGATTGCGGTGCTGTTCTCCAGCAACCGCAAGGCAATCAAAATTCGTACCGTAGGTGGCGCCTTTGCCATCCAGGCCGGTCTGGGGGCCTTCGTGCTCTACGTGCCGGTCGGTCGTGACATCCTGGTGGGCGTGTCCGACGCCGTCTCCAGCGTCATCGGTTATGGCCAGAACGGCATCGAATTCCTGTTCGGTGGTCTGGTTGGCAACAAGATGTTCGAAGTGTTCGGTGGCGGTGGCTTCGTCTTCGCCTTCCGCGTCCTGCCCGTCATCATCTTCTTCTCTTCCCTGATCGCGGTACTCTACTACCTCGGCATCATGCAGTGGGTGATCAAGCTGCTGGGCGGCGGTCTGCAGAAGGTGCTGGGCACCTCCCGTACCGAATCCCTCTCCGCCACTGCCAACATCTTCGTCGGTCAGACCGAAGCCCCGCTGGTGGTACGTCCCTTCATCTCCAAGATGACCGACTCCGAGCTGTTTGCCGTCATGTGTGGTGGTCTGGCTTCCGTTGCCGGCTCCGTACTGGCCGGTTACGCCTCCATGGGCGTCAAGATGGAATACCTGATCGCAGCCTCCTTCATGGCTGCCCCGGGTGGTCTGCTGTTCGCCAAGCTGCTGGTACCGGAAACCGAGACCCCGAGCTACGACGAGAACACCGCAGAAGGTGAGCTGGACGACAAACCTGCCAACGTGATCGACGCCGCTGCCGCCGGTGCCTCCGCCGGTCTGCAACTGGCCCTGAACGTGGGTGCCATGCTGCTGGCCTTCATCGGCCTCATCGCCATGATCAACGGCATCTTCTCCGGTGTGGGCGGCTGGTTCGGTTACCCGCAACTCTCCCTGGAGCTGCTGCTGGGCTGGCTGTTCTCCCCGCTGGCCTTCCTGATCGGCGTGCCCTGGAGCGAAGCGGTCGTGGCCGGTTCCTTCATCGGTCAGAAGCTGGTGGTCAACGAGTTCGTGGCTTACCTGAACTTCGCCCCCTACCTGAAGGATGAAGTACTGATCAACGGTGTGGCCATGTCCGAGCACACCAAGGCGATCATCTCCTTCGCCCTGTGCGGCTTCGCCAACCTGTCCTCCGTCGCCATCCTGCTGGGTGGTCTGGGCTCCATGGCACCGAACCGTCGCGGCACCATCGCCAAGTTCGGTCTGAAGGCCGTGCTGGCAGGTTCCCTGTCCAACCTGATGTCTGCGACCATCGCAGGCTTCTTCCTGGCGCTGTCCGGCATGTAACATTGCCTGACGACAGGATAAAGACGAACGCCACAGCGATTTGCTGTGGCGTTCTCGTTTGGGGTGGTGACAACCGTTTTCCTGTCAAGACTAATAATAAAGTGAGTCAAATCGGAGGTTCTATGAATGAAGTGCTACTGGCTATGGCGGCCGGCTTTATCGTTGGGGTGTTGTTTTCTTTCCTCAAGTTGCCGATACCGGCGCCGCCCGTCCTCTCCGGCGTCATGGGGATCGTGGGGGTTTATCTGGGGGGCATTGCCTACTCCTGGATCCTGACCCGCTTCTTCTCTTAAGCGCCTTCCAGCGCTGGATTTGCCGGGTGTGAGGTACCTCTGAAATTGGCAAATCCGGCTTGCAAACACGGGGTATCTCGGCTGAAATAGGCGATGCCAGCAGGGTGCTGGCATTGACTAATGCCCGGTGAATCCGGGTGTTGGCGGTCAAATGGAATTGATTGGGAAGTCGGGTCTGCGTAGTCGGCCTTTCTCAAGTCTTCATGGAACCAAGTCCGCACTTTTGTAAGAAAGTGACAGGGCTCTTGCCTTATTTGCAGCCGTATTGCCTGTGCATTTGCGCTGCAATTCCATATCCCGTTGCTCCGGGAACGTCTCTGCCGACCCTTGGTGTTCGGTGAAGCCGATCGCGGGTGATGGGGCTTAACAAGACTTTGGAGACATAGCATGACTGATCTGAAAGTGGCCGCCCAACGCGCCCTGAACCTGATGGACCTGACCACCCTGAACGATGACGACACCGATCAGAAGGTGATCGACCTGTGCCACAAGGCCAAGTCTTCGGCCGGCCTGACCGCCGCCGTCTGCATCTACCCCCGTTTCATCCCCATCGCGCGCAAGACCCTGCGTGACATCGGCGCCGCCGACGTGCGCATCGCGACCGTGACCAACTTCCCCCACGGCAACGACGACATCGAGATCGCCGTGGCCGAGACCCGCGCCGCCGTGGCCTACGGTGCCGACGAGGTGGACGTGGTCTTCCCGTACCGCGCCTTCATGGCCGGCAATGAACAGGTCGGCTTCGATCTGGTCAAAGCATGTAAGGAAGCCTGCGGCGCCAAGGTACTGCTGAAAGTGATCATCGAGACCGGCGAGTTGAAGGAAGAGGCGCTGATCCGTCGCGCCTCCGAGATCTCCATCGACGCCGGTGCCGATTTCATCAAGACCTCCACCGGCAAGGTGCCGGTCAATGCGACCCCGGAAGCGGCCCGCATCATGATGGAAGTGATCAAGGCCAAGAACCCGAAAGTGGGCTTCAAGCCGGCCGGTGGCGTGAAAGACGCCGCCGTGGCGGGTCAGTACCTGGCCATGGCCGAAGAGATCCTGGGCAAGGACTGGGTATCCGCCCGCACCTTCCGTTTCGGTGCCTCCAGTCTGCTGGCCAGCCTGCTGGCGACCCTGGGGCATGGCGACAAGCCTGCCAATACCAGCGGTTACTAAGCGGTGGAAGGGGGCGGTGCGCCGCCCCCTTCCGGATCTGGTTCGGTCTGTGTTCGTGCGTGATGCACGGAGGGAATGAAAGATGTTTTTGCCTCAAGAAATTATTCGCAAGAAGCGCAACGGTGAAGCGCTCAGTACCCAAGAGATTCAATTCTTCGTTCAGGGCATTACCAACAACACCATCGGCGAGGGGCAGATCGCGGCCCTGGCCATGGCGGTCTACTTCAAGGACATGACCATGGATGAGCGGGTCGCCCTGACCTGCGCCATGCGCGACTCCGGCATGGTATTGACCTGGGACCACCTCAATCTGGGCGGCCCCATCGTCGACAAGCACTCCACCGGCGGCGTGGGTGACGTCGTCTCCCTGATGCTGGGCCCCATGGTCGCTGCGTGCGGTGGTTTCGTGCCCATGATCTCCGGCCGGGGTCTCGGTCACACCGGCGGTACCCTGGACAAGCTGGATGCCATCCCCGGCTACCAGACCTCGGTCGACAACGACCGCTTCCTGAAAGTAGTGAAAGAGGCGGGGGTCGCCATCATCGGCCAGACCGGCGATCTCGCCCCGGCCGACAAGCGTATCTACGCGGTACGGGATATCACCGCCACCGTCGAGTCCATTGCCATGATCACCGGCTCCATCCTCTCCAAGAAGCTCGCCTCCGGGCTCGAAGCCCTGGTGATGGACGTGAAAGTGGGCTCCGGCGCCTTCATGCCGACCTTTGAAGCCTCTGAAGAGCTTGCCAAGAGCATCGTCGCCGTGGCCAACGGTGCCGGCTGCCGTACTTCAGCACTCCTGACCGACATGAACCAGGTGCTGGCCTCCAGCGCCGGCAACGCCGTGGAAGTGCGCGAAGCGGTGCGCTACCTGACCGGTGAGTATCGCAACCCGCGCATCCACGAAGTGACCATGGCCCTGTGCGCCGAGATGCTGATCTCCGCCGGCCTGGCCAGCGATGACGGCGATGCCCGCACCAGGTTGCAGGCGGTGCTCGACAACGGCAAGGCCGCCGAGATCTTCGGGCGCATGGTGACCGGCCTCGGCGGTCCCGCCGACTTCATGGAGCGTTATGACGCCTACCTGCCCAAAGCCGCCATCGTGCGCCCCGTCTACGCGGCCCACAGCGGATTCGTCACCGCGATGGATACCCGTGAACTGGGTCTGGCCGTGGTCGCCATGGGGGGCGGTCGCCGCGCCGCCGCCGACAAACTCGATTATGCCGTCGGTCTGACCGACTTTATCCGCCTGGGTCAGAGCGTCGATGCTGACAAGCCGCTCGCCCTGATCCACGCTCAGACAGAAGCTCAATTTGCCGAGGCTGCCCGCATGGTGCAGGCTGCCGTGAAGATCGGCGACACCCGACCAGAGGCGCTGCCCGAGGTTTACCGTCGCATCGGTCTGGCTGATTTGTAACAAGGGGAAGTCCCATGAAACGTACCTTTATTCTGATGATGGACTCTTTCGGTATTGGTGCTGCCGCCGATGCCGACAAGTTCGGCGACGTGGGTGCCAATACCCTTGGCCATATCGCCAAGGCGTGCGCCGCCGGTGAGATCGAGGGCCGTGGCGCTCTCAACCTGCCAAACCTCAGCAAGCTGGGTCTGGGCCACGCGGGCGAACTCGCCAGCGGCACCTTCCCGGCCGGACTGAACAAGGACATCGAAGTGGTCGGCGCCTACGGCTTTGCCCAGGAGCTCTCCTCCGGCAAGGACACCCCGTCCGGTCACTGGGAGATTGCCGGCGTGCCCGTCTTGTTCGAGTGGGGTTATTTCCACGACCATCACAACAGCTTCCCGCAGGAGCTGCTGGATGCCATCGTCGAGAAGGCCGGTCTGCCCGGGTATCTGGGCAACTGCCACGCCTCCGGCACCCAGGTGCTGGACGATCTGGGCGAAGAGCACATGCGCACCGGCAAGCCGATCCTCTACACCTCTGCCGACTCCGTGTTCCAGATCGCCTGCCACGAAGAGACCTATGGCCTCGAGAAGCTCTATGAGCTGTGCCACATCGTGCGCGAGCTGCTGGAGCCCTACAACATCGGCCGCGTCATCGCGCGTCCGTTCGTGGGCAGCGGCAAGGGCAACTTCAAGCGCACCGGCAACCGCCACGACTACTCCGTGCTGCCGCCGGCGCCGACCGTGCTGGACTACATGAAGGAAGCGGGTGGCCAGGTGGTCTCCATCGGCAAGATCGCCGACATCTATGCCCAGCAGGGCATCACCAAGCAGGTGAAGGGGACCGGTCTGACCGAGCTGTGGGACAGGACTCTGGAAGAGGTGAAAGCGGCCGGTGACCAGACCATCGTCTTCACCAACTTCGTGGACTTTGACTCCTCCTACGGTCACCGCCGTGATGTCAAGGGCTACGCCGATGCGCTGGAGTACTTCGACTCCCGCCTGCCGGAGCTGTTCGACCTGCTGCAGGATGGCGACGTGGTGGTGCTGACCGCCGACCACGGCTGTGACCCGACCTGGAGTGGTACCGACCACACCCGCGAATACATTCCGGTACTGTTCTACGGCAAGCCGGTCAAGGCGGGCTCCGTCGGTCGTCGCGAGACCTTCGCCGACATCGGCCAGAGCATCGCGGCCTACCACGGCCTGCCCAAGCTGCAATACGGTACCAGCTTCCTGTGATGGTGACCCCGGGCCGGTTCGCCTGCCCGGGGTGCCACAGGGCCCCGGTTTCCTGTAATGTACCGCCGCCGCGCAGGCAGCGGACAATCCATAAAGACAATAAAACTCAACCTAGTGTGAAGGAATAAAGAGAATGGCAACTCCTCATATCAATGCGAAAGATGGCGCCTTTGCTGATACCGTGCTGATGCCGGGCGACCCCCTGCGTGCCAAATACATCGCCGAAACCTTCCTGCAGAACGTCGAGCAGGTGTGCGACGTGCGCAACATGTTCGGTTTCACCGGCACCTACAAGGGTCGTCGCATCTCCGTCATGGGCCACGGCATGGGCATCCCGTCCTGCTCCATCTACGCAAAAGAGCTGATCACCGACTACGGCGTGAAGACCCTGATCCGCGTGGGCTCCTGCGGTGCCGTGCGTGAAGACGTGAAACTGCGTGACGTGGTGATCGGCATGGGTGCCTGCACTGACTCCAAAGTGAACCGTCTGCGCTTCAAGGATCACGACTTCGCCGCCATCGCCGACTTCGACCTGGTGGCCAATGCCGTTCAGGCCGCCAAGAACAAGGGCGTGGCCGTGCGCGTGGGCAACATCTTCTCCGCCGATCTGTTCTACACCCCGGACCCCTCCATGTTCGACGTCATGGAAAAATACGGCATCCTGGGTGTCGAGATGGAAGCCGCCGGTATCTATGGCGTGGCCGCCGAGTACGGTGCCAAGGCGCTGACCATCTGCACCGTCTCCGACCATATCCGTACTGGTGAGCAGACCACCTCCGAAGAGCGTCAGCTGACCTTCAACGACATGATCGAAATCGCGCTGGACTCCGTCCTGCTGGGTGACTGATCCCAGGCTTCGGCTCCACGCAAAAACGGCGACCCAGGGGTCGCCGTTTTTTTATGCCTCATCGGGATGGAAAACTCAGCTGGCGAGTTGCGCTGTCTATACTTTCGGGCAACTCCTCATGAGGCTAACACCATGAAACGAATATATATCCTGCCTCCGATGCTGCTTGCCATGATGTTGATAGTCCCGACGCTCTGGCAGGAGGCGCTGGCGCTGGAGGGCAGGGGCCAGCACATGCCCCAGCACAGGTCGGCGCCGCAGCGGGTATCCCAGCCCCACGCGGTGCAGCACAGGGCCGTGCCCCGTCAGGCCAATCGGGAGTCGGTAAAATTCAACGAGGGGTGGGGCAATGTGAGGGCGCGGGACAAGGCGACCCGGCCGGTTCATGTCAACCAGCGTCAGATACAGGATCGCCATGTCGAGGGCAACCATCAGCTGGACAACCGCCACATCGACAATAGTCGTGACATCAGGGGCAACAACCTGGTCATCGACAATCACCACAACAATATCGTCGTGCCACCGAATCGGCGCCGTGTCTATCACGACGTGGTGGTGGTTCGTCCCTATGGCCACTGGTATGGGGGCTATGGCAGTTATTACGACGACAACGATGCCTGGAAGTGGCTGGCCTTCACCGCCATTACCCTGAAGATCCTCGACAACATCAATGAGGAGCAGCAGCGGGAGCACGAGGCTGCCCAGGTCAAGGCGACCACGGCACCCCTGAACGATCCCGTCACCTGGAGTAATGGTGACGCCTCCGGCTCGGTGACTGCGGTGCGGGAAGGGACCAGCAGCAGTGGCCGCTACTGCCGCGAATTCCAGCAGACCATCACGGTGGGTGGCAAGAAGGAGGATGCCTTCGGTACTGCTTGCCAGAAGCCTGACGGCTCTTGGGAGATCGTTTCGGATTGAAAGCCAGCAGGTGAGAGGGGCGTTGACTCCCGATCTGCCAAGCTGCGGGGAACTGGGAGTGGGTCAAGAAACGGGGAGGCATGAGGCTTCCCCGTTGCTTTGGGGGGCTGACAGTCCCTTATGCCGTGCTGAGATCGAGGGCGAAGCGCCCCTTGCCCGACTGCTTGGCCTGGTACATGGCGGCATCGGCCCGGTGCAGCAGATCATCGATGTGACAATACTGGCCCGAATGACAGAGGGCACCCCCTATGCTGCCGGCAAGGGGCAGCCGGTGACCGGCCACGTCCCCGGGAACCGCCATGGCCGCCAGCAGTCGCTCGCATAGGGCAGGCAGCTCCTGCGCGGGTTGGCGCAGGGCAGGCAGTATGATGGTGAACTCGTCGCCGGCCAGGCGCGCCACCATGTCCCCCGGGCGCACCTCGGCACTCAGCACCTGGGCAAAGCGCTGCAACAGGGCGTCGCCGATATGGTGGCCCAGTCTGTCGTTGATTCCCTTGAAGCCGTCGAGATCGAGGAACAGCAGCCCCAGGGTCTCGGCATTCTGACGTACCCGCTCCAGCTCCCGGGAGAGGCGCAGGGTGAAGGCTCGCCGGTTGGGCAGGCCGGTGAGGGGGTCGTGAGCCGCCTCGTGTTCCAGCTGGCTTTGCAGCGCCTTGAACTCGGTGATGTCGCTGCCGAGGATGTAGACCCCGGGCTCGTCGCCCCGGCTCGGGATCATGGTGATCCTGAGGTCACGCTGACCTATGGGCAGATCGAAACGGTGCTCGAAACTCACCTGCTCACCGGCGAGGGCCTTTGCCACATAGGCCATGGCCCTGCCGTGGGCCTCCTCGCCGATGACGTCCCGCACGCTCATTTCCCGCATCTGTTCGGTATCGAGCCCGAAGTAGCGGCAATAGGCCTGGTTGGCGAACAGGTAACGCCCCTCGGGTGACACCATGCTGATGGTGACCGGCAGGCCATCGGTGATGGCCCGCAGTCGGGCACGGCCACGCTCGATCTCCGCGAGCACTTGGCGGCGGGCCGTTATGTCGTGCAAAAACAGGGCGATGCGCACCTTGCCGTCGAACTGGTAACGCTCGGCAATCACCTCGACCGGGATGTGCCGGCCTGTGCGGGTGATGATGTCGCACTCCAGCCGCCGTGGCGGACTCTGCGGGTTGCCTGACAGGCTCAGCAGGGGATGCTCGGCGCCGAGCAGCCCGAAGAGGGGACGGCCCAGCATCTCGTCGGCGTGCCAGCCGAGCAGGGTGGTGGAGGCCGGGTTCCAGCCTGTGATGATGAAATCGGCATCGAGCTCGAGGAAGGCATTGCTGGTGTGCTCCAGCATGTGCTGCAAGCGGCGCTGCTCCTGCCACAGCTGCTGCTGCATGGCGCCGCGCTCGTGCATCTCCTGATGCAACTGCTCCACCGTGCGGGAGAGCTCCCGGGTCCGTGACTGCACCTGCTGCTCGAGCCCTTGCTGCAGCCGCACGAGTTCGGCTTCGGCCTGTTTGCGCTCGGTGAGGTCGGCAAACACGGCGATCATGTGGGGGGCCATGGTGCGGCTCTGACAGAGGGTCACGCTGAGCTGGACCCAGCACTGGGTACCATCGGCCCGGATCATCCGCTTCTCCAGCCGGTAATCCTGCCGTTGCCCCGCGATAAGGGCATCGAACAGGGGCTGCTCCCGTTGCAGATCTTCGGGATGGGTCATGGCGAGCCAGGTCCGGCTCAGCATCTCATGCTCGCTGTAACCGAGCAGCCGCTCCAGCCCCGGATTGGCTCTCAACCATTTCCCCTCGAGGGAGGAGAGGGCCATGCCCACCGACGACTGGTTGAAGGTGAGGGTGAAGAGATGCTCCTTGTCTTCCAGCACCTGGTTGAGGGTGCGCACCTGGTGGCGCCGCTCCAGATCGTGCAGGGTGTTCTCCACCAGGCGGCCGAAGTCGTCGAGATCCCGGCAGGCATCTTCGTCGAGATGGCGCGGCACATGGTCCACCAGGCAGAGGGTGCCGAGCACCACGCCATCCAGCGCCCGCAGGGGGCGGCCGGCGTAGAAGACCACACCGGGATCATCGGTCACCAGCGGATTGTCGGCAAAGCGGAGATCCCGTCTGGCATCCGGTACCTGCATGATGTCGGGGCGCAAAATGGCATGACCGCAGAAGGAGTGCTCCCGGTTGATCTCGCACATATCGACCCCGGTGCGGGCGAGAAACCACTGTCTGTTCACGTCGGTCAGGGAGACCATGGCGATGGGGAGTGCGAAATGCCGGGTGATGAGCCGGGTGAGGCGATCAAGCTGATCGATGGGCTCGTGGTCGAGCAGGCCGAGGATGCGCAGTCGTTCCAGTCGACTGTGTTCATCCAGCGGCAAGGGGGGGGCAATCATGTGGCTCTCCTGCCAGTGATCTTGCCAGTGTTATATACAAGCCGGAGGATGTGATCCACTCCCGCTTATTGCGGAGCGGCGGGTTTGCTCTGTTTCTTGTGCTTGCGCACCCGCATGTAGTTGCGACGCACCCCGTAGGAGATGAGCAGGCCGGCCAGCAGCATCACCAGCAACATCAGGCGCTGTTTCTCCTGGTTGACCTTGAGATGGGTATCTTGTGCGGCCAGCAGTTTCTGCTCTTCCAGGGTGATCCTCAGATAGCCCAGGGTCAGGTTTCCGTCTTGGATCTCCTGGACGAACTGGATGCGCCCCTTGCCCTGCTCCGGCAGGGATTTGTTGTCGCTGCCGATGGGCAGCAGACTGTCCAGCGGCAGGGCGTTGTCCGACTGGGCGAGGGGAATGCCGCGGGCGTCATAGAGGGTGACATCCAGAATGTCAGGCTCGGCGGCCAGATCCTGCGCCAGTCTCTCCAGCTCGCTCTCCTTGTCCTCCTTGATCCAGCGGCGCATGTCCCGGGCGGCATAGGCGACCAGCGCCTGTGCCCTGTCCCGTGCCGCCGCGTGCAGGGCGGCCTGGCTCTCTCCCTGCATGTGGATGAGCAGCACCAGCACCCAGAGACCGAGCAGGACTCCCGCCGCCAGGCTGACAACACGTTTGATGGGAAGATGACGCACAGAACCGGGCCTCTGGTAATGGATGAGCGGGGCTGTCTGGTGCCCCGGTGCCGCGAAGCGGGAAACAGGGTGGTCTGTTTCCATGTCTGCCCGCACCGCAGGCGGGATCTTGGCGCTTGCCTGTACAAAAAGCAATACGCTACTCTGGGCCCGCATGATGAACCCCATGATTTCCAAGGAAGGCGTCTCTCTTATGTTGTTGTCCCAACTTCCCCGCTCCCTGCACGACTGGTCCGGGGCCCTGAGCTGTGCCCCCTGCTGGCAGCTCACCAACGAAGCCCTGCTGCCCGCGGCCAACGCCCACGACAGCGCCTGGATTGTCCTGTTTGGCAAGGGGCTGGAGGCCGGTCATCTGGCCCGCCTGGCCCAGCAGCTGGATGCCCTGGGGCTCGAGGCCAGCCTCTATCCCGCAGGGGAGCAGGCAGGTATTCCACTGCTGCTGCTTGGCACCAACCGCTTCTCCCCCGAGCTGGTGCAGGCGCTCAAAGCCCAGGAGTGGGACATCGACCTGTGTCATCTGGCCGCCCTGCCTACCCTGAGTGAGCCGGGTCTGCTGGTGATGGACATGGATTCCACCGCGATCAGGATAGAGTGCATCGACGAAATCGCGCGGCTGGCCGGGGTCGGTGAGCAGGTGGCGGCCGTTACCGCGGCAGCCATGCAGGGCAAGCTGGAGTTTGCCGACAGTCTGCGTGCCCGGGTGGCGCTGCTAGAAGGGGCGCCGGTCACCATCCTCGACGAGGTGGCGGCCGACATGCCCTGGATGCCGGGCCTGCCACTCATGGTCGATACCCTCAAGCAGGCTGGCTGGAAGGTGGCGATCGCCTCCGGTGGCTTCACCCGCTTTGCCGGCGAGTTGCAGCGTGCTCTGGGTCTGGATGCCATTTTCGCCAACGAGCTGGCGGTGGAAGGGGGCCTGCTGACCGGCAAGGTGAGCGGCCCCATCGTCGATGCCGCCGCCAAGGCCGAGGCGCTGCAACAGCTGGCCTCGGAGTACGGGGTGGTTGCATCCCAGACGGTCGCGGTCGGCGATGGTGCCAACGATCTCAAGATGATGGGGGTGGCGGGGCTTGGTATTGCCATTCATGCCAAACCCCTGGTACGTGCCCAGGCGGCGGCGACCCTCAATCACCACGATCTGGAAGGGGTGCTCTGCCTGCTCGGCGCCTTGGCTTGTCGCGACCGGCGCTGGTGCTGATCCCGCTCAAGGAGGAGCCGATCACGAGATGGAACTGTTACAGCAATCCCTGTTTGTCCCCTGCGGTGAGCATCGACTCCATGTGCGCCATATCCAGCCCGGTGTCGCGGTGCATGCCGACCCCATCCTGATGGTGCACGGGGCCATCGAGAACGGCCGCATCTTCTACACCGAATCGGGCAAGGGGCTGGCCTGCTTTCTGGCTCGCCACGGGTATCAGGTCTATGTGGCGGATCTGCGTGGTCGGGGTCTGAGCACTCCGACCATCGCCGAGCGGGCCGGCCACGGTCAGCATGAGCTGATCACCGAGGATCTGCCCGCTCTGCAGCGCTGGGTATCGGCCCGCCATGCCGGTGCCCGGGTGCACTGGATGGCCCACTCCTGGGGCGGCGTCATCATGGCCTCGACCCTGGTGCGCTTCCCCGAGCTGGCGGAGCAGGTTGCCAGCCTGGTGTTCTTCGGCACCAAGCGGGGGGTCTCGGTGCAGAACCCGGAGCGCTGGTTGAAGGTGGATCTGATCTGGAACCGGCTCGCCCCCTGGCTGGCGCGCCGCCAGGGGTTTCTGGCCGCCCGCCGGTTGAAGATAGGGGCCGATGATGAGCCCCTGCGCTACCTGCAGGAGACCATCCCCTGGGTCAAGTGCGGGCCCTGGCAGGATCCCTTTGACGGTTTCGCCTATGACGAGGCGGCGAGCCGGGTCAACTGGCCCCCGCTCTGGATGATCTCCGCCAAGGCGGACAAGGTTCTTGGCCACCCCGTCGACGTGCGCCGCTTCAGCGACGAGATGGGCTCGGCCGCCCGCCACACCCGCCTTGGGCGGGACAACGGCAACCGCCTCGATTACGACCACATCAACATGTTGACGGCCCCCCAGGCACAGGAGGATCACTTCCCCGACATCCTCGCCTGGCTGCGCAACCCCCAGGCTGCCTGATAGACAAAAAACGGGCGCTTGCGTGCCCGTTTTTTGTTGTCTCCCGGCCCTGCTGGTTAGCGGGGCCCGGATGGTATGCCAAGGCGGAACAGGGTCGCCTCGGTGGTATCGGTCAGTTCACCCACGCCCACGACACTCCAGAGCTCCTCTTCCAGCTTCTTGGCCTTGTGAATGGCGAACTTGGCGATGTAGTCCAGTTCACCCGCGATGAAGCTGGTGTCCGGGCGGCCGGTGCGCGAAATACCCACCAGTACCGAATAGAATTCTCCCTGTTGCCGAGCCAGCTCGATGAAGCGGCGCTTTTGATCCGGTGAGCTGAAGCTGCTGGCCAGGTGGCTGCGAAACAGGGGGGTTCCCCCCTGGGAGTGGAGGGCGGCGATGTAGACCTCCTCCTCTTCCGGCTTGTCTTCCCGCTCGATGGCGCGCAGGGGATTGAGCAGCAGGGCCTTGAGCAGCGCCCCCTGGAACAGGGGATACAGGTTCAACTGCTGATCCTGCTCGGCACAGATGCGCAGCAGACGGGAAAGGCTGCGTGGCTGTGGCGAGAGGCCGGCCGCGGCCAGTTTCGGGGCGGCCTTGAGCTTGTTCACATAGACGGGGGTGTTGAACAGGTGGTGGGTGTAGAGGTTGCGCAGCGCCCTGGCCATGCCGCGATAGCGATTGAACTCCCGGGTGGTCTTGAGCTTGTTCTGGTTGCTTTCGATAAGCAGGCTGAAGAACTGGTGGCCGGTATGGCGCTCAGCCGTCCCCTCGATGCACAGATGCAGCACGGTTCTGCTCAGGTTGAGGCTGACCAGCCGATAGGGCAGGCGTTGCAGGTCCATGTTCCTGGCGAGCTCCTGCAAACGGGGCAGAGCCACCGTGATGATGTCTCCCTTCTCCCCGTCGAACGGCTCCTCCAGCTCGATTTGCATGCCGTGGGCCGAGATGTCTCGGGTCCAGCCGACCCAGGTTCGCTCCTTGTGATGCAAGACGATGGCCGTCTTGTGCATGTAGCGCGCCTCCTTGCGCAGTTGCACATAGTGCAGCGTCTCTATCTCGAAGGGGGCGGCATGGATGTCATGGCCAAAGCGCTGCAAGGCGTTGGCGTTGAGCGGATCCTGACCCGTCTCTCGCTGGAACTCGTCGCGCTGGTTGTCCAGGTTTATCTCCTGCAGCATGCCTACGTATCCGAGCTGGGCCAGGCGCTCGCGCAGCAGCCTGTCCTGCAACTGGCTCGCCCCGCCCTGGGGGTTGTCGAGGTCGGCCTCCCGCAGGGTGCAGGCTTCCATGCTGAACTTGTATACCCGCCAGCTGGGGCGGCGGGCGCCGATCTGGAAGAAGAGCGCGGTCAGTCCGCTCTGTTCCAGCTCCTCCCGGGTCGCGGAGAAGAAGTAGAGGTGGCTGCGTACCGCATGGGTAAAGCTGTAGATCAGCGTCTCGCGCAGCCCCTCTTTGCCTGGAAGCAACGAGGGCATGCGGGCCGCAGTGAAGAGGCTGGCGAGCATGTCGCGGTTCTTGGCGTCGCGCCAGTATTCGAGAATGTGCTGGTTGTTCTCGGTGCGCAGGGCGATCTCGAGGGCGGGGATGCTGCCCTTGCCGAAATAGAGGGGCATGCCGGTCATGCGCGGCAGATAGAACTGCTCATACCCCTTGATGACGGCGGCGGAGAGCAGGTAGTCGACGCTGACGCGATAGCGGCTGCGGTTGCGCTCGATGAAGTCGCGCAGGAACTCGTCGAACACCGGATGCTCGCCGTTCTTGAGCAGCCTGAGCCAGAATTTGTCCTCTTTTCTCTCCTCCCCCAGGATCTGGTAGCTGACCGGGTCACGCAGCAGGGGATGGGGATGATCGCGTTCCAGTCCGGTGAAAAAGACGGCTATCAGGTCGCCTGTCTGGTAGTCGGGCAGATAGGGCACGGATACCCGGATGCCGCCGAGGGAGATGTCGGAGCTCTTGGCGAGGATTTTCTCGCCGTTGGCGAGTTGGAGCACCATGGGAGAGCTGAAGTGCATGCGCTCTTCCTGTCGCCCGTAATGGCTGGCGAAGGGGATGGCGCTGACATCGAACGGACGAAACGGGCTGATGGGCAGCGCCAGATTGTCGCTGCGCCCCTGGTTGAGCTTGTACCAGGCTTGCAGCGCCTCGTAGACCCCCAGGGTGTAGCTGTCCCGGTAGAGGTAGCACTGGGATTGAAACAGCTCGATGGCCTCGGCGGGCATGAAGTGGGTCACCCCGTCGAACTCATGCACCTGACAGAGGGCGCCCAGCTCGTTGCGCATGTCGATGACGCGCCGACAGGGGGTGCACTTACGTTTGAGTTCCATCTTCAGCAGGAACCGACTGTTGGTATTTTCGTTCTGGGTCAGACGGTTGAAGATTTCGTCGAAGTCCTTTTCCCGGAGCAGGGGGACAAGTTGTTCTATCAGATGTAGTGGTTGTTCTGAATCCATGTATTCCTGCCGCGGAAAGTCACTTTTCCGATTCTGGGTTTGATCTGCCGGTCGCAAACAAGTATATCAAGCAGGAATTCATCCTGTCCCCGAGTTATCCATGGCCAAAAACAAAACCGCCTATGTTTGTTCCGAATGTGGAGCCGACTTCACCCGCTGGCAAGGTCAGTGCAGCGAGTGCAAGGAGTGGAACACCATCACCGAGGTGCGACTGGGGGTGACGACATCCGGCAAGAGCGCTCGCTATACCGGTTATGCGGGCGCCGTCGGCAGCCAGGTGCAGACCCTCGCGGAGATCGCTACCACGGAGATCCCCCGTTTCAGCTCGGGCTTCAAGGAGCTGGACCGCGTACTCGGTGGCGGTGTGGTCCCCGGTTCGGCCATTCTTATCGGCGGCAACCCCGGGGCCGGCAAGTCGACCCTGTTGCTGCAGACCATGTGCGGCCTGGCACAGCGCATGAAGACCCTCTATGTGACCGGTGAGGAGTCACTGCAACAGGTGGCGATGCGGGCCGGTCGGCTGGGTCTGCCCACGGACAAGCTGCGCATGTTGTCCGAGACCAGCGTCGAGCAGATTTGTCTCATCGCCCAGCAGGAGCAACCTCAGATCATGGTCATCGACTCCATCCAGGTGATGCACGTGGCGGATGTGCAGTCCGCGCCGGGTTCCGTCTCCCAGGTGCGGGAGTCGGCGGCGCTGTTGACACGCTATGCCAAGCAGAATCATGTGGCCATCTTCATGGTGGGCCACGTCACCAAGGACGGCACCCTGGCGGGCCCCAAGGTGCTGGAGCACTGCATCGACTGCTCCGTGCTGCTGGATGGCGGGCACGACTCGCGTTTTCGCACCCTGCGATCCCACAAGAACCGCTTCGGTGCGGTCAACGAACTGGGGGTCTTCGCCATGACCGGGCAGGGAATGAAGGAAGTGAGCAACCCTTCCGCGATTTTCCTCAGCCGCGGGGAGGAGCAGGCTCCGGGCTCCATCGTCATGGTGATCTGGGAAGGCACGCGCCCCCTGCTGGTGGAGTTGCAGGCGCTGGTGGATTACTCCCAGCTCTCCAATCCGCGCCGGGTGGCGGTGGGGATGGATCACAACCGTCTCGCCATGCTGCTGGCGGTGCTGCATCGTCACGGCGGGTTGCAGATGGCGGATCAGGATGTGTTCATCAACGTGGTGGGTGGCGTCAAAGTCGAGGAGACCAGCGCGGATCTGGCGCTGCTGCTGGCCATGGTGTCGAGCTTCCGGGATCAGGCCCTGCCCAAGGATCTGGTAGTCTTTGGTGAGGTGGGGCTCTCCGGCGAGATACGGCCCGTGCCCTCGGGTCAGGAGCGACTGCAGGAGGCGGCCAAGCACGGTTTCCGCCGAGCCATCGTCCCGCATGCCAATGCGCCCAAACATCCCATCGAGGGGATGGAGGTGGTGCCGGTGAAGAAACTCTCCGATGCCCTCGAGGCCCTGTAACCAACCATGAAAAAGGAGCGTATGAACGCTCCTTTGTTTTTCTGACCGCCCGCTCAGGATTCGGGGGGGACGTGGTCTCGGTGCTCTTGCAGCAACTGCTCCAGCTCGCGATGGAGCAGTTGCTCCTCTCCGATGTTCAGCTCGATCATCCGCTTGAGGTGAGTGGCGCTGTCGATGTCGATGTGGTGGCAGTAAAACCCCAGCTTCTTGCTGGCTTCGTGGGTCAGCTCGACTTGCATCTTGATCTCGATGTCGCTGCCCCCGAGCACGAAGCAGATTTCGTACTCCTTGTCCTCGCTGGCGACCCAAGCCTCGGGTCTGAGCAGCAGGGCTCCCTGCAGGGAGACATCGACCAGCTGGGTGCGCCACTGGTGTTCACCCTGGGTGAGCTTGGCGGCGGTCAAATAGAAAATCCGAGTAAAGTGGCGGCGCTCGGCCATGGTCGTCTCCGGTCTGCGTGCGAGCAAGATGCTCATTCTTCATGTTGCAGAGTGTAATCCAGCTGGCACGCCAGGATATTGAACTGGCTCCGATATTGAATATCAGACCTGCTGATGGCTGAGGGATTCCACCACCTGCAGCGCCTTGACCAGCCGATCCTCCTGTTTGAACCTGTCCTCCAGCACGGGGCCGAGTTGGTTCAGATCCTCGTCCAGTTGCAGCAACTGGGCTTCGTCGGCGTTGCTGTACTTGTCGTTGAACTCCAGCGCGAATTCGGTACAGGCACGGATATGGGGGTAGATGCGCTTGGCCAGCTCCAGTTTGTCGCCGCTGGCTTGCTCAAAGGCGGTGACGACGTGGTTGTAGATCTCGAAATGGCCTGCGCTGACGTAGTCGACCAGTTGTTCGCAAAAACGTTGCAGTTCTACATGGCCTGGGAGGGTGCGTTGCTTGCACTTGGCGGGCATGAGGCCTGCCAGTCGCATGTACTCGACCAGCAACGCCTGTCTGGCATCCAGCCAGTCATCTATTGCTCTGTGCTTGCCTGCCAGTGCGCGCTTGGTTTTTTCCAGTTCAGTTAACATAGTCCCTCCATGGGCATGACATGCGGCTCTCGGGTCGCATGCCTTCGGTCATTCTCATCGACTGACGACACTCCTATAACTAGGGAAAATCCAGTTGACCGTCAATAGGAGTGTAGGGATATTGTTACATCAGGCGGGGATTTGCATGCCTCTCCCCACCGGTACTTCGCATCCTGTCGCCCATCCAGGGGACAAGGGGGCGATATATGTGACTATTTCCGCAGATCTTGATGAAAACCCCAGCATTCAAGCCAATCCGGCTGATAAAGCCTTTGCCTGAGTGTTTTTTTTTGAATAGAGTGGCCCGGTGCTAAATGCCCGATCATAAAGGAAATGTTATGAACAAAGCTCAACTTGTCGATGCAATTGCCGCCAAAGCAGACCTGAGCAAAGCTCAGGCCAAAGTCGCTCTGGAAGAGATCATCAATGGTATTACCCAGAGCCTGAAAGAGGGCGATGCCGTTCAGTTGGTGGGTTTTGGTACCTTCAAGGTCAACCATCGCGCGGGCCGTACCGGTCGCAACCCGCAAACCGGTAAAGAGATCCAGATTGCAGCTGCCAATGTGCCGTCCTTCGTGGCTGGCAAGGCGCTGAAAGACGCCGTCAAATAAGGTCGTCTTGTAATCAAATGAAACCCGGCTTGTGCCGGGTTTTTTCTTGCCATCTTCGTCAAAATTTGTTTCAGATACACTCAGGATATGGCATGCGCTGTAGCGAGGTGGATATGGAACAGAAAAATGCCATTCGGCAGGTAGCCGTCCCCTGGGCTCCCTCTCGTCAACTCCCTCCCGGCCTGGTCGTGGCCGAACTGCATCAGGATATCTGGAGCGACACCCTGACCGTCATGCTGGGGCGTGCTCGCAGCATCGATCTGCCTCCGTTGCCCCTGTGCCGGGTGAGTTTTCGCCACATCTTCGCGGTGCGGGTGATGGAGGATTGCGATCTGGCGGAGGGGCGTGATAGCCACGTCATCGAGGAGCAGATCCAGCTCATTACCCCGTCCCGTTTCGCCAGCTGGTTCCATCAGGAATCCGATGGACTGCACCTGGATGAAGATTTGCAGCACTACCGCATCTCGACCTGGGATTACTGCGCCGATGTGCTGACCTCTTCTCCCCCTGAACTCCAGTTCATGGTTCAGGAGGAGTAAGCCAGACTGTCGGGTCGCCTCCGTGGTGACAAAAAAGCCGGCGCAGGGGCGCCGGCTTTTTCTTGTTCGGGAGAGGTGGCGTTCAGCCCAGGAGTTGGTCCCGGTGCAGCCCCAGCACGATCAGCAGCCCGATGAAATAGAAGGCGCTGAGCTTGATGCCGAGAATGGTGAGCAGGCCGGCGCACAGACGCACCAGGGCCTTGTGCAGCCAGGATCCGGTGAAGCGGTACATGATCACTCCACCGCGTCGGCCGGCGCGAACTCCGGCACCTTGGCCATGGCGTCCAGCACCACTTGAATGTCGGCCCCCGGCTTGCAGGCATTCTCGCTCAGATGGCGACGCCAGGCGCGCGCGCCCTGCATGTTCTGGAACAACCCCAGCATGTGGCGGGTCATGTGGGAGAGGTAGTTTCCCTTGGCCAGCTCTTGTTCGATGTAAGGCAGCATCATCCGCACCACCTCGTGGCGGCTCGGCACGGCACGGTTCTCGCCGAACACCAGATTGTCCACCTGGGCCAGAATGTAGGGGTTCTGGTAGGCTTCGCGGCCCATCATGACCCCGTCGAGGTGCTGCAGATGTTCAAGAGTCTGCTCCAGACTGGTCACCCCGCCGTTGATGGCAATGGTCAGCTCCGGGTAATCCTGCTTGACCCGGTAGACGCGAGGATAATCGAGGGGCGGGATCTCGCGGTTCTCTTTCGGGCTCAGGCCGCTCAGCCAGGCCTTGCGGGCATGGACGATGAAGGTATCGCAACCGGCGTCCCTTACCTGCTCGATGAAGGCCTGCAAGAACTCGTAGGAGTCTTGATCGTCGATGCCGATACGGGTCTTCACGGTGACCGGAATGTCGACTACGTCGCGCATCGCCTTGACGCAATCAGCCACCAGCGCGGGTTCGCCCATGAGGCAGGCGCCGAAGCGGCCGTTTTGCACCCGATCGGAAGGGCAGCCGACGTTGAGGTTGACCTCGTCATACCCGCGCTCCTCGGCGAGCCTGGCGCAGCGGGCCAGGTCTGCCGGGTTGCTGCCACCCAGTTGCAGGGCGAGAGGGTGTTCCTGCTCGCTGTAACCCAGATAGTCGCCCTTGCCGTGGATGATGGCGCCCGTGGTCACCATCTCGGTATAGAGCAGGGTCTGGCGGGTCATCAGACGGTGGAAATAACGGCAATGCCGATCGGTCCAGTCCAGCATGGGGGCGATGGAAAAGCGCTGCGCCTGCATAAAAATCATCCGGGTTGGCCAAACAAGGGGCGGGATTCTATCACAACGTGAGACAGCCCCAGAAAATGAATTTTGTCGCCGCGCACTGGGGGCCCTGTGATAGTATCCGGCTAATTGACAGGGTATCTGCGTGAACATGAATCAAGACCAACTTCTACAACGAGCGGAACGCCTCTGCGAGCAGCGCGGGATCCGTTTCACCCCGACACGGCGCCAGGTGCTCCGGCTGCTTGCCGCCCACGGCAATGCCATCAGTGCCTATGATTTGCTGGCCCAGTTGCAGCAGACCGAGGCTCATGCCAAACCGCCTACCGTCTATCGGGCGCTCGACTTCCTGCTCGAACAGGGCTTTGCCCACAAGGTGGAGTCGCTCAACGCCTTCATCTTCTGCTGCCACTTCGACCATGCCCACCCGATGCAACTGCTGATCTGCGATCGTTGCGGTGAGGTAGTGGAGCTGCACGATCCCGCCATCGACGGCGCCTTTTCCGAGCAGGCTCATCAGCATGGTTTTACTATTACCAACAAGACCATAGAAGCCCATGGTCAATGTGCCCGCTGTTCCGCTACCGTAGGAAGTCAAGATGAAGGCTGATTTTGTAAACCCGTTCCTGCTCTCCCTGCTCAACGTGCTCTCCACCATGGCACAGCTGGAACTCAAACCGGGCGCGCCCAAGCGCAAGACGGACGAGCTGGCTCGGGGAGATGTCTCCGGCCTGATTGGCATGGTGGGTCCGCAGACCCGGGGTTCCCTTTCCATCAGCTTCGAGAAGGGGCTGGCACTGGAGATCATGCGCCGCATGCTGGGGGAGGCGCCGGCCACCATCAACGAGGAAGTGACCGACATGGTGGGCGAGATCACCAACATGGTGACGGGCGGCGCCAAACGCATGCTGGGGGAGAAGGGCTATGAGTTCGACATGGCGACCCCGGTCATCGTCTCCGGTCCCAATCACACCATTACTCACCGGGCCGACGGCGCCAAGATCATGATGCCGTTCGAATCGGAGTATGGCCGTGCCACCATCGAGATCTGCTTCGAGTAATCGCCATGTGGAAGATGCTGAAATGGAGTGTCATCGGTGGGGTGGTGCTGCTTATCCTGTCGGATATCGAGATCAGCACCTCTCTCTACAAGTACGAAGACAACCGCGTGGAGATCAACTTCCCGCGCTGGCAGGCTGACCAGCCCTGGGGCACCCTGCGCTGGCATGCGGGCCGGTTTGAGCATCACTGGTACGGTCTTGCAGGCAAACCCAAGCCCGCAACCGTACTCTGAGGAGCGCTCTCCACAACGGATGAACCAGATTGCACCAACAAAAAAGAGGCCAGCGAATGCTGGCCTCTTTATTTGGTCAAGATCTGTTATCAGGCTGCTTCTGCTGCCAGCTTGCCATTGCCACGCACCATGACACCGAGGCCACAGGCCAGCAGGGTCGGCAGCAACCAGGCCAGGCCCTTGTCAAACAGCGGCAGGAAGGCGAACGCATCCATCTTCATGCCGGCGGCGCCCAGGCCGTCCAGGCAGCCGAACAGGAAGGCGACCAGCAGCACGGAGCGGAACACCAGGCGGGGGCGACCGAAGTAACCCTTCAGGAAGGTGACCAGCACCAGCGCCACGGCAACCGGGTAGATGGCGACCAGCACCGGAATGGAGAGGCTGATGAGCTGGCTCAGGCCCACGTTGGCCACGACGCCGCAGATGACACCCAGCAGCACGACCAGCTTCTTGTAGCTCATGCCGGTCAGGTTGTGGAAGAAGTCGGAGCAGGCGGAGATGAGGCCGACGGCCGTGGTGAAGCAGGCCAGGGTGATGATGGCAGCCAGGATGAACTGACCCGGTTGGCCGAACAGGCTCAGCACGTAGGCGTTGACGATGGCACCGCCGTTGCTCACGTCGGTGGCGACGCCGGCAGCGGTGTTGCCCAGCTGGAACAGGGAGACATAGACCACGGAGAGACCGATGGCAGAGATGATGCCCGCGATGGCCAGGTACTTGAACTGGCTCTGGTAGTCATGGATGCCTTTCTGGCGCAGCAGGTCGACGATCAGGGCGCCGAACATCAGGGACGCCAGGGTGTCCATGGTGTTGTAGCCTTCCAGAATGCCCTTCACGAAGGGGGTGCTCTGGTAGTCACCGGATGCGGCAGGCATGCTTCCTTGCGGTGCGACGAAGACACCGATGGCCAGGGTCAGCAGCAGCAGCATCAGCAGCGGGGTCAGGTACTTGCCGATGGCATCCATCAGCTTGCCCTGGTTCAGGGAGACCAGGATGGCCACGCCGAAGAACAGTACTGTGTAGGCAGCCAGACCGGATGGTCCCATGTCGCCAAGGAAGGGCTTGAGGCCCATCTCGTAGGCCACCAGGCCGGTACGGGGGGCGGCGAAGGCCGGGCCGATGATGATGTAGATGGCGACGGCCAGTGCGGTGGCCACGCCGGTCGGCAGCAGCTTGGTCATGCCGGCCCAGCCGTTGCCAGCCTTGGCGACGGCGATGATGGTGATGAGGGGCAGGCCCACGGCGGTGACCAGGAAGCCCAGCATGGCCAGAGAGAGGTGCTCACCCGCCATGAAGCCGGCCAGGGGCGGGAAGATGATGTTGCCTGCGCCCAGATAGAACGCAAAGGTCATGAAGCCCAATCCGAGTACATCGGACAATGTGAGTGATTTCGTCAAGTTCAACCTCGTCTGTCTTGTAAACTATTGCTTGTTATAGTTTTTTATTTGTCAGTGACCGGCACTTTCCGGGGGTAAAAAAAAGAGCCCCGCTGGTTTTTTCATCGCGACCAGTGGTTTGAACTGGTCTTGAGCGGGCGCTCATTTAGCAGTCAGCATAATGATGTGAAAAAATAGTTCAAGGCAAAATTTACATCTTCAAATAGAAGGGGCTGGTTAGTTGGATATATCTGTCGGAATAGCCTCCCGTGGCAGAATGGATCACAATTTCACCCCTCTCACACTTGTTTAATCCTCTGCCAAGCAGCAATAAAACACGATTTGCCTCTTTCCCCTCTCTGGTAGTAACAGCCAGATAACAACGCTCATACAGATCATAACTCGACGAAATGCATAAAATTTCATCCGCCATCGCCGTGGGCAGCACCAGGGCCAGTTGCCCGGTACGGCTCAGCAGGCGATCGCTGGCGGCCAGCAATCCCCTGGGGTCGAGCCCCCCGGTATGACGGGCCAGAGCCCTGGCCGGATCGCGGAGTGTCTGGCCTGCCGGGAAATAGGGCGGGTTGGAGACGATGAGATCGTAAGGGGGGGCGAGGTGATCCTGAATGGCGCTCTCTATGATGGTGACCCGCTCACGCCAGGGGGAGGCCGCCACATTCTCCTGGGCCTGCATGGCTGCATCCTTATCCAGCTCCACCCCGTCTATGTGGCAGTCGTTCGTGCTGCGCTGGGCCAGCATCAGGGCGATGAGGCCGCTGCCGGTGCCGATGTCCAGCACCCGGCGGGCGCTGTCGACCGGCGCCCAGGCTCCCAGCAGAATGCCGTCCGTACCGACCTTCATGGCGCAGCGGTCGTGATCGATGTGAAATTGCTTGAACGTGAAACCGTTGTTGCGCCCCATTCGGCCCTCCTCCTGTACCTGCCCGCGGAAAATGGCCGGCGATTATAGCGGCTAAGCCACAGTCACCATAGGAGCCGGCGGCATAATCGCCTATAATCTGCCGCTTCCTTAATGACCGAGTATTGCCATGAGCCAGTCCTTTGATGATTTCGACCTGAATCCAGCCCTCAGTCGGGCCTTGGCCGAGATGGGATTCACCCGCCCCACCACCATCCAGCAGATGGTGCTGGAGCCAGCCCTGGACGGCCGCGATATTCTGGCCTCTGCGCCGACCGGAACCGGCAAGACCGCCGCCTTCCTGCTGCCCGCGATGCAGCACCTGCTGGACTTCCCGCGCCGCAAGCCGGGTCCGTGCCGCATGTTGATCCTGACTCCGACCCGCGAGCTCGCGCTGCAGGTGAGTGCTCACGCCAAGGCCCTGGCGGTACACACCCATCTCAGCATCGAGACCATCATCGGTGGCGTCAGCCATGAAGAGCAGCTACCTGCCCTGACCAAGACCACCGACATCGTGGTGGCCACCCCGGGCCGTCTGCTCGAGTACATCGAGAAAGAGGAGTTCGAGAGCCACGACATCGAGGTGCTGGTGCTGGATGAAGCGGACCGGATGCTGGACATGGGCTTCATCAAGGACGTGAACCGCATCGTGGAAGAGGCGCGCTACCGCAAACACACCATGCTCTTCTCCGCCACCTTGGAAGGGGCCGGCCTCGAGAAGTTTGCGAGCGAGATCCTCAAAGACCCGGTTGAGCTGCACGCCGAGCCGCCCCGCAGCGAGCGCCGCCCCATCACCCAGTGGATCCACCTGGCCGATGATGCCGCCCACAAGTTGGCTCTGCTGGTGCACATCCTGAAAAACCCGGAGACCCAGAAGGCCATCATCTTCGTCAAGACCCGTGAGCGACTGGCGGAGCTTTCCGGCCAG
Source organism: Aeromonas sp. R2-1 (assembly GCF_040908425.1). Taxonomy (NCBI): domain Bacteria; kingdom Pseudomonadati; phylum Pseudomonadota; class Gammaproteobacteria; order Aeromonadales; family Aeromonadaceae; genus Aeromonas; species Aeromonas sp. R2-1. The sequence continues at coordinate 305,230 of NZ_JBFODR010000023.1, forward strand.
TTGCAGGCGGCAGGCGTGCCCTGCGCCTGGATCCGTGGCGAGATGGAGCAGGCCAAGCGCATCGAGTCTATCCGCAAGTTCCATGAAGGGGAGGTGCCCTTCCTCATCGCCACCGACGTGGCCGCCCGCGGCATCGATCTGCCGAACGTCAGCCATGTCATCAACTACGACATGCCCTACGGCGCGGATGTTTATGTGCACCGCATCGGTCGTACCGGCCGTGCCGGCAACCGTGGCTGCGCCATCAGCCTGGTGGAAGCCCACGACATGGCCATGGTCGCCAAGATCGAACGCTACACCGAGGAGCGCCTCAAGCGCCGGGTGATCGATGAGCTGCGCCCCAGACACAAGGAAGCGCGGGTGCCGGTGAAGAAGAAAAAGCCGAAGGATGCCAAGAAGTCGGCAAAGAAGAAAAAGAAGTAATGCCCCCGAGCACAGTTGAAACGGCCATCCCAGGATGGCCGTTTTGCTGTCTGCTGCCTGGGGAGTGACCTGAGAGAGGCGCAGAAAAAAGCCGACGCAAGGACGTCGGCCAACAAAAAGTGCTTACAACAGAGGATTCACAGAGTCAGACCCGAGGATCTCCGACTTGGTTCCCTTGAATGTGTAATTAATTTTCAGCGCGCTTGAACATCAGGGTATTGGCGTCGGACTCTTCCGGTACGAAGTAGTAGCCGTCGGCATTGAAACCGGTCAGCTGTTCCACCCGGGTGAGCCGATGCTTGATGATGTGGCGTGCCATCATGCCGCGGGCCTTCTTGGCGTAGAAGCTGATGATCTTGAACTGGCCGTTCTTCTCGTCCTTGAAGACCGGGGTGATGATGCGCCCCTGCAGGGCTTTCGGGCGCACCGACTTGAAATACTCGTCGGAGGCGAGGTTGATCAGCACGTCGTCCCCCTGGGCCGCCAGCGCCTTGTTCAGGTGCGCTGTGATGATGTCGCCCCAGAACTGGTAGAGGTCCTTGCCGCGCGGGTTCTCAAGCCTAATCCCCATCTCCAGGCGGTAGGGCATCATGAGGTCAAGCGGCCGCAGTACGCCATAAAGGCCGGAGAGCATGCGCAGGTGGGCCTGGGCGAAGTCGAGGTCGGCCTCGCTGAAATCTTCTACGGCCAGACCGGTGTAGACGTCCCCCTTGAAGGCCAGCAGCGCCTGGCGGGCGTTGGCCGGCGTGAAGTCAGGCTGCCACTCGGCAAAGCGGGCGGCGTTGAGGCCGGCGAGCTTGTCGCTGATCTTCATCAGGCTGGCGATCTGGTCCGGGCTCAGTTGACGAGCCCGGGTGATCAGTGCTGCGGAGTGGTCCAGCAGTTCGGGTTGGGTGAAACGGGGGGTCACCAGGGGTGACTCGTAATCCAGCGTCTTGGCCGGGGAAACCACAATCAGCATAACTGTCCTTTACTAGCGGTGACGCACGCCCCTCATTCATCCAGGGTCACGTTGTCGAGAGTGCCTGCGCCCAGCTGCTCGCGACCCGACAGCTTGATGAGCAGTCGCAGGTCGTTGGCGGAGTCGGCATGGGCAAGGGCCTCACTGTAGCCAATTTGGCCGGCGCAGAACAGGGTGAACAGCGCCTGATCGAAGGTCTGCATGCCGAGCTCGCCGGATTTGGTCATCACCTCCTTGAGTCTGTGCATCTCTCCCTTGCGGATGATGTCGGTGACGAGCGGGGTGTTGAGCAGGATCTCGAAGGCGGCGACCCGGCGCTGCCCGTGAGCGGAGGGGAGCAGCTGCTGGGCGACGATGGCGCGCAGGTTGAAGGAGAGATCGAACAGGAACTGGCGGTGCTTCTCCTGGGGGACCAGATGCAGGATGCGATCCAGCGCCTGGTTGGCATTGTTGGCGTGCAAGGTGGCGAGGCAGAGGTGTCCCGTCTCGGCGAACTGGATGGCGAACTCCATGGTCTCCTGGGAGCGGATTTCACCAATGAGGATGACATCCGGGGCCTGGCGCAGGGAGTTTTTGAGGGCGACATCGAAGGATGCGGTGTCGATCCCCACCTCCCGCTGGGTCACCAGACAGCGATCGTGCTGATGGACGAACTCCACCGGATCCTCCACCGTCAGGATGTGGCCGTCACCGTGCTGGTTGCGAAAGCCTATCATGGCCGCCTGGGTGGTGGACTTGCCGGCGCCAGTGGCGCCGACGAAGAGCACCAGCCCGCGTTTGGCCATGGCGACCTCCTGCAGGATGGGGGGCAGCACCAGCTCGTCAAAGGTGGGGATGCGGGTCTCGATGCGGCGCAGCACCATGCCCGGCATATCCTGTTGCCAGAAGGCGCTGACCCGAAAGCGCCCCAGCGAGCCTCGCTGGATGGCGTAGTTGGCCTCGCGGGTGTGCAGGAAGCGCTCGAAGTGGGTCTCGTCCAGGCTCTCCCTGATCAACGCCAGCGCCGTCGTCTTGTCGAGGGGAGCCGGCCTGAGCGACACCAGACGCCCGTTGACCTTGAGGGTCGGGGGGGCATCGACCGTGATGAAGAGATCCGAGCCCTTTTGTTCAACCAGTGCGGCGAGCAGAACATCCATGTTCATGGCGACTCCTTGGGTGTGCGAGCTTAAATGGTATTGGGATCGACCGCCTTGGCTTTGGCATCGAGGGAGGCGACGACCCCTCGGTTGACCAGCTGCTTGAGGCTCTGGTCCATGGTCTGCATGCCGTGGGTCATCCCGGTCTGGATGACGGAATAGAGTTGGGCCACCTTGTCTTCCCGGATGAGGTTTCGCACCGCCGGGATCCCCAGCATGATCTCGTGGGCCGCCACCCGGCCGCCACCGATACGCTTGAGCAGGGTCTGGGAGATGACCGCCCGCAGGGATTCGGAGAGCATGGAGCGCACCATGTCCTTCTCCGAGCCGGGGAAGACGTCGATGATACGGTCGATGGTCTTGGCAGCCGAGGAGGTGTGCAGGGTGCCAAACACCAGGTGACCGGTTTCGGCGGCGGTCATGGCGAGGCGGATGGTTTCGAGGTCCCGCATTTCACCTACCAGGATGATATCCGGGTCTTCCCGCAGGGCCGAGCGCAGGGCGTTGCTGAAGCTCTTGGTGTCGCGGTGTACTTCCCGCTGGTTCACCAGGCAGCGCTTGTTCTCGTGCACGAATTCGATGGGATCCTCGATGGTGAGGATGTGGTGGTGGAAGTTGTCATTGATGTAATCGACCATGGCGGCCAGGGTGGTGGATTTGCCCGAGCCGGTGGGTCCAGTCACCAGCACCAGGCCGCGAGGGTACTCCGCTATCTTGCGAAATATCTCCGGCGCCCCCAGATCGTCCAGGGTCAGAACGGTGCTCGGGATGGTACGAAACACGGCGCCCGAGCCGCGCGCCTGCTGGAAGGCGTTGACCCGAAAGCGTGCCATGCCGGGTACTTCGAAGGAGAAGTCCACCTCGAAGTTCTCCTCCAGCTCCTTGCGCTGGTGGTCATTCATGATGTCGTAAATGAGAGCATGGACTTCCCGGTGATCCAGGGCGGGCAAATTGATCTTGCGAACCTCCCCATCAACCCTGATCATCGGGGGGACCCCGGCCGAGAGGTGTAGATCCGAGGCCTTATGCTTTACACTGAATGCCAATAACTCTGTGATATCCATAGATTTGTTATTCTCCCATCACAAGATTACGAACGAAATATGAGCCAGATTGCCCAGCACCTGCTTCAGGTAAAGGAACGTATTGTAGAGGCTGCCCGGCGTGTTGGCCGCAGCCCAGATCACATCCAGTTGCTTGCTGTCAGCAAAACCAAGCCGCTGGGGGACATTCAGGCTGCCTACGCCGCCGGTCAGCGGCGCTTTGGCGAATCCTACGCCCAGGAGGCCGCGCTCAAGATTGATGCCTTGCGCGAGCAGAACGCCTGTACAGACATAGAGTGGCACTTTATCGGCCCGCTGCAATCGAACAAGTCCAAGCTGGTGGCGGAGCGGTTCGACTGGGTTCAAAGTGTCGATCGCGACAAGCTCATCGAACGCCTCAACAACCAGAGACCGAGTGGGCTCGCGCCGCTAAATATCTGTCTGCAAATCAATATTAGCGGAGAGAGCAGCAAATCCGGTACGTCGGAGCAAGAGATTTTCCGCCTGGCCTCCCTGGTGGCCCAAAGCGAGCGGCTGCGGTTGCGCGGCCTGATGACCATCCCCGAGCATACCCGCGACGAGGGAGTGCTGGCGGCCCAGATGGCGCGCATGCAGGCTCTGTTCACCGAGCTTGCGCAACAATACCCGAGCGTCGACACCCTTTCGATGGGAATGACCGAGGATCTTGAGCCTGCCATTGCCCATGGCAGCACCATGGTGCGGGTCGGGACCGCCATCTTCGGGGCCCGTGACTATTCATGAGCAAGAACCGGGGCGAGAAACACCCCGGTCGTGCTTTTTTCAGGTAAACAGGCGCGTGTGATGCTGTCAGCCCGCACAGGCTGGGTCGGCATCCGCTGCGATGTCAGTAACAGGAGTGTTTGATGCAGCAGAGAACCCTCGCCTTCATCGGGGCAGGCAACATGAGCCGCAGTATCATTGCCGGCCTCATCCAGGCGGGTTACCCGGTAGAGCGTATCATCGCCGCCAATCCCAGCCGCCCCAAGCTGGACGAACTGGCCAGCCAGTTCGGCATCCGTATCACCCAGGACAACGCCGAGGCGGCCCGGGAGGCCGAGGTGATCGTGCTGGCGGTCAAGCCCCAGCTGATGGCGGGCATGCTGACGGCGCTGGTGGCCGAGCTTGGCTCGCTGGATGGCAAGTTGCTCATCTCCATCGCCGCCGGAATTCGCGTCGCACGTTTGCAGGAGATGGCGGGCGGTCACGATCGCATCATTCGCACCATGCCCAACACCCCCTCCTTGCTGGGGCTGGGGATGACCGGGCTCTATGCACCGCCCGCCATCGGGCAGGCCGATCGGGCGGTGGCCGAACAGATGATGCAATCCGTGGGCAAGACCCTCTGGGTGGAGCAGGAGGCCGGCATCAACGGCGTCATTGCGGCGGCGGGCAGTGCCCCGGCCTACTTCTTCCTGTTCATGCAGGCGATTGCCGAGGAGGCCGAGGCCATGGGCTTTACGCCGGAGCAGGCTCGCCTGCTGGTGCAGCAAACCGCCCTGGGGGCGGCCGCCATGGTGGAGCAGAATCCCGAGTTGTCGCTGCAGACCCTGCGCGAGCAGGTGACCAGCAAGGGCGGGACCACGGCCGAGGCCGTCAAGACATTCCAGGAGCAGGGGCTGATGCCGCTGACCGCAAGAGCCATGCAGGCGGCCGTTACCCGGGCCGGCGAAATGGAAACCCTTTTCTGAATCCCTTTTAGCAAGGAGCCCGGATGAACACGGCTTACTTTTTGATTAACACTGTCTTTGATCTCTACCTCATGGTGGTGCTGCTGCGGGTCTGGCTGCAGTGGGCGCGGGCCGACTTCTACAACCCCATGAGCCAGATGGTGGTCAAGCTGACCAACCCGCTGGTGGTGCCCCTGCGCCGCGTCATCCCGGGTTTTGGCGGGCTGGACATGGCCTCTGTGCTGCTGGCGCTGCTGATCGCCTTTGGCAAATTGGTCCTGCTCAAGAGCATGAATGTGCTGCAGGCGGACTGGCTCACTCTCTGTCTGTTTGCGACGCTCACCGTGCTGAAGAAAGCGGGTTCCATGATCTTCTGGATCCTGCTTATCCGCGCCATCCTGAGCTGGGTCAGTCAGGGTCGCAACCCCATTGAATACGTGATGCACCAGCTCACTGAACCCTTCCTGGCCCCCATTCGCCGTATCCTGCCTGCACTGGGCGGGCTGGATCTCTCCGTGCTGGTCGCTTTCATCGCGCTGCAGGCCATCAACTACCTGATGGGGGATCTGTTCGGCCAGTTGTGGTGGATGATCTGATGCCCGCCGTCCTGCTGGAAGGGGACGAGCTGGTGTTGCATCTGATGATCCAGCCCAAGGCGAGCCGGGATCAGATCATCGGATTGCACGGTGACGAGTTGAAAGTGGCCGTCACGGCACCGCCGGTGGATGGTCAGGCCAACAGTCACCTGATCAAGTACCTGGCCAAGCAGTGCAAGGTGGCCAAGGGGCAGGTTCGCATCCTGCGGGGGGAGCTGGGTCGGCACAAGACGGTCGCCATCGACGCGCCAAAGCAGATCCCCGCCGAGATTGCCGCTCTGCTCGATAATCAGGGTTGATACGAGAGGGATGACATCATGAAAACAGCCTGGATGAGTTGCCTGCTGGCACTCCTGATGACGCTGCCGCTGCGGGCTGAGCAGATGCAGGAGCTGGGCCCCTGGAAAGTGCACTACACCGCGTTCAACTCCAGCTTCCTCACCCCCGAGGTAGCCAGGACCTATGGCCTGGAGCGCAGCCGCTATAACGGCATCGTCAATATCGCGGTGCAGAACAAGCAGGGGGTGGCACAGGCGGTGGGGATCAGCGGCGAAGCCCGCAATCTGACCGGCACCCTTCGCACCCTGAATTTTCAGGAGGTGAAAGAGGGGAATGCCATCTATTACCTGGCAGTGCTGCCCTATCGCAATGAGGACACCTACCAGTTCACCCTGAAGATCATGGGGGAGGGGCAGCAGCAGACGCTGACTTTCCAGCAGACCTTCTACGTCGACTAGATTGCAGGGTGAATGCAGATGCCCTGCCCCCACGGGGGCGGGGCATTTTTTTTGCCCGGTGAATCGGTGCTCGACGTCAGTGGCTGGCCAGGGGATAGGTAAACAGGGCCAGGTGGGCGAAGTTGAACAGGAAGTGGAGCAGGATGGCGACACTGAGGCGCCCGCTCAGCTGGAACGCCAGGCCATAGCAGGCCCCCGCCAGCGCGGCGAACAACACCAGCAACGGGCCACCGGCAAGATGGGCTGCGCCGAACAGCAGGCTGGCGACCAGGAGACCTGCCCAGGGCGTGCTTCGGCTTGCCACCCCTTGCTGGATGCATCCCCGGAACAGCGCTTCTTCCGCCACACAGGTGAACAGCAGGTTGTTGAATGCGAACAGCCACCACCAGTGGGGCAGTCCCGCTTCGGGTTTGAGGGCGCCCAGTTGCCAGGCGGTGATGAGCAGGGCCGCGAGCGGCAGGATGAGCAGGGCCAGCGGCCGCCAGCGCATCGTTCCACCCGGGCCGAGCAGGCCGGGGATTGCCAGCAGCAGGGCGAAGAAAATGAGCGGCTTGTCCAGATTGAGGTTGAGGGTGAAGGGCACGCTGGCCGGGCCCGCCTGTACCTTGTCGAGCACCCTGAGATTGTCAAAGCCGGGCACCAGATGCAGCGTCAGGGCGAGGGACCACAGCAGGATCAGCGTCAGTGCGACGCCACGCCAGGGTGGGGGCAGGGTGGGGGTACGCCAGGCCAGCAGCAGACCGGCGAGGCTGACAAGAGCGGCGAGGGGCGCGAGTCGCTCAAGCCAGAGGGCGGTGAGCAGGGCTAGTCCCAACAGAAGCATGCCGGGCCTGGTTCGGCGGGCGAGGCAGCAGAGTACGGCGAGACCCAGGACGAGCCAGATGAGGATATCGGGGAGTGGTAACATCGAGTCTCCTTGTATGAATGAAGGGCGCACCTTAACGATCCCCATGGTCTGGTTTAAGGAAAAGGGACTGGCCGGCAGAAGACGCGCAATGAAAAGCCGGAGCTGGGCTCCGGCTTGGGCGGCGGCAAGATGTCACCGAGAGAGGCGATGGCCTTCCCGTATCAGCGACCTGACTCGGCGATGACCCGGGCGATGATGTCGGCGCGTTTGCTGGCTTCCAGCTCGCCCAGGGCGATGAGACCGGCCTTGAAGATGACGTTCTTCGGCAGACTGACGTCATCCAGGGTGGTGATGGCCTCGACGTGCATGCCGTTCAGGCGGCTGGCATCGCGCGGGCTCAGGTTGACTTGGGTGTTCAGCACCTGCTTGCCCTTCTTCTTGGGCTGGGCGGGTTTCTTCGGTTGATCCAGCTCGTCTTCCGGCAGTTCGTCATCAAAATCGTAAATGGACATAGTCAATCCTGTTGGGTTGCAAGGGGCATGCTCGCCCGGATGGGGGTAATCAGCCCATATCCTCGTTGCGGATAAAGGCGCGCCAGGAGCCGAGTACCTGGGCAAAATCTTCCAGCCCGCACATGGCCAGCTGTTCATCATCGTAGTAGGCGAGATCGTCGAGATCCTCGTCCTGCTCGATATTGAGTACATTGGCCTTCACCTCGGCTTCCTCGTGGGTCAGCAGCAGGGAGTAGTCGCCCCCCAGCAGCCGGTATTCGGTGCGGGCCCGGCTGGAGAGCTGGTCGATGATGGCGAACAGCTCGTCGAGCTTCTCCTCGTCCTTGCCCACCTCGTCGATCAACCACTGGCCGATGGCTTCATGGCCCATGGAGAACCGGGCGCGATAGCCACCGAACGGGTCGCGGCGAAATTCATAATCCATAGCGGAGTCCATATCGGAGGGTGAAACCACCACGGCGCAAAGCGGCATGATGCCGGATCCTTGATCCATGGTGGGGCACTGATAGCGTAAAGTGGCCTATTCTAGCGATCCCCCCCGCGCTTGTCTTGATGATGTGGGATCTTTAACGGGTGATCCCGGTGATGGCGCACGCCGGGGACCCTGTCAACGAATGGTATGGAGAGGCAATGCAGCTCAACGACGCGCTCGCGCATCAGATAGTCAGCCGGGCGATGAAGATCCTCTCGTTCTCGGTCAATGTCATGGATGAGCGGGGACTCATCATTGCGTCCGGCAATCCGGAGCGGCTGCACCAGCGCCACGAGGGGGCCGTGCTGGCCCTGACCGAGAACCGGGTGGTAGAGATAAGCGAGGCCACCGCCCGGGAGCTCAAGGGGGTGAGGCCCGGCATCAACCTGCCCATCGCCTATCAGGGGGAGCTGCTCGGCGTCATCGGCATCTCTGGGGATCCGGACATCGTGCGTGCTTACGCCGAGCTGGTGCGCATGACCGCCGAGCTCATCCTGGAACAGGCGGCACTCACCGAGCAGTTGCAGTGGGACAAGCGCCACAAGGAGGAGCTGGTGTTGCAGCTCATTCGCGGCGAAGGGCGGGCCGATCAACTGCAACAGGTGGCCCGCTTCCTCGAGCTGGATCTCGCCCAGCCCCGGGTGGTGGCCGTGCTGGCGCTGGAGGAGGCCGAGCCCGCCCAGGTGAGGGAGCTGGTTCACCTGCTGGAAAACCCGGAGCGGGACAACCTGGTGGCCATCAACGGCCTGGACGAGATAGTGGTGCTCAAACCCGCCCAGCTCAGCGACGGCGTCTGGCAGTCGGCGCAGGAGCGCAGCCGGATCCGGCAGCTGCTCTCCCGTATTCCCCATTTCAAGGTTCGCATCGGGGTGGGTGATTACTTCGCCGGCATCCCCGGGCTGGCGCTCTCCTACCAGACGGCGCGAGACACCTTGCGCCGTGGCATGCGCCAGTCGCCCCGCAAGCAGGTCTATTTCTTCGAGGATTACCGGCTTTCAGTGCTGCTCGGCACCCTGGCGGACTCCTGGCAGGCGGATCAGCTGCGGGCTCCGCTGCAAAAGCTGGCGCAGGAGGACACAAAGGGAACGCTGCAAAAGACGCTGCGCCAATATTTCTTGCAGGATTGTGATCTGCATCCCTGTGCCGAAGCCCTGTTCATTCACCCCAACACCCTGCGTTATCGACTGACCCGGATAGAGCAGATAACCGGCTTGAATTTCAACAAGTTAGATGACAAGTTTCTGCTCTATCTCGGGCTCAGTCTCGATAGCTGATTTGTCTTTTCCAACAAAAATACAAGGCCGGTAAATGTTTTTTTTGGTTTTATGGCCAAAGCATTCCAGGCGGGGATCCCCATAATGGCGCCACTCATTACAACAACAAGGTGCCCGTCATGATCCCAGTCTCCGCGCTCGGCGCGCTCGCCGCGCTTTCCATCGCCATCTTCCTCATCCTGAAGAAGGTGCCGCCCGCTTACGGCATGATTGTCGGTGCCCTGGCCGGTGGCCTGATCGGTGGCGCCGACCTGACCCAGACCGTCGCCCTGATGATCGGCGGCGCCCAGGGGATCACCACGGCGGTGATGCGGATCCTGGCGGCGGGTGTGCTGGCCGGGGTGCTCATCGAATCGGGCGCCGCCACCACCATCGCCGAGACCATCGTCAAGAAACTCGGCGAAACCCGCGCCCTGCTGGCCCTGGCGCTGGCCACCCTGATCCTGACAGCGGTCGGCGTCTTCGTGGACGTGGCCGTCATCACGGTCGCCCCCATTGCGCTGGCCATCGCCCGCCGTGCCGATCTCTCCAAGGCGGCCATCCTGCTGGCGATGATAGGCGGTGGCAAGGCGGGCAACGTCATGTCTCCCAACCCCAACGCCATTGCGGCAGCCGATGCCTTCCACCTGCCTCTCACCTCGGTGATGGCGGCGGGCATCATTCCCGGCCTGTTCGGTCTGGTGATGGCCTACTGGCTCGCCAAGCGCCTCAACAACCGGGGCAGCAAGGTGGCCGCCGACGAGGTGGTGAGCGTTGACGGTGCCAAGTTGCCCGGCTTTGCCGCCGCCATCAGTGCGCCCCTGGTCGCCATCCTGCTGCTGGCCCTGCGTCCCATCGCCGGCATCGTGGTGGACCCGCTCATTGCGCTGCCTCTCGGCGGCCTGGTGGGGGCCCTGATGATGGGCAAGTTCACCAAGGTGAACCAGTTTGCCGTCTCGGGCCTGGCCCGCATGGCGCCGGTGGCCATCATGCTGCTGGGGACGGGGACCCTGGCGGGCATCATCGCCAACTCCGGCCTGAAAGATGTGCTCATCAGCGGCCTGACCGCTTCCGGTCTGCCCTCCTATCTGCTGGCCCCCATCTCCGGTGCCCTGATGTCGCTGGCGACCGCCTCGACCACGGCCGGGACCGTGGTGGCCTCCAACGTGTTCAGCGCCACTCTGATTGAACTGGGGATCAGCAGCCTGGCAGGGGCCGCCATGATCCACGCAGGCGCCACCGTGTTTGACCACATGCCCCACGGCTCCTTCTTCCATGCCACCGGCGGCAGCGTCCACATGGGCGTCGGCGAGCGACTCAAGCTCATCCCCTACGAAACCGCGGTCGGTCTGACCGTCGCCGTTGTCTCCACCCTGATGTTTGGCGTGTTTGGCCTCGCCTAAGGAACTGATATGAAAATTGTGATCGCCCCCGATTCATTCAAGGAGAGCCTGAGCGCCATGGCGGTGGCCGATGCCATCGAGGCCGGTTTCAAGCAGGTGCTGCCGGATGCCACCTACGTCAAGCTGCCCATGGCCGATGGCGGCGAGGGGACGGTGCAGTCTCTGGTGGATGCCACCGGTGGTCGCATCCTGCCGGTCGAGGTGACCGCTCCCCTCGGCAACAGGGTACAGGGCTTCGTGGGCCTGCTGGGGGATGGCAAGCGCGCCGTCATCGAGATGGCGGCGGCCTCCGGCCTTCATCTGGTGGCGCCCGAGCTGCGCAATCCGCGGCTCACCTCCAGTGTCGGCACCGGGGAGCTGATCCTGGCCGCGCTGGAGATGGGGGTGAACCACCTCATCCTCGGCATCGGCGGCAGCGCCACCAATGACGGCGGTGCCGGCATGATCCAGGCACTCGGCGGCAAGCTCCTGAAAGCAGATGGTACCCCCATCGCGCCGGGCGGTGCCGGTCTGGCCGAGCTGGCCACCATCGACCTGAGCGGGCTGGATCCCCGTCTGACCGGACTCACCATCGAGGTGGCCTGCGACGTGGACAATCCGCTGTGCGGCCCCAAAGGGGCGTCCGCCGTGTTCGGTCCGCAGAAGGGGGCAACTCCCGAGATGGTGGCCGAGCTGGATGCCAATCTGGCCCGTTACGCGGACTGCATCGAGCAGGCGCTTGGCAAGCAGGTGAAGGAGATCCCGGGAACGGGGGCCGCAGGCGGCATGGGGGCAGCCCTGGTGGGGCTGCTCGGCGCCGAGCTCAAACCCGGCATCCGGATTGTCATCGAGGCGCTGAACCTGGCCGAGGCGGTGACCGATGCGGATCTGGTCATCACCGGCGAGGGCCGCATCGACAGCCAGACCATCCATGGCAAGACGCCCATCGGGGTAGCTCGCTGTGCCAAGCAGTTCGGCAAGCCGGTGATCGGCATCGCCGGATGCCTCACCGATGACTGCGGCGTGGTGCACGAGCACGGACTGGATGCGGTGTTCGCCGTGGTCAATCGGGCCATGTCCCTGCCGGAGGCGCTGGCCACCGCCACCACCAACCTGCAGCTCACGGCTCGCAACGTGGCGGCTCTCTACCTGCTGCGCAAATGACCCTCTCTCCTGGCCGATGCGGTGCATCGGCCTGACCCTGCCCCGTGCAGCAGAGTGAGCGGCCCGGCGTGGCACCTCTGACGCACTTGCCGATCCTTGGGTCGGCTTTTTTTATTATCCTGCTGTCTTTCATATGGTTTTTGTATTCTGACAAGGGGCTTTGCGGCATAGTGATCTCCCGACAGTGAGGGAGCCACGAGAAACAAGGCCCGCCTGAGGGAGGGCTTCCCATTCCGGGGGGCAATATGCGAGGTGCGAGCCATGATCCTGCTGACCCTGGGGGTGGTGTTGTTCACCCTGATCCATCTCTACCCCTGTTTCGCGGCACAGCACCGCGCCCGTCTGCGGGCTCGGCTGGGGGAGAACCGCTACAAGGGGCTCTTCTCGCTGCTGGTGTTCGTCGCCATCGGCTGCATCCTCGCAGGCTGGCGCAGTGCCAGCCCCATGCCCCTCTATTTTCTGCCTGTCTGGGGACCCACCCTGGTGATGGGGGTCATGCCGATCGCCCTCGTCCTGCTGTGCGCGGGGCAGGGGGCCAACCATTTCCGCCGTTGGCTGGTGCATCCCCAGCTGCTCGGGGTGCTGCTCTGGTCGGGGGCCCATCTGGCGGTAAACAGCGAGGCGCGTTCTCTGGTGCTGTTTGGCGGGATCGGTCTCTGGGCACTCATCAGCATCGTCTGGATTTCGATGCGGGAGTGGGGTCGTCACCCCCGTGCCGCCGCCACCTGGCAGGGGACGGGGATCAGTCTGGGGGCGGGGCTGGCCCTCACGGCTCTGCTTATCTTCTGGGGACACGGCTGGCTGACCGGGATCCCCCTGCACTGATCCCTGAACCAGATTCCGGGGTCTTGCGTATGATGGACAAAACAATGGGAGTCACGTCGATGAAATGGTTCACCCTGCTGCTGATGCTCGGCTCGGGCACGGTCTCTGCCGCCTGCCCCGATTACTTCAACGTGGAGATGCGGGAGCTCAACAGCACCCAGCGCCACAACCTCTGCCAGTTGACCGAGGGCAAGGTGGTGCTGGTGGTCAACACCGCCTCCTACTGTGGTTACAGCGGTCAGTTCCGGGATCTGGAAGCCCTCTATCAGGGCTACAAGGAGAAGGGACTGATGGTGTTGGGCTTCCCCTCCAACGATTTCTGGCAGGAGGCGGGCAACGAGAACAAAACCGCCGAGGTGTGCCGCCGGGACTACGGGGTGACCTTCCCCATGTTCAACCGGGTGGCGGTGCGGGGTTCGGATGCGGTGCCGCTGTTCAAGGGGCTGGCCGCTGCTGCCGACGGTGATGTGCCCAACTGGAACTTCCACAAGTACCTGGTCGGGCGGGACGGCAAGCTGATTGCGAGCTATGGCGCCAACCAGAATCCGTCGAATGATCCTCTCAAACAGCAGATCATCGATGCCTTGGGGCACTGACCCTACCCCATGGCGGGCCGCTCTGGAATAATGCGGGCCCGCCATCCACTCCGGTGACACCGTGCTGCAACGTCTTCCCCAAATGGTGATCTTCGATGCCCTGGTTCGTGAACAGGGCATCTCGGCGGCTGCGCGCCGCCTCGGGGTCTCCAAATCCCACATCAGCAAGCAGCTCGCCCTGCTGGAAACCGCGCTCGGCGCCCAGCTGGTACAGCGCACTACCCGCCGTTTCGGGCTCACCGAACTGGGTCAGGAGTATGCCCGCCACTGCCGCGCTCTGGTGGCGGTGGCGCTGGAGGCGGAATCCATGGTGGCGGAGCGCCGTGGCAAGGTGAGCGGCGTGCTCCATCTAGGGGTTGGTCAATCCTTCGGGCGGTTGCACGTGATCCCGCGCCTCAAGGCGTTTCAGGCACGTTATCCGGATCTGGAGCTGGAGGTGTCCCTGTTCGATCACCGCACCAATCTGGTGGATGAGGGGCTGGATCTCTGGATCACCACCTACGAGGACAAACCCGAGTCCCTGGTAGGGCAGCGACTGGCAGATATCGGTTTCGTGCTGGTGGCCTCGCCGGATTATCTGCTGAGTCACGGCACGCCACTGCACCCCAGGGATCTGGCCCATCACAATTGCATCACCTACCAGAGCCGGGAGCGGCGCTACCACGAGTGGTCATTTCGCCAGGGCAAGGAGCGCCAGACGGTGCAGGTGGCGGGCAACTATCGGGTGGATCTGGCGGAAGCGGTGCGGGACGCCGCCCTGGCCGGGCTCGGCATCGCCTATGTGGCCAACTACCTGCTGGACAAGGAGCTGCAATCTGGTCAGCTCATCCCTCTGCTGCCCCAGTGGCAACCGAACCAGAAGATGGCGGTGCACGCCGTCTATGCCAGGCGAGAGCATCTGGATCCCAAGATCCGCCTCTTCATCGACTTCCTCAAGGAGAGCTTCGGACCCGGGCCCTACTGGGCGCAGCGACTCGCACCCTGGCTCGGGGGAAAATTGTCCGGCACCGAGGAATAATCGTTTCCATACAAGAACACTGGCGTGAGTGCGGTTTCAAAGTTGTGTCAAATCAGTCAGTTGGCGCAACCGATATCGTGCAAACGTTTTTGCTAACAGGGTTGTAACCCGGCGGGGTTGCGGCGGTGAGGGGAGGGGAGCAGAATCCGCGCCCATCTTCAGCCTCACTGGATGGAATCCCCCATGATTGCCCTGCTTGGTATCCTGAGCATCCTGGCCCTGGCCGCACTCTGCTCTGATAATCGTCGTCGTATCCCGTTGCGAACAGTGGGCTTTGCTCTCTGCCTGCAAGTGCTCTTCGCCGCCCTGGTGCTCTGGCTGCCCGCCGGTCAACAGGTCTTGAACGGTGTCAGCGAGAGCGTCAGCAGCGTCATCGGCTACGGCCAGGAGGGGATTGCCTTCCTGTTCGGGGATCTGGCCAAGTTCAAACTCGGTTTCATCTTCGCCTTCAACGTGCTGCCGGTGATCATCTTCTTCTCCGCGCTGATCGCCATCCTCTATCACATCGGCCTGATGCCCAAAGTGATCGCCCTGCTCGGCGGCGGCCTGCAGAAATTGCTGGGCACCGGACGCGCCGAGAGCCTCTCTGCCACCGCCAACATCTTCGTCGGCATGGTGGAAGCGCCGCTGGTGGTCAAACCCTATCTCTCCAGGATGTCCGATTCCCAGTTCTTTGCGGTGATGAGCTGCGGGCTGGCCTCGGTAGCCGGCGGCACCCTGGTGGGCTACGCCAGCATCGGGGTCGAGCTGAAATACCTGATTGCGGCGGCCTTCATGTCCGCCCCTGCCGGGCTTGCCATGGCCAAGATCCTGGTGCCGCCCGCCGCGCAAGAGGAAGATCACCACGAAGACGTGGAGATCCCCCGCGTCACCAACGTCATTGAAGCGGCCGCCGATGGCGCCATGGCGGGTCTCAACATCGCCGTCGCCGTGGGGGCGACCCTGCTGGCCTTCGTCGGCGTGATCGCCCTGCTCAACGGCCTGCTGGGCTGGGCCGGCGACCTGGTGGGGCTGGAGCTGAGCTTCCAGATCATCCTGGGCTGGCTGTTTGCCCCCGTCTCCTGGCTCATCGGCGTCCCCTGGGATCAGGCCCAGGCGGCTGGTGCCCTGATCGGCACCAAGATCGTCATCAACGAGTTCGTCGCCTTCATTGCCCTGGTGCAGGATCAGACCTTGAACGAGTCGAGCAAGGCCATCGTCACCTTCGCCCTGTGCGGTTTCGCCAACATCTCTTCCATGGCGATCCTCATCGGCGGCCTGGGGGCCATGGTGCCGGAGCGCAAGTCCTTCATCGCCCGCTACGGCATGCGCGCCATCCTGGCGGGGGTGCTGGCAAACCTGATGAGCGCCTCCCTGGCAGGCTTGTTCCTCGCCCTCTGATAGACCCTGGAAGTCAGCACCTTCCGGTCATTGCCCGCTTCGGCGGGCTTTTTTGCACCCGCTTGCAGGCAAAAAAAGCGCCTCTGGGGAGGCGCGGGGAAAAGACAGATTGGAAGCGTCACATGGGTGCCACCTGAATGAGGGATGAGCCGTCCCATCCAAGTGTGAAGCCATGATGCCTGATACTCTCTGAAGCGCTTCTGAGGCGATTCTTCATACTGTGTTCATTTTCAAAATGCTGCTGTAATGTGATTTTTAAATGTTTGATGCTGAAATAAAATAAATAATCAGCGATTTATTTTGTTGTGCTGCTCAAAGGAAAGATGAATCGGGGCGGTGGGCACGCTCTTGCCATGGGGCGGATCCGGCGACAGATTATCCCGGTGACGGCTCAACGCATCACGTAACCATGCTGCCAGATGGCAAACAACCAGCATGTAATTGTGGTGTTGCCCGTCATGGATAGTGCAATACCGCCTTCTGTCTGCTGTCTGCTGTCTGCTGTCTGCTGTCTGCTGTCTGCTGTTGGGACCAGCAACTCGTATGTGATGGAGATGCCGCTCGTCAGAGGATCCGCGCGAGTGGCCTGTGGTCTGTGGTGCCTGCACCCGCAACCTGCATTTGACAGGAGGCGCGCCCCTTCATGGGGTCAGCGCGAAGTGGTCTGCGGTCTCCTGCTCCAGTGCCAGCAACCAGCGCTTGATGGGGATGCCTCCCCCGTAGCCGGTCAGTTCACCGCTGCGCCCTATGACCCTGTGGCAGGGTACTATGATGCTGAGGGGATTGCGGCCGTTGGCGGCGCCCACCGCCCGCACGGCCCTGGGGTTGCCGATGGCCTCTGCAATCTGGAGGTAGCTGACGGTCTCGCCGTAGGGAATGTCGCACAACGCCTGCCACACGGCCTGCTGGAATGGTGTGCCCGTGGCGGCCAGGGGGAGATCGAAGCGCCGCAGTCGGCCGGCAAAGTAGGCGGCAAACTGCTCGACGAAGGGGGCCAGGGCGGCATCATCCCGCTGCCACTCCGGTTGCGGCAGGACGGGGCGCTCCCCTTGCATGAATTCCACGTGGCGCAGCCCGGCCCCATCGATGGCGATGAGCAAGGGCCCCTTGGCGCATTCACAAAAGCTGTACTGCATTCTCTTGTCCTCGGGCTTGTGGCAGGTCACTCCAGCACGGGCTTGCCGCGGGTGGATTTGATCTCTCCCTTGCGTTTCTTGGCATCGACCCGCTTGCGTTGGGAGCTGCGGGTCGGCTTGGTGGCGTGGCGGGCCTTGGGGCGCCACGCGGCTTTTTTCAGCAGCTCGGTCAGGCGGCTCATGGCCTCCTTGCGATTCATGTCCTGGCTGCGATGGGTCTCGACCCGGATCTGGATGAAACCGTCGCGAACCCGGCTGTCGCTGAGCCGCTCCAGTCCCTCCTTGTAGAGCGGCGGCAGGCTGGGGGAGTCGCGATAATCGAAGCGCAGCCAGACGGCGGAGTCGGTCTTGTTGACGTGCTGGCCGCCATTGCCCTGGGCCCGCATGGTCTGGAATTGCAGTTCATGCCAGGGGATGATCACGCTGTTGGAGATGACTAACATGGGGTGATGCTCTCATTTGGTGCATCAAGGGAGTCTGGTGCAGCTTGGTGCCTCATTATGGGGCGAGATGCGCTTCCTTGGTGATCCTGAGCCTTTCTGGCTCAGAGTGTCATGTCTATCTATATGAAAATAAACGATAAAAATACTTGGCACAAGAATTGATGACCCATTCGTGACATACCATGGATTGGGAGCAACCAGATGAAGCTGATTACTGCGATTATCAAACCTTTCAAGTTGGACGACGTGCGCGAGGCCATCGCCAACCTGGGGGTGGAAGGCCTGACCGTCTCCGAAGTGAAGGGTTTTGGTCGCCAGAAGGGGCACACCGAATTATACCGGGGGGCCGAGTACCAGGTCGACTTTCTGCCGAAGGTGAAGCTGGAGATCGCTACCGCAGACGAGAACGTCGAAGGGGTGATCGAGGCCATCTGCAAGGCGGCCTATACCGGCAAGATCGGTGACGGCAAGATTTTCGTCTATGACCTGCTGCAAGCGGTGCGTATTCGTACTGGTGAGAGCGACGACGAGGCGCTCTGAGTACGCTCCTTTGCCCGGCCGGGTCGGGCAAAGGTCCGGGCAGGTTCTGCCGACAGTGTGAATGGGTGGTCGTCGAAAGACCGGATGGGATTCCATCCGGTCTTTTTGTTTGGCCGCTGATTAAATAGATCGTTCCAACCCAGCAAACCGCCTTGATCCTCTCCTCCCGATTCATGCAGAATGCAAACGAAAATGGTTATCACTCTTTACGCAGACAAGGAACGGATGATGAAAATGAAGATGTTGGCACTGGCTTTCTCCACGCTTGTTGCCCAGTCGGCGTTCGCCGCCCAGGAGGTAAACGTCTATTCGAACCGTCAGGATGAGCTGATCAAGCCCATCATCCAGCAGTTCGAGAAGGAGACCGGGATCAAGGTCAATGTGGTGTTTGCCAAAGAGGGGCTGAACGAGCGTCTGGAACGGGAAGGCAAGCTCTCTCCGGCCGATCTGATGCTGACCGTGGACATCAGCCGTCTGACCGAGCTGGTGGACAAGGACCTGGTGCAGCCGGTGGACAGCAAGACGCTGCAGGAGAACATCCCCTCCATCTATCGCGATCCGGACAACCGCTGGTTCGCCCTGACCACCCGGGTGCGTGCCATCTACTCCAGCAAGGAGCGTCTTGGCAAGCTCGACACCATCCGCTACGAAGATCTGGTCAAGCCTGAATTCAAAGGAAAAATTTGTACCCGTAGCGGCAAGCACGAGTACAATGTGGCGCTGGTTTCGTCCATGATTGCCCATCACGGCATGGCGGATACCAAGACCTGGCTGGAAGGGGTCAAGGCCAACCTGGCGCGCAAGCCCCAGGGCAACGACCGTGATCAGGTCAAGGCGATCAAGGACGGCATCTGTGATGTCTCCCTGGGCAACAGCTACTACCTGGGTGCCATGTTGAAGGACCCGGCGCAGAAGTCCTGGGCCGACGCGGTGGAAATCAACTTCCCGAACCAGGGTGATCGCGGTGCTCACGTCAACGTGAGCGGCGTGGCCATGACCAAGTATGCCAAGAACAAGGACGCAGCACAGAAGCTGATGGAGTTCCTCTCCGGGGATACCGCCCAGCACATGTATGCGGACGTGAATGCCGAGTACCCGGTCAAGGCGGGGGTCGAGCCTTCTGCCATGGTCAAGTCCTGGGGCACGTTCAAGTCTGACCCCATGCCGGTCAGCGATTATGCCAAGCACCGCAAGGACGCCTTGCAACTGCTGGATGAAGTGAAATTCGACTTGTAATCAGATGGGGCCAACGGCCCCATCAACTTCTGTGGACTCATGAAACATTTTGGATGGATTGCCGGCAGCTGGGTCACCGCCCTGCTGCTGGGTTTGCCGGTACTCGCCCTGGTCTTCTCCGCCTTCTCGGCTGATGGGGAACTGTTTGCCCACCTCGCCGATACCGTACTGCCCGACTATCTGCGAAACACGTCCGGTCTGGTGCTGGGGGTGGTCTGCCTCAGCCTGCTGTTCGGAGTGCCCACCGCCTGGCTGGTGGCCATGTGCGAGGTACCGGGGCGCCGCGCCCTGCAATGGGCGCTGATGCTGCCCATGGCGATGCCCTCCTATATCGTGGCCTACGTCTATACCGACCTGCTCGACTACTCGGGCCCGCTGCAGGCGGGGCTGCGTGCCCTGTTTGGCTGGCAGGGACCGGCCGACTACTGGTTCCCGGCCATTCGCTCCCTCGGTGGCGCCGCCTGGGTGCTGGCGCTGGTGCTCTTCCCCTATGTCTATCTGCTGGCACGGGCCTCCTTCCTGGAGCAGTCGGTCAGCCTCATTCACTCCAGCCGCCTGCTCGGCTGCACCCCCTGGCAGAGCTTTCGCCGCCTGAGCCTCCCCCTGGCCCGCCCGGCCATCATGGTGGGGGCATCTCTGGTCGCGATGGAAACGCTGGCGGACTTTGCCACCGTCCACTTCTTTGCCATCAACACCCTGACCACCGCCATCTACGACACCTGGCTCGGCTACGGCAGCCTGGCGACCGCCGCCAAGCTCTCCTGTCTGATGCTGCTGGCGGTGGTGCTGCTCATCGCGCTGGAGCGCCGCTCCCGCCAGCGCCAGCAGGTGTTCCAGAAGTCCATGGGCTTCGAGCAGCCCCTGCGTTACCCCCTCGGGGGCCTGAGGGGCGTGCTGGCCGGGCTCTGGTGCTGGGGCCTGGTGCTGGCGGGGTTCGCCCTGCCGTTCGTCATCCTGCTCGATTACGGGGTGCGTTACTTCGCGCTGTCGTGGACGCCCGAATTCGTGCGCTTTGCGGGCAACAGCCTCGCCATCTCGGCCCTGACCGCCCTGCTGGCCATGGCCATTGCCCTGCTGCTCGGCTTCTTCCGTCGCCTCGATGGGGGGCCTCGCAGCCTGCTGCCCCTGCGCCTCGCCGCCATGGGCTATGCCATGCCGGGGACTGTGCTGGCCATCGGCGTGCTGGTGCCGCTCACGGCCCTGGATTTTGGCATCAACGATCTGGCCGAGTGGCTCGGGATGCCGGGCCCCGGTCTGCTCCTGACCGGCACCCTCACCGCCATCGTGTTCGGCTATCTGGTGCGCTTCGTGGCCATCGCCATCGGGTCGGTGGAGAGCAGCATGAGCAAGATCTCCCCCAGCCTCGACATGGCGGCCCGCTCTCTGGGGCAGGGGGCGGGCGGCATGCTGCGTCGCATTCACCTGCCGCTGGTACGGCGCGGCCTCTTTGCCGGCGCCATGCTGGTGTTCATCGAATCCATGAAGGAGCTGCCCGCCGCCCTGCTGCTGCGGCCGTTCAACTTCGAAACCCTGGCGACCCACGTCTATCAGTTCGTCTCGGACGAGATGCTGGAGCGGGGGGCGCTCGGTGCCATCGTCATCGTGCTGGTGGGGCTGATTCCCCTGCTGTGGATCAACCGTACCCTGGATGGTCCAGGCCATTGAGCGGCCCCGTCCGGCATCACTACGCGAGAGGAAAAGAACCTTGTCCTGCCTGAATATCGAGAAGGTCAGCTGTCACTACAATGGCCGCCCCGTGCTGGAGCAGCTCTCCCTGCAGGTGGCCGACAACGAGATTGTCTGTCTGCTGGGGGCCAGCGGCTGTGGCAAGACCACGCTGCTCAAGGCGGTGGCCGGTCTGCTGCCCCTGGCCCAGGGGGAGATCCGGCTGGGAGAGACCCTGCTCGATGCCCCCGGAGTGAGTGTGCCGCCGGAGGCCCGCCATATCGGCATGATCTTCCAGGATTACGCTCTCTTTCCTCACCTGACGGTGGCCGAGAACGTCGGCTTCGGCCTGACCGGGCAGGATCGCGGCAGCCGCCAGCAGCAGGTGGAAGAGGCGCTGGCGCTGGTCAACCTGCAGGGGCTGGGGGAGCGCTATCCCCACCAGCTCTCCGGCGGCCAGCAGCAGCGGGTGGCCATCGCCCGCGCCCTGGTGTGCAAGCCGCGCCTGATGCTGCTGGACGAGCCCTTCTCCAACATCGACACCCAGGTGCGGATGAAGCTGATCCTCGAGATCCGCGCCCTGCTCAAACAGCAGGGCATTGGCGCCATCTTCGTCAGCCACAGCAAGGAAGAGGCCTTCGCCTTCGCCGATCGGCTGGCCCTGTTTCGCGCCGGTCGCATCGAGCAAGTGGGGGAGCCGGAGCAGCTCTATCGCCGACCCGGGAACCGCTTCGTGGCGGAGTTTCTCGGCGGGGTCAATTATCTGGCGGCCGAGGTGGTGGACAACCACTGCGTGCAGACCCTCCTTGGAACCATCTGCGGTCAGGAGCCCCATGGCCGCGCGGTGGGGGAGCGGTTGCAGCTCATGCTCAGACCTCAGCAACTGGCGCTGACGGCGGCGGATGACGGCGAGCTCCGGGTGCGTGAGCAACAGTTCCTGGGCCATCACTGCCGGGTACTGGTCGAGTGTGGCGGCCAGCAACTGGAAGCCAGCATCGGTGAGCCCCTGGAAGGGGAGCGCGCGCGGGTGACCGTGGCGCCTCATGCCCTGGTGTTGTTTGACCCCTTGCCCTGAGTGCGTGGTATTGTCGTGAAATCAATGAACTGGAAGCGCGCTGGTTTATAATCGCGCCACGCCCATAGCCAACGCACTTGGAGAGAGACATGAAAGCCCAAGCCGGGATCTGCGCAGAGCCGAATCTGCACGCCCTCTATCTGATGTTCAATCGCACCGGTGACGCCGCTGCCCTGACCTCCCGCCTGGCCAGCCTGCCAGCACTCTGGGAGGCGGTGAGCGCCGACTTCCCCGATGCGGCCTTCAGCGGTCTGGTCGCCGTCGGGGCCGACGCCTGGGATGATCTCTATCCTGCCGCCCGGCCGCCCCAGTTCCGCGGTTTCATGGCGCAATCCGCCAACGGTCAGGAGGCCCCCAATACCCCGTTCGATCTCTTCGTACAATTGCGTGCCGATCGGGTGGACGTGCTGCATCATGCCGGTCATCGCGTCATGGCCCTGCTGGCCGGGCTTGTTGAATTGGCCGAGGAAGTCCGCGGTTTTCGCAACCAGGATTGCCGGGATCTGACCGGTTTCGTCGACGGCACCGAGAACCCGCAGGATGAGCACCGCGCCGAGGTGGCGTTGCTGGACGGCGGCGAGTTCGCCGGTGGCTCCTACATCCACGTGCAGCGCTGGGTCCACGCCATGAGCGACTGGGAGAAGCTGGCCCTGAAGGAGCAGGAAGACATCATAGGCCGCACCAAGGTCGACAACATCGAATACGAGTCCGCCGACAAGCCGCTCACTTCCCACATCAAGCGGGTCAACCTCAAGACCCCGAAGGGGGAGTCCATGGAGATCCTGCGCCAGAGCATGCCCTGGGGCACCATGAGCGAGCAGGGGCTCTACTTCATCTCCTGCTGCCGCACGCCGCTGCACTTCAACGCCATGCTGGCCAGTATGTACAAAGGGGAAGGCAGCCACTTCGACCACCTGCTGCGCTTCACCCGGGCGGTGACCGGCGCGGCCTTCTTCGCCCCTTCCGTCGATTTTCTGGTGGCCGAGGGCAAATAAACCCGGCCTGCCGACTGCTCAAAACAAAAAATCCCGGCCAAGGCCGGGATTTTTGTGCGGATCGCCCAAGGCGACCGGATCAGGGCGTCTGCTCGAACAGCTCGAGGGCGGAGAGGTAGAGCTCCTCGATGTCGGTATCGCTGGTCGGGGTGATGAAGATGGTGTCATCACCGGCGATGGTGCCGAGGATCCCTTCGGCCTTGCCGAGGGAGTCAAGCAGGCGGGCGATCAGCTGGGCTGCGCCGGGGCTGGTGTGGATTACCACCAGAGCGCCGTTGTGGTCGACATCCAGCACCAGGTTCTTGAGGGGGCTGGAGGTGGTGGGCACGCCCAGTTCCACCGGCAGACAGTAGACCATCTCCATCTTGGCATTGCGGGTGCGAACGGCGCCGAAGCGGCTCAGCATGCGCGAGACCTTGGATTGGTTGATGTTCTCGAAGCCCATCTCTTGCAGGGCAGTCACTATCTCTGCCTGGGAGCCAAAACGCTCCTCTTTCAGCAAGGCTTTAAAGGCCTTGGCCAGTTTTTCTTGCTTGTCGTTATGTTTCATCTTGGACTCACGAATGAGGGGAGTGACCGCCTGTCACGCTCAGGCGGCAGATACGAACAGCGCTGCTATTTTGCATTCATATGCCTGTTTTGGCAAGGAAGCGGCGCTTGTTCTGCATATTGATTCAAATATAGCTTGCATCAACTTATGCTGGCGCTAGAATCAGGACGAAATTTTGAAAACTTATTCAATTGGGCTGTATGGGTATCGAATTAATCGGCATCGAAAAATCCTGGCACAAGGTGCCGGTACTGCAGCAGGTGAGCTTTCGGACTGCTCCCGGCGAGACCTTGGTATTGCTGGGCCCGAGCGGGGCAGGCAAGAGCTCTCTGCTGCGCATGATGAACTTGCTGGACACGCCGGATGCCGGTGTGTTGCGCATCGCAGACAGTGAATTTTCTTTCCCGTCCAGCCTCTCTACTGCCGAATTCAACCGTCAGGCACAGGCGCTGCGCCGCAAGGTGGGCATGGTGTTCCAGCAGTACAATCTGTGGCCGCACCTCACCGTGATGGAGAATCTGATTGAAGCGCCCGTCAAGGTGCTCGGCATGAGCCGCGAGGCGGCCATCGAGAAAGGGGCCTATCTGCTGGCCCAGCTGCAACTGGCCGACAAACGGGACGCCTGGCCCGCACGGCTTTCCGGTGGCCAGCAGCAGCGGGTCGCCATTGCCCGGACCCTGATGATGGATCCCCAGGTGCTGCTGTTTGACGAACCGACGGCTGCCCTGGATCCCGAAATTACCAAAGAGGTGGCGGAGATCATCCGCACCCTGAGCCAGACCGGCATCACCCAGGTGGTGGTGACCCACGAGGTGGAGTTCGCCCGCAAGGTGGCCAGTCAGGTGATCTATCTGGAGAAGGGGCGGATCATCGAATCCGGCACCGCCGCCATCTTCCAGTCCCCGCAAACCAGCCGGTTTGCCGAATTCTTGATGCATTGATATTGAGTCGATAAGGAAGCTGTCATGAAAAAGAGTCTGTTGCTGATCGCCGCCATGGGTCTGCTGAGCACTTCTGTGCTGGCCAAAGAGATCAAGTTCGCCACCGAGGCAACCTATGCGCCGTTCGAATACCTGGATGACAAGAACGAGTTCCAGGGCTTTGACATCGATCTGGCCCGCGCGGTCTGCGAGCAGGCCAAGCTGGAGTGCAGCTTCCACAACCAGGCCTTCGACAGCCTGATCCCCAGCCTCAAGTTCCGTCGCTATGATGCCGTCATCGCCGCCATGGACGTGACGCCGGAGCGGGCCGCCCAGGTCGACTTCTCCGACATCTATTACGAGAACTCCGCGGTGTTCGTCGCCAAGAAAGAGACCTTCAAGGGGCCGGACGATCTGGTGGACAAGACAGTCGGCGTGCAGAACGGCACCTCCCACCAGTCCTATCTGGTGGACAACTGGGTGAGCAAGGGTCTGCTGACCGTGCCCTACGCCAGCTACCAGAGCGCCTTCCTCGACATGATGAATGGCCGTACTGACGGCGTGTTTGCCGATACGGCGGTGGCCGCGGACTGGCTCAAGCAGCACAAGGAATACGCCGTGGTTGGTACCCCGGTGACCGACGCCAAGTACTTCGGTACCGGTTTTGGCATCGCGGTGGCCAAGGGCAACCAGGAGCTGCTGACCCAGCTGAACAAGGGGCTGGCCGAGATCAAGGCCAACGGCACCTATCAGAAGATCTATGACAAGTACTTCGCGCAGTAAGCCATGTTGAGCCTGTTGTTGGATGCAGCCTGGATGACCCTCGGGCTGGCCCTGGCATCCCTGGTCGGTGGCATGGTGCTGGCACTGGCATTCAGTGCGGCTGAGTTGAGCAAGCAGCGTGCGTTGGTGTGGCCCGTGGCCACCCTGACCACCTTGATCCGAGGTCTGCCCGAGTTGCTGGTGGTGCTCTTCATCTACTTCGGCTCGACCCAGGTGCTGTTCCTCATCACCGGGGAGTATGTGGAGTTCAGCCCGTTCGCCTGCGGTGTGCTGGCGCTCTCCCTGCTGTTTGCGAGCTACGCCACCCAGACCCTGCGTGCCGCCCTCAATGCGGTGCCCCCTGGGCAGCGGCTGGCGGCGCAGGCGCTCGGCCTGGGCAAGGGGCACACCTTCTTTCGCATCGTGCTGCCCCAGGCCTGGCGTCACGCCCTGCCCGGGCTCGGCAACCAGTGGCTGGTGCTGTTGAAAGACACAGCTCTGGTCTCCCTCATCGGGGTGAACGAGATGATGCGTCAGGCACAGATGGCTTCGGCCAGCACCTATCAACCCTTCACCTGGTACGCCGCTGCCGCCCTCATCTATCTGGCCATCAGTCTGGTGAGTGAATTCGGCTTGAAGCAGGCGTCCCGCTATACCCGCCGTTACGGAGGCTGACCATGCAGGATTACCTGATGACCCTGCTGGGAGGGCTGGCGATCACCCTGCAGCTCACCGCGTTCAGCTTGTTGCTGGGCGTGCTGATGGCGGCCGGCATGACCTGGGTGCTGGAGCGTCGCATTCCGGTGGCGACCCAGCTGGTGCAGCTCTGGGTACTGGTCTTTACCGGTACGCCGCTGCTCATCCAGATCTTTCTCATTTACTACGGGCCTGGCCAGTTTGAATGGCTCAAGGCGGGGCCGCTCTGGCCGCTGCTCAAGCAACCCTGGTTCTGCGCCGTGCTGGCGCTCGGTTTCAATACCGCAGCCTACTCCACCCGGTTGTTCAAGGGGGCGCTCGACGCCATCCCCGCCGGTGAGGTGGAGGCCTGCCGTGCGCTCGGTTTCTCGGCCGGACAGACCCTGTGGATGAAGACCCGCCATGCCGCCCGTCGGCTGGTCCCCGCCTATTCCAACGAGGTGATCCTGGTGCTCAAGGGGAGTTCGCTCGCGAGCACCATTACCATCATGGACATCATGGGGCTGGCCCAGCGTCTCAACGCCCAGACCTATGACACTCTGGCGGTGTTCACCGTGGCCGGAGCGCTCTATCTGACTATGAATGGATTGTTAACAATTGGTTTCCGCTGGTGTGAGCGTCGGGCACTGGCTTTCCAGTCCTGAAATAGTCACATTTACCTCTTAATGGTGAGGGGAGCACAGGAAATCTGTGTCTTTCCTCCCATTTATCGCATATTCCTCTCCGCTTTCATCGCCGCTTGTTCCCTGGCTCACAGAACCCGTGATTACAACTGTTATCGGATTGTTTTTTAGGAGGGGATCCTTTAAGGTGAGGCGCACAATAAGAATCAGCGTTAACCCAACTAGAAACAACCTTAAACCTACGCTTAGACATGGAGTTGATCATGAAAGTTGCCGTTCTGGGTGCCGCCGGTGGCATCGGCCAAGCCCTCGCTCTGCTGTTGAAAAACCGCCTGCCTGCCGGTTCCGAACTGAGCCTGTATGACATTGCCCCGGTCACTCCGGGCGTGGCGGCGGACCTGAGCCACATCCCGACTGACGTGAAAGTAAAAGGTTTCTGCGGTGAAGATCCGAGCCCGGCTCTGGTTGGCGCCGATGTCGTGCTGATCTCTGCCGGCGTGGCGCGCAAGCCCGGCATGGACCGTTCCGACCTGTTCAACATCAACGCCGGGATCGTCAAGAACCTGGTGGAAAAGTGTGCCGCTTCCTGCCCGAAGGCACTGATCGGCATCATCACCAACCCGGTTAATACCACGGTCGCCATCGCCGCCGAAGTGCTGAAGAAAGCCGGTGTCTATGACAAGCGTCGTCTGTTCGGCGTGACCACCCTGGATGTGATCCGTGGCGAGACCTTCGTGGCCGAAGCCAAGGGCCTGAACGTTGACAAGGTACGTGTCAACGTCATCGGCGGTCACAGTGGCGTGACCATTCTGCCGCTGCTCTCCCAGGTTGAAGGCGCCAGCTTCACCGCTGAGGAAGTGGCTGCCATGACCAAGCGCATTCAGAATGCCGGTACCGAAGTGGTGGAAGCCAAGGCCGGTGGCGGTTCTGCCACTCTCTCCATGGGTCAGGCAGCCTGCCGTTTCGGTCTGTCGCTCATCAAGGGTCTGCAAGGGGAAGCCAACGTCATCGAGTGTGCCTATGTGGAAGGCAACGGTGAGCACGCCG
Organism: Aeromonas sp. R2-1; assembly: GCF_040908425.1. NCBI lineage: Bacteria > Pseudomonadati > Pseudomonadota > Gammaproteobacteria > Aeromonadales > Aeromonadaceae > Aeromonas > Aeromonas sp. R2-1. The sequence goes on from NZ_JBFODR010000023.1 coordinate 332,951, forward strand.
CCTTCTTCGCGCAGCCGGTGCTGCTCGGCAAGAACGGCGTCGAAACCGTGCTGGACTACGGCAAGCTGAGCGCCTTCGAGCAGGAAGCGATGGACAGCATGCTGGCCACCCTGAAGGCTGACATCCAGCTGGGCGTCGACTTCGTCAAGTAAGTCTCTACGTCGACCGCAAGGGGAGCCCAGGCTCCCCTTTGTCATTTTGGGGTTGGGTGTGGCGGGCTAAGGAGATGGCCCTGGCTGCCGATAACAGAAGGCAGCAGGAGATCCCTATGATAAAACCAAGAACCCTCATCGCCATTATCGGTGTGTGCAGCCTCCCCTTGCAGGGGGCGGAGTCCACCTCGGCCGCCGCGTCCACCCAGGCGGTGGCGGCTGCACCCTTGTCACCGGCCTCATCATCGGCCCAGCCAGCCCTGACGCCAGCCTCTTCTGTCGCCACGTTATCCCTCCCTGTGTCAGCAGCGCCAGCCCAGGCGCCATCCGCATCCGCACCTGTACCGTCCGCACCGACAGCTGCGCCGCTGCCCAGGGCGACGACGCAGGCATCCGCTGCTGCGGGAGAGTTGCAGGCCGTGCCGCTCTATCGCCAGGACGAACTGCTCAACTGGATAGAGCAGGGGCGCCATCTGGCCCGGGTGAAGCAGGACAGGTGCCAGCTCACCCAGGATATCGAGGCGCGGGCCTCGGTGATGAAGATCCCTGCCTATCAGTTCCTCTGGGGGGACATGCTGGCGTGGGGGGTTTGCACCAAGCCGGATGCCCAGATCGGAGTGCAGTACATGTGGGAGGCCGCCAACCAGGGGCTGGCGCCGGCGCTGGAACAGCTTGGCCGCTATTACTGGAAGGGGATCCTGGTTCAGAAGGATCTGGTGCGGGCCGAGACCCTGATGCGGGAAGCCGCGAGCCTCGGCTTCTTGCGGGCACAGATGGAGTGGGTGGAGATGTTGCTGCAGGGCATGGGGAGTCCGCTGGATTACGAGGAGGCGTATCACTGGCTGCACGGCGCCGTCATCGGTGACAAGGCCATTCACCAGAAGGCGGCGAGCCTGCTCAGCCGGCTCGGCAACCGGATGCCCGCCAATGCCATCGCCCGTGCCAAGGCGATGCACTGAGTCCTGATAGTCCGCTTTGATATTACAAGGCCCACGAAGCTGTGCTTGTGGGCCTTGTGCATTTTCCCGGTCAGGGGAGGGATCAGAGGCCCTGATGGGGGCCGAAGACCTCGTAGTGCATCCGCTCGGCAGGCACGCCCACATTCTCCAACTGAGCTTTGACTGCCTTCATGAACGGGACAGGGCCGCAGAAATAGTAGTGGGCGTCGGCCGGAATGAGGTCGGTGACCTGCTCCAGTGCCAGAGTGCCGCTGAAGTCGTAATCCTCTCCTTTGACATCCTGCTCCCCCGGCTCCCGATACCAGATCCGGCTCTCCAGTTTCCCGTGTTGCCTGCTCTTTGCCCGGATCTCGTCCCTGAACGCGTGGTGGGCGCCGTGTTCGCAGGCGTGAAGCCAGCGAATATCCATATCCGGGCCCTCGGCCAGCAAGTGGTTGAGCATGCTCAGCATGGGGGTGAGGCCGACCCCGGCGGAGATCAGCACCACGGGCGTGTCTGTCTCCTCTTGCAGGAAGAAGTCGCCGGCCGGCGGCATGATGTCGACCGTGTCACCGATGTGAAGATGATCATGCAACAGGTTGGAGGCCTGACCCCTGGGTTCGCGCTTGACGCTGATGCGGTAGTCGCGGCCATTGGGGGCGTCCGAGAGGGAATACTGGCGGATCTCCTGATGCTCGAGGGCGGGATGAACCAGCTTGATACTGAGATATTGCCCCGGTTTGAAACGCAACACGGGGTTGCCATCGAGGGGGGCCAGGACGAAAGAGGTGATGAGTTCACTCTCTTGACGCTTCTCCTTGATGATGAAAGGACGGGTTCCCTGCCAACCACCGTCCTGGCTTGCCTTCTCCCGATAGAGCTCGCTCTCCCGGCCGATAAAGATGTCGGCCAGCACACCGTACGCCTTGCCCCAGGCGGTAAGTACCTCCTCCGTGACAGCGTTGCCACCCATTTCTTTGAGCGTGGCCAAGAGATGACTACCCACAATGTGATATTGTTCCGGCTGGATCAGGAAACCCGTGTGTTTGTGGGCGATGCGTTCAACGGCTCCGGCCAGGGCCCCCAGATTGTCGATGTTTCTGGCATAGGCCGCCACCGCACTGAACAGTGCCAAGGGCTGTCCCCCGCTACGCTGGTGAGCCAGGTTGAAGAGATCCTTCAACTCGGGATTGTGGCTGAACATGCGCTGATAAAAGTGCCGTGTGAGGTCAGGGCCCGCCGATTCGAGCAAAGGAATGGTGCTCTTGATGACGGCGATGGTGGCTTGGTCTAACATAGGAGGTCCTTTCTAATTGAACATCTGGAATGTCACTTATTAAGTTGCATCCTAAATGTTTAATTGATCTGGATCAATCATCAATTCTTCGCGCTAGGCGCTACAGGCACTATGAGACTAACGAGCTATACCGATTTTGGATTGAGGGCCCTGCTCTATCTGGCCACCCTGCCGGAGGGGGAACTGTCGAGCGTGGCCAAGGTATCCGCCTTGTACGACGTATCCCGTAACCACATGGTGAAGGTGGTGAACCAGTTGGTAAAACTGGGCTATCTGCAGTCACAACGCGGCAAGAATGGTGGTATCCGCATGGCGCGCTCCCCCGACGAGATCAATATCGGGCAAGTGATCCGGGCGTTGGAGGGCAATCTGGACGGGATCGACTGCAGCTCCCCGGTCTGCCATATCGTCTCCGTCTGTCTGCTCAAGAGTGCCTTGAAGGAGGCGATGAACGCCTTCCTCGCGGTGATGGATGGCTATACGCTGCAGGATTTGCTGGCAAACCGTGACGAGTTGCAGCAGGTGTTCGGTGAGCTCATCCCCACTCTGGTGCTGGAGCCGGATGACGAGAGCGAGTGAAACAAAAAGGCTGCCATTGGCAGCCTTTTTTCAATCCTCGTACCCTGAATCGTCCCGGTACAGGTGCGGCATGATCCTCGCCATCTTCACCATGTTGTTCTCCACTTCGAGAATTTCGATAGGGTAGCCCGCCAGCCTGACACTAATGTTGGGTTGGGGGATCTCCTCAAGGTACTCCAGGATGGCGCCATTGAGGGTCCGTGGGCCGTCCATGGGCAGGTGCCAGTCCATCTCCTTGTTCAGCTCGCGGATGCTGGCGGAGCCTTCAACCAGGAAGGAGCCGTCCGGCTGGGGATGGATCTCGTCACTCGGGGTCGGTGTCATGGAGGTGGTGAAGTCACCGACAATCTCTTCCAGGATGTCGTCCAGGGTGATCAGCCCCTGAATATCGCCATATTCGTCGACGATAAGGCCAATTCGCTCCTTGTTGCGCTGGAACTTGGCCAACTGCACGTTGAGGGGGGTCCCCTGGGGGATGAAATAGATGGGGTCGACTTCCCGCAGCAGGCTGGACTTGCTGAACTGATCCCGGGCGACCAGTCTCAGGGCATCCCGTGAGTGCAGGAAGCCGACGACGTCATCGATGTTGTCGCGATAGAGCAGGATCTTGGTGTGGGCGCAGTGGGCCAGCTGGCGCAGTATGATCTTCCAGTCGTCATTGATGTCGATGGCGGAGATCTCGCTGCGCGGGACCATGATGTTCTCCACCGTCATCTTGTCGAGATCCAGGATGCTTATCAGCATCTCCTGGTGGTGCTTGGGAATGAGATTGCCCGCCTCGTTGACGATGGTGCGCAGCTCTTCGGAATTGAGGGAGTCATCCTTGTTGTGCTCTAGACGCAAGAGTTTCAGCAGCAGGTTCGTGATGCTGTTGATGAGCCAGACAAGGGGAGCGAACGGCACCATCAGCCCCTTGAGGATCCAGGAGGCAGGGTAGGCTATCCGCTCGGGGAACATGGCCGCCAGTGTCTTGGGGGTGACTTCCCCGAATACCAGCACCACCAGGGTCAGCCCGAAGGTGGCAATGGCGACGCCGAGATCCCCGAACAGCCGGATGCAGACGATGGTCGCGATGGCGGAGGCCAGGATGTTGACCAGATTGTTGCCGATGAGAATGAGGCCAAGCAGGCGGTCCGGCCTGGCCAGCAGCTTCTCGACCCGGCGGGCAGCTTTGTGCTTGGTCTGGGCCAGATGCCGCAGCTTGTAGCGGTTGAGCGACATCAGACCGGTTTCGGAACTGGAGAAGAAGGCTGACAAAAGGATCAAGATAACGAGAACAATCAGCAATGTACTCGTTGAGATACTGTCCAAGAAGGGCTCCTGTAAGGATGGTTGGGGAATGTTCGTATGTCAGCTAAGCAGCACTTCCTTGACGAAGCGGCTGCCAAAATAGGCCAGTGTCAGGATGAAGCTGCCGATGAGGCTCAGCATGATGACCTTGCGGCCGCGCCAGCCACGGGTATGGTGGCCCCAGAGCAGCAGAGCGTAGACGCACCAGGCCAGGATAGAGAGGATGGCCTTGTGGGACTTGCCCTGGGCAAACATGTCTTCCAGGAAGAACAGGCCGGATGCGATGGAGAGGGTCAGCAGCAGCAGACCTGCGGAAATGAGCTGAAACAGGCGCTTCTCCACTGTCATCAGCGGTGGCATGGCTGGCAGGTGGCTGATCTTTCTGGATTTCAGTTGCCTGTCCAGGCAGGCAAGCTGGAGGGCAAACAAGCAGGCGATCATCAGTACCGAATAGGCCATCAGCGCGAGGCCTATGTGCAGCAGTAACTGGGGGTGCGCTTCCAGATGGGTGATGTAGCGGCCGGGAATGAGCGCGCTGGCTGCCAGCAGCAGGGCTGAAAAACTGTAGACGACGGGCAGCAGGATCCAGCCGTTGAAGCGTCGGGTGACGCAGGTCATGAAGCAACTGATGATAAGGCTGACCAGGGACGCCACGTTCAACATGCTGAGATTCTGGCCGGAATGGGTGGCCAGCACTTCGCTGCCCACCGCCATGCCATGGGCGGTCAGGGCCAGGCCGACACAGGCGAACAGCGATACTTGCCCGACGGGCTTGGCGCTGAGCAGCAGGTGCAGTGAGGCGATGATGGCCAGCAGGTAAAACGCCAGGGCCAGAACAGAGATCACGATCATAACCAGGTCGTTGTCAAACAAGCTTTATGGATAAGAGGGGCAGTATACCTTGCACAAGATATGCTCGCCAGTTGTGCCAGAGGCTAACTGCCCACATATAAGTAGGCGTTGATGGTCACCGTGCGGCGAATAATCGTCCTCCGGCGTTGACTGGGGTATACTGCCCTCCATTTGTTGACCTGCCCGTTCGATGGCAGGCCGCCGCGGCAAGCGGCGAGTAATCGTCCCTAGAGTGCTGACCGGGGTATAATGCCCCCAGTGTCACGCCAAGAACCGGAAAGCGTCATGTTTGAGAATTTGACTGAACGACTCTCGCGCACCCTGCGCAACGTCAGCGGCCGCGGCCGTCTGACCGAAGAGAATATCAAGGATACCCTGCGCGAAGTCCGCATGGCGTTGCTCGAGGCGGACGTCGCCTTGCCGGTGGTGCGCGATTTTGTGGCGCGCGTCAAGGAACGAGCCGTGGGCCAGGAAGTGGCCAAATCCCTTAGCCCGGGCCAGGCCTTCATCAAGATAGTCCATGGCGAACTGGTCACCGTGATGGGGGAGGCCAACGAACAGCTCAACCTGGCTGCCCAGCCGCCGGCCATCATCCTGATGGCAGGTCTTCAGGGGGCCGGTAAGACCACTACGGTCGGCAAACTGGCCAAACTGCTCAAGGAGCGCAGCAAGAAAAAGGTGCTGGTGGTCAGTGCGGACGTCTACCGTCCGGCGGCGATCAAGCAGCTTGAGACCCTTGCGGGCGACATCGGTGTCGACTTCTTCCCGAGTGATGCCAGCCAGAAACCGATCGCCATTGCCACTGCCGCCATCGATCAGGCGCGCAAGAAGTTCTATGACGTGGTGATCGTCGATACAGCCGGTCGTCTGCACGTCGATGGCGAAATGATGGCGGAGATCCAGGATCTGCACGCCACCATCAAGCCGGTCGAAACCCTGTTCGTGGTGGATGCCATGACAGGCCAGGATGCTGCCAATACCGCCAAGGCCTTCAACGAGGCGCTGCCGCTCACCGGTGTGATCCTTACCAAGGCAGACGGTGATGCCCGCGGTGGTGCCGCACTGTCGGTGCGCCACATCACCGGCAAACCGGTCAAGTTCATCGGTATGGGCGAGAAGACCGACGCGCTGGAGCCGTTCCATCCGGATCGTCTCGCCTCCCGCATCCTCGGCATGGGGGATGTGCTCTCTCTCATCGAAGAGGTGGAGCGCAACGTCGATAAAGAGAAGGCGGCCAAGCTGGCCAGCAAGGTCAAGAGTGGCAAGGGCTTCGATCTGGAAGACTTCCGTGAGCAGCTGGCCCAGATGCGCAACATGGGTGGCATGATGGGGATGCTCGACAAGCTGCCTGGCATGTCCGGCCTGCCGGACAACATCAAGGATCAGATGGATGACAAGCTCACCGTGCGGATGGAGGCCATTATCAGCTCCATGACGCCGAAAGAGCGTGCCCATCCCGATCTCATCAAGGGCTCCCGCAAGCGCCGCATCGCTGCGGGCTCCGGCATGCAGGTCCAGGATGTGAACAAGCTGCTCAAGCAGTTCACCGAGATGCAGCGCATGATGAAGAAGATGTCCGGCAAGGGCGGCATGCGCAAGATGATGGGCCAGATGAAGAACATGCTGCCCCCCGGATTCGGTGGTGGCGGTCGCGGTCCGTTCTGATTTTCCTGCTGGTCAGGCAGAAAGGCTCACCCTGGTGAGCCTTTTTCATGCCAATCCCTGCGCAAAAAATAGCTGGCTTGGTTGCAATTATTACGAATCCAAGTAGAATTACGCGGCTTATTTTAAGCTAGGGTCTGCGTATTTGCAGGCCTTGTTCATTAGATGTTTATGAGGACGATATGGTAACCATTCGTTTACAACGTGGTGGCGCGAAAAAGCGTCCGTTCTACCAGGTAGTAGTTGCTGACAGCCGTAACGCCCGTGACGGTCGTTTCATCGAGCGCGTCGGTTTCTTCAACCCGGTTGCTGCTGGTAACGCTGAAAAGCTGAACCTGGACCTGGCTCGTATCGAGCATTGGGTTGCTACTGGTGCCGCTGTTTCTGACCGCGTTGCCAAGCTGATCAAAGACGCTGCCAAAGCTGCTTAATCAGCCAAACGGTAGGGAGTTAAGGTGGAAAAACCTGTAGTTCTGGGCACCCTGGGGACCGTTTACGGGATCAAGGGCTGGCTTAAAGTGAACTCCTTCACCGATGTTGCCGAAGCGATTTTCGATTACAACCCCTGGCTGATCAATCAGAACGGGGCGTGGCGTGAAATCCGGGTGTCATCCTGGAAGCGTCACAACAAGGGTCTGATCTGCAAACTCGATGGTATCGATGTGCGTGAGGATGCCCTGGCATTGACCAACGTCGAGATTGGCGTCCCCGCCGATCTGTTGCCTGCGTTGCCCGAAGGGGAGTTCTACTGGCGTGACCTCATTGGTTGCACCGTGGTAACCACCAAGGGATACGACCTGGGCAAGGTGACCGAATTGATGGAAACCGGCTCCAACGATGTGTTGGTGGTTGAGGCCAATGTAAAAGATGCCTTTGGTGCAAAGGAGCGGCTGATACCGTTCCTGGAAGAGCAGGTGATCAAGAATATTGATCTGACTGCTCGAACAATCGAAGTTGATTGGGATCCTGGTTTCTAGTTTCCCGCGCTAACACGGGTGCCGGAGGTTTCTTATGTGGATTGGGGTCATTAGCCTCTTCCCGGAAATGTTCCGAGCCATTACCGAGCACGGGGTAACGGGTCGGGCCGTCAAGAGTGGCCTGCTGCAGATTGAGTGCTGGAACCCTCGGGACTTCACCCACGACAAACACCGTACGGTCGATGATCGTCCTTATGGTGGTGGGCCCGGCATGTTGATGATGGTTCAGCCGCTGCGTGATGCCATTCATGCAGCCAAGCAAGCGGCGGGAGACGGGGCGAAAGTCATCTATCTCTCTCCTCAGGGACGCAAGCTGACTCAAGCGGGCGTAACCGAGTTGGCGACGAATCAGAAACTGATTCTGGTCGCCGGTCGATACGAAGGTATCGATGAGCGCGTGATACAAACCGAAGTCGACGAAGAGTGGTCTATCGGAGATTACGTGTTAAGTGGTGGCGAGCTGCCTGCCATGACCCTGATCGATGCGGTTTCGCGTCTGGTCCCGGGGGTCTTGGGTGATCAGGCCAGTGCCGAGCAGGACTCCTTCACGGATGGGCTGCTGGATCATCCCCACTATACTCGGCCGGAGGTGTTGGATGGGCTGACGGTGCCCGAGGCGCTGACAAGCGGCAATCACGAAGTGATTCGGCGCTGGCGACTCAAGCAATCGCTCGGACGAACCTGGCAGAGAAGGCCGGAACTTATTAACAACCTAGCTCTGACTGACGAGCAAGAATCACTTCTTGCCGAGTATGTCCGCGAAGTGCGTGACAGCGTTAAGTAGAGTTTTCAGTTTATCCTAGGTAAGGAAAGACAATGAGCAAGATTATTCAGCAGCTTGAACAAGAGCAACTGCGTACCGACATCCCGGCTTTTGCCCAGGGCGACACCGTACGTGTTCAAGTTCGTGTTAAAGAAGGTGGTAAAGAGCGTCTGCAGGCTTTCGAAGGCATCGTGATTGCCAAGCGTAACCGCGGTCTGCACTCTGCTTTCACCGTTCGCAAGATCTCCAACGGCGAAGGTGTTGAGCGTGTATTCCAGACTCACTCTCCGCTGATCCACAGTGTAGAACTGAAGCGTCGTGGTGATGTTCGCCGCGCCAAACTGTACTACCTGCGCAACCTGTCCGGCAAAGCTGCTCGTATCAAAGAGAAGCTCAACTAATTCGATTCGAATTGGTGTCGGTATGTCGGCGAAAAGCTCGACAGGTAGTGAAAAGGCTCGCCAATGGCGAGCCTTTTTTGTATCCGTGTGCGGGGTATTGGCTCAACCGGGCTGGCTGACCCGCACCACAGAGTTGTCACGCCCGAAGGGGCCAGGCACATAGTCGTCCGCCTCCCAGTCGTTGTCATAAAGGGTTTCACCATCGGGTTGCACTAGCTGATAGCAATACTCGAAATGGCTGGGGCCATCGGTCGGCAGGTTGAGTGTCGCCTTGAACTCCCCGTTTTTCATCCTCTTCAGTTCAATGGGCTGCCACTGGCTGAATTCACCCAGCAGCAAGACCTGCTCGGCATCACCGGCGGCCTCCTTTTCGACGGCAAAGGTCACCTTTACCTCGGGACGCGATTTGAGGAATTGCTTGTTGATCGGCATATGGACTCCTTGTCACTGGCTGCGAAGAAAGTAGCGTTGGTTATTTTTATATCACTTTATGACAAGGATGTTGATAAACAGGATCAAAGGGGGAGGGCAAAATGGCGCTGCAGGAGTTGATGGGTGAACTCGATCTTGAGGTAGAAGCCCCGTGGTAGCGTCATGATGGGTTGGCCATTGCGGCCGATAGCGCGGGTCAGCGCCTTGCTGTTGGCCGCCTTGGGGCGCAGCTGCAATACTTGGCCGTGGCGGGCGCTGATCTGCTCCACTTCCCCCAGCACTATCATGTCCATCAGCTCTTCCCAGTCCTGTCGCAGCAGTCCTTCTTCCTCTTCATTCGGGCTCCATAGCAGCGGCATGCCGACGCGACGGTCGCCGACAGGGATGTCGCGGCTGCCTTCCACCGGGATCCAGAGCACCCGCGACAGCTTGTTGCGCACGTTCGACTCCTCCCAGCGCTGGCCGCTGACCCCGATGAGGGGGGCCACGCAGACAAAGGTGGTTTCCAGCGGGCGCCCTTGAGGATCGACGGGGATCGTCTTGAGCTCGATACCGAGATCCGGAAAATCCTGCTCGGGACGACTACCTGCACTGGCCCCCAGCTGCCACTCGATCAACTGCCCTGTCCAGCCCTTGTCACGTCTGAGATCCCGCGGTACGGGGATGCCCGCCGTTGCGGCAAGCTGGGCCAGAGTGAAGCCAGCCATGGCGTAGGCTCGACTGAGCAGCTCTTGTTCTGACTGGGGATTGGCAGGCATGAGGGCTCCTCTGGAGATAATAGACATCGCAATACGGATCCTTGCATGGTATCGCTGATTTTATAACCGATCCTCGCCCGACTATACACAGGGAGACATGGGTGACAGAATTCAACATATCTAAATGATTTTAAAGGGTTTTACTTTATTTATCCAGTATGTTGGCCCGCCGGATCCCCACATAAACGAGTTGTCCAAGGGTTTGTGCGAGCTGTTGCACACAGTTATCCACAGAAATCTTGGATAACTGGCGTAAAGTGGTGAAAGGAAGCGTGGCACCAGAAATAAATGTGAGAGTACGCCGATTTTCAGCGCCATTTCGGTGCAGATAATGCGCCATATCTGTGGATAAATCCGTCTTGGTGGATCTTTGAGCAGTCGAACTTGTTCACAATTGACAGGCTGGATCCTCTTAGGCAAAAGACATGGATCTTGATCCAGCAATTAAACTATAACCTTATGTATTTAAATGTATATTTTGTTTTTAAGTGAATCGGGTATGATATGCTTCCGTGCAATGCCACAGTATAAAACTACTGTATATACCTGCTTGATCACAGGTTTATGCACAGTCTGGGTGGGCAACTTGCCTAGCATGAACCTTCAATTTGTTTATAACTTTGCTTGAAATGCCAAGTTATTCATGAATGGAAGATGACAGTCCCTGTTTGCCGCCACGGGGTGAATGTGGAACAATCTCGTTATAGATTCAGCCTTTATAAGGTGATCACGTGATAGATGGTGACGGATTTCGTCCCAATGTCGGCATCGTGATCTGTAACCGTGACGGACAAGTATTGTGGGCTAAGCGCTATGGGCAGCACTCCTGGCAGTTTCCGCAGGGGGGGGTTGATGATGGTGAATCGCCGGAACAGGCCATGTATCGTGAGCTGTATGAGGAGATAGGCCTCAAGCAGGACGATGTGACCATACTGGCGACCAGTCGCAACTGGCTGAAGTATCGCTTACCCAAACGACTCGTCCGCTGGGACAGTTCACCGGTCTGTATTGGCCAGAAGCAGAAATGGTTTTTGTTGCAGCTCGATCCTGGCAAAGAGGCCAGGATCCAGTTTGGCTGTCATGGTCACCCGGAATTTGATGATTGGCGTTGGGTCAGCTTCTGGTACCCGGTTCGTCAGGTCGTCTCCTTCAAGCGGGAGGTTTACCGCCGGGTGATGAAGGAGTTTGCCCCGCTGGCCATGCCAGTCCCCGTGGTGCAGGCTAACCGAAAAGATGGGCGGCGCAACCGCTCGCGTTAAGGAGCACAACTAGTTGCTGACGGAACTCAGACGCATCGTGGAAAGCATGGCCGAGGCCAACACCCTCGAACAGGCCTTGCAAGCATTGGTGAGCCAGACCCGGCTCGCCATGACGGTGGACTGCTGCTCCGTCTATGTGGCCGAGCCGGACATGCGCCGCTATCGACTGGCCGCGACCGATGGTCTGGCCGAATCGGCCGTGGGCAAGGCCACCCTGCCGTTCGAGCAGGGTATCGTCGGCTTGGTGGGTCAGCGTGAAGAGCTGATCAACCTGGCCGATGCCCCCTCTCACCCCAGTTTCAAGTTCCTGCCCGATGTGGCGGAAGAGGCGTTTCGCTCCTTCCTCGGCGCTCCCATCATGCATCAGCGTCAGGTGGTGGGGATTCTGGTCGTGCAGCAGAAGGAGAGCCGCCTCTTCGATGAGGGGGAGGAGTCCTTCATGGTCACCCTGGCGGCTCAGCTGGCTGCCCGCATCGCCCAGGCCCAGGCCAAGGGGTGGCTGCAGAAGACCGACTGGAGCAAGCCGCTGCGCGGTATTGCCGGGGCGAGTGGCATCGCCATCGCCAAGGCCTGGGTGTGGCGTCCGCGCAAGGCGCTCAATACCATCACGCCGCGCAAGGACGAGGATCATGCCAAGCAGCTTGCCCGTCTCGAGCTGGCGGTGGAGGAAGTGCGCCATGATCTGGAGAGCCTGGCACTGCGCTTTCGCGAGAGCTACAGCCAGGACTCGGTCGCCATCTTCGACATCTATCTGCACCTGCTTAACGATCCCGGCTACATCAAGCCCATCCGCAACAAGGTCAGCAAGGAACACTGGACGGCGATCTCGGCGGTCAAACTCATCAGCGATCGGCTGATAGAGCAGTTCAAGGGGATGAAGGATCCCTATCTGCGGGAACGCTCCACCGATGTGAAAGACATCGCCCAGCGGCTCATCAGCCGGCTGGTGCAGGACGAACCCGAGCAGCTCACCATCGGCGAACCCGTGGTGCTGGTCGCCGATGAAGTGACGGCCACCATCCTTGCGGAGATCCCGAGGGAATTTCTGAGCGGTGTGGTGTCGCTCAAGGGCGGGACCAACTCCCATGCCGCCATCCTGGCCCGTGCCATGGGGGTGGCGGCCATCATGGGGGTGGATCTGCCCCTCGGTGACATCGGCGGGCGCACTCTGGTCATCGATGGCTACAGCGGCGATCTCTTCATCGAACCCAACCAGGTGATCCTGACCGAGTACCGGCAACTGCTGAGTGAGGAGCGGGCACTCGACACCCTGGTGCGTAGCGTCGACAACCAGCCCTCCGAGACCGCCGACGGCACCAAGGTCTCTCTGCTGCTCAACGCAGGGCTGAGTGCGGATACCGAGATCTCCCTCAATCATCTGGCGGACGGGGTCGGGCTCTATCGCACCGAGATCCCCTTCATGCTGCAGGACAGCTTCCCTTCGGAGTGGGAGCAGACTGCCCGCTATCGCGGGATCCTGGAAACCTATCGGGATCGCCCGGTTTGCATGCGGACTCTGGACGTGGGGGGGGACAAACAACTGCCCTATTTCCCCATCGTGGAGGAAAATCCCTTCCTTGGTTGGCGGGGGATCCGGCTCACCCTGGATCACCCCGAGCTCTTCCTGGTTCAGCTCAAGGCCATGTTGCGGGCCAGCGAAGGGCTGGACAATCTGGCCATCATGCTGCCGATGATCAGCAGCGTCAGTGAAATCAAGGCCTCCCGTCGTCTGCTGGATCAGGCGTGGCGCGAGGTGTCGGAAGAAGCGGCCAGCCGCGATGCGGTGATCCGCTACCCCAGTCTCGGAGTGATGATAGAAGTCCCCTCCGCGCTGTACATCCTGCCGGAGATGGCGCCGCTCATCGACTTCTGGTCGGTGGGCAGCAACGACCTGACTCAGTACCTGCTGGCGGTGGATCGCAACAATGCCCGTGTCGCCAGCATCTACGATGCCTTCCATCCCGCGGTGATCCGCGCTTTGCAACTGTTGGTCGATGCCTCTCAGCGCTATCACAAGCCGGTCTCTGTTTGTGGCGAGCTGGCTGGCGATCCGGTCGGGGTGCTGCTGCTGCTGGCCATGGGCTATCGCCGTTTCAGCATGAATACCCACAACATCTCCCGCATCAAATACGTGCTGCGGCAATCCGACCTTGGCGAGTTGAAGGCGCTGATGGCCGATGGTCTCAAGCATGATAATCCTCACGTGCTGCGCGGCCTGTTTGCCCGCTATCTGGAAGAGCACGGTCTGGGAGGCTTGCTGCGGGCTGGGCACAAGGTCAGGCTGCCCGATTGATATTCCGTCTTGTTACTGCGTAAGAATGATCGGAGAATGCGGCTTTTCTTATGATTGGGGCCGCCTATGCAGCACGACGGATATTGGGTTTTCTCGCAGATTGATCCCGTAGCATTCAGTTTGGGACCATTATCGGTACGCTGGTATGGTCTCATGTACCTGTTCGGTTTTGCCTTCGCCATGTGGCTGGCTGGTCGCCGTGCCGATGCACCCAACAGCGGCTGGACCCGCAACGAGGTCTCGGATCTGCTGTTTTATGGCTTTCTCGGGGTGATCCTGGGTGGCCGTATCGGCTATGTGCTGTTCTATAACTTCGATCTCTTCCTCGCCGACCCGACCTATCTGTTCAAGATATGGACCGGTGGCATGTCGTTCCACGGTGGCCTCATCGGGGTGATCACCGCCATGATCTGGTTTGCCCACAAAACCCAGCGCCACTTCTTCACCGTGGCGGATTTCGTGGCGCCGCTGATTCCGTTTGGCCTCGGTGTTGGCCGCATCGGCAACTTCATGAACGGCGAGCTGTGGGGTCGGGTGACCGATGTCCCCTGGGCCATCATCTTCCCCGAGGCGGGCCCCGAGCCGCGTCATCCGTCCCAGCTCTATCAGTTCGCGCTGGAAGGGGTGGTGCTCTTCATCATCCTGAACCTGTTCTGGCGCAAGCACCCGCCCCGTGGCGCCATCTCCGGCATGTTCCTGCTGTTCTACGGTCTGTTCCGCTTCCTGGTGGAGTTTGTTCGTCAGCCTGACAGCCAGCTGGGTCTCTACTTCAACGAGATCAGCATGGGCCAGATCCTCTCTACCCCGATGATAGTGGCGGGGGGGCTCATGGTCTGGGCCGCCTACAAGCAGCCCCGTCTGTTCGGCAATGCACCGAAGGAGGCGAAGTAATGCGTGCCTATCTCGACCTGATGCAGAAAATTCTGGATGAAGGGACTGTCAAATCCGATCGTACCGGGACCGGGACCGTCTCCCTGTTCGGTCATCAGATGCGCTTCAATCTGGCGGAAGGATTCCCGCTGGTGACCACCAAGAAGTGCCACCTGCGCTCCATCATTCACGAGCTGCTCTGGTTCCTCAACGGCGATACCAACACCGCCTATCTGAAAGAGCACGGTGTCAGCATCTGGGACGAGTGGGCCGACGAGCACGGTGATCTGGGGCCTGTCTATGGTGCCCAGTGGCGCTCCTGGCCGGCGGCCGATGGGTCTGTCATCGACCAGATCCAGAAGGCGGTGGACGACATCCAGCACAACCCGGATTCCCGCCGCATCATCGTCTCCGCCTGGAACGTAGGCGAGCTGGACAAAATGGCGTTGGCACCCTGCCACGCCTTCTTCCAGTTCTATGTGGCGGATGGCAAGCTCTCCTGCCAGCTCTACCAGCGTAGTTGTGATGTTTTCCTTGGCCTGCCGTTCAACATTGCCAGCTATGCGCTGCTGACCCACATGATGGCGCAGCAGTGCGATCTGGAAGTGGGGGACTTTGTCTGGACCGGTGGCGATGTGCACCTCTATTCCAACCACATGGAGCAGACGGCACTGCAACTCACCCGCGAGCCGCGCCCCTTGCCGCAACTGGTGATCAAGCGCAAACCTGACTCCATCTTCGATTACAGATTCGAGGATTTCGAGATCCAGGGCTATGATCCCCATCCTGGGATCAAGGCGCCTGTCGCTATTTGAGTAGATAATGAGCCTGGGGCGAGTATCGTCTCCCAGGTGACGATGAATCGACACTCAGCTGTTAGAGGCACCCTCGGGTGCCTTTTTGCATTTTATGTGAATTAATATGCAACATTCCGGGTGGAGAGATGGCTCCTGAAAAGGGGAAATAACCTGCTTATAGCAGGCATTATCTGTTTTGCTTTCGGTTTTTTCGTTGTTATCAGCCGTTAGAAACGATTTTTCATTGAGCTACTCTGGCCCTAGACTGAAAAGATGCAATTTTATGGGTAGTTAGATATGAGCGATGTATTCAAGCGTTTTCTCAAACTGGAGTCCGCTTCCGGGATCATTCTGATCCTGGCCGCCCTGCTTGCCATCGGCCTGGCCAATTCGGCGCTGGCGCAACACTATCAGGGCTTCCTCAATACCGAGGTACAGGTTCGCATCGCGGCGCTCGACATCAACAAGCCGCTGCTGCTCTGGATCAACGATGGCTTCATGGCGATCTTCTTCCTGCTGGTGGGTCTCGAGGTGAAGCGAGAGATGCTGGAGGGGGCGCTTTCCTCCCGGGTGCAGGCAACCTTCCCGGCCATTGCTGCCGTGGGGGGGATGTTGGCACCGGCCCTCATCTATAGCTTCTTCAACTACGGAGACGAGGCTACCCGTGCTGGCTGGGCGATTCCGGCCGCCACCGACATCGCCTTCGCTCTCGGGGTCATGGCGCTGCTGGGCAAGCGGGTACCGACCAGCCTCAAGGTCTTCTTGCTGGCGCTGGCTATCATGGACGATCTGGGGGTCATCATCATCATTGCCCTCTTCTACACCCAGCAACTGTCGCTGACTGCGCTGGCGATAGGTGTGGTGGCCACCCTGGCCTTGCTCTGGATGAATCGCCGTGGTGAGGACAGGATTGGACTCTATATGCTGGTCGGTCTGGTGCTCTGGGTTGCCGTGCTCAAGTCCGGTGTCCATGCGACCCTGGCGGGTGTCATCGTGGGCTTCATGATCCCCCTCAACGGCAAGCGTTACGCATCGCCACTCAAGCATCTGGAGCATGTGCTGCACCCCTGGAGCGCCTTCCTGATCCTGCCACTGTTCGCTTTCGCCAACGCCGGGGTATCGCTGGAGGGGATCTACTTCTCGGCTCTGCTCAATCCGCTCCCCATGGGGATCATCCTGGGGCTCTTCGTCGGCAAGCCGCTCGGGATTTTCACCATCAGCTGGCTGGCTGTGAAATCAGGCATTGCCCAATTGCCGCAAGGAGTGAACTTCAGACAGATCTTTGCCGTCAGCATCCTGTGTGGCATCGGCTTCACCATGTCGATGTTTATCGCATCGCTGGCATTCGAGCATGGCGGACTGGACTACGGCAGCTACTCGCGCCTCGGGATCTTGGCAGGTTCCACACTCGCGGCCGTGATCGGTTACATCGCCCTGCGGCTATCGCTGCCCAATCGGGAGGCGAATCAAAGTACGGAGGGGTTATGAGAAAACTAGGATGGTTAGTCATGCTGGCGAGCCCTGCACTCTGGGCAGATAGCCTGGTTGATTGTCAGCGGGATGCCACCTCGGCAAGTTGTTCTGCCTATCTCAACGGGGTGGTCGACAGCGCACTCATGCTGGGGGACTCTCAGGTAAAAGCCCGGTTCGGAGAGACCTTCGCCGAACGGGCACTGGGCAGTCGTGCCGGCGAGCGAGTCAAGCTGTCCAACAAGCGCTACTGCACCGAGCGAATGCCGGATGCCGATCGTCTCAAGGCCCATCTGCAGGCACAGTTCGACTCGAACAAGGTTGACTCGATCAGCGACATGTATGACATTCTGGCGGTTGAACTCAGCTGCTACCGGAGCCCGCCTAGCGCGGGAACCCCATCGGATGTCACACCTTAACTACAACCATCTCTACTATTTTTGGATGACTCAGAAGAAGGGCTCCGTCACGCAGGCGGCGGAAGCCCTCTTTTTGACCCCACAGACCGTGACCGGTCAGATCAAACTGCTTGAGCAGCGTCTTGGCGGCAAGTTGCTGATCAGAAAGGGGCGCTCCCTTGAGGCCACCGAGCTTGGCCAACTGGTATTTCGCTATGCGGACAAGATGTTCAGCCTCTCCTACGAGATGCTGGATATCGTCAACTACCGCAAGGAGAGCCAGATCCTGTTCGACGTGGGTATCGCCGATGCACTCTCCAAGCGTCTTGCCAGCCGGGTACTGCTCTCCGTGATCCCCAATGATGGTTCCATTCACCTGCGCTGCTTCGAGTCGACTCATGAACTGCTCCTGGAGCAGTTGAGCGAGCACAAGCTCGACATGATCCTCTCTGACTGCCCGGTGGACTCCAGCCAGCATGCTGGGTTGCTGTCCAAGCGCCTGGGGGGATGCGGCGTCAGTTTCTTCTGCAAGGCGCCTTTGCCCTCCCAGCCTTTCCCTGCTTGCCTGGAAGAGCGCAAGCTGCTCATCCCGGGCCGTCGCACCGCCATGGGTCGTCAACTGACCCAGTGGTTCGAGCAGCAGGGGATTTCCCCCAGCATTCTGGGAGAATTCGACGATGCGGCGCTGATGAAGGCGTTCGGCTTCTTCAACCAGGGCATCTTCATGGCTCCGACCATCTATCGGGAAGAGATCCTGGAGGGGGAGGAGGTGATGCTGCTAGGTGAAACCCAGGATCTGATGGAGGAGTATTACGTCATCTTTGCCGAGCGGATGATCCAACATCCTGCGGTCAAGCGAGTATGCGAGAGTGATTTCTCCTTCCTCTTTGCCGGGCAGGAGGATTTCACGGCCATTCAGCCGGCAAGCCTCTCGTTTTAAATCGACGGTGACGGCGCTATGATGCCTGTCTTGGAAGAGGAGGGTGAGATGCAATTGGAAGAAATGGAAGCGAATGCCGGGCGTGCCGTCACCCTGCTCAAGGCATTGGCCAATGAACGGCGGCTGTTTATCTTGTGCCAGTTGCTGGATAGGGAGCTGTCGGTCGGCGAGCTGAACGAGGTATTGGGATTGAGCCAGTCAGCCATGTCGCAGCATCTGGCGGTGTTACGCCGGGATGAGCTGGTGGCGACGAGGAAGGAAGCCCAGACGGTCTATTATTCCCTGCGCAGCCATGAAGTGCGTGAGATGATCGGACTGTTGCACAGACTGTACTGTAGCGACCCCAAATAAAAAACCGGCACTAGGCCGGTTTTTTCAGCTTTCATCAGCGGATGCTGATTAAGCCATGGCTTTGATCTGGGCAGACAGGCGGCTCTTGTGACGAGCAGCTTTGTTCTTGTGGATCAGGCCTTTGGTCGCCATACGATCCATGATCGGCTGAGCAACAGCGAAAGCGGCAGTGGCAGCAGCCTTGTCACCAGAGGCGATGGCAGCGATCACTTTCTTCAGGTAGGTACGGGTCATGGAACGACGGCTGGCGTTGTGCTGACGACGTTTCTCTGACTGAAGAGCACGCTTCTTAGCAGATTTGATGTTAGCCAAGGTAAAACTCCTAAAACTGTCTTAGCGAGTGTATTGAAAAGGCCCGGAAATATGCCTTCCCAACCACATATTGTCAAATGATTTGTGCAAATAAACACCGCCCCCCGGTGGTGTGTCAGATGGGAGACGGTTAAACTGTCGGCCGATTCTAACAGCATTCTTTTCTTTCCGACAGTTCCAGAGGCCTCGTCTTGAGTAAGAAATTGATCAAATCCGGCATGATAGTGTCCGGAATGACGCTGGCATCCCGTGTGATGGGCTTGGTGCGCGATGTGGTCATCGCCAATTTGCTCGGTGCCGGGGTGGCCGCAGACGTCTTCTTCTTCGCCAATCGCATTCCCAACTTTTTGCGCCGTCTCTTTGCCGAAGGGGCATTCAACCAGGCCTTCGTGCCCGTGATGACGGAGTACAAGAAAAACGGTGACGAGCAGGCGGTTCGGGAGCTGCTGGCGGCGGTGGCGGGCACCCTGGGTGGCATCGTCACCGTGGTCACCTTGCTCGGGGTGCTGGGTTCCGGTGTCCTGACGGCTCTCTTTGGCTGGGGCTGGTTCTGGGACTGGCTGCACGGCGGACCGGCGGCGGAGAAGTTCGAGTTGGCCAGTCTGATGCTCAAGATCACCTTCCCCTATCTCTGGTTCATCACCTTCACCGCCATGGCGGGGGCCATTCTCAATACCTTTGGCCGTTTTGCCGTGTCCTCCTTCACGCCGGTGTTCCTCAACATCACCATGATTGCGGCGGCCTGGTGGATAGCGCCCTTGATGGAGCGCCCCGAGATCTCCCTGGCGATCGGTGTCTTCCTCGGCGGTCTGGTCCAGTTTTTGTTCCAGTACCCTTTTCTGCGCCAGCTCAACATGCTGGTCTGGCCCAAGTGGGGTTGGCACCATCCCGGGGTCGTGAAGATCCGTACCCTGATGATCCCGGCCCTGTTCGGCGTGTCGGTCAGCCAGATCAACCTGCTGATCAACACCATGCTGGCCTCGTTTCTGGCCACCGGCGCCATCAGCTATCTCTACTACTCTGACAGGTTGCTGGAGTTCCCCCTCGGCCTCTTTGCGGTGGCCATCAGCACGGTGATCCTGCCTGCCCTGGCCAGGAAACACGTGGATGCGGATCCGGCGGATTTCTCTCGCACCATGGATTGGGGGGTGCGCATGGTGATGCTGCTCGGCTTGCCAGCCATGGTCGGTATCGCCGTGCTGCGCGAGCCCATACTGCGGGTGCTTTTCATGCGCGGTGAGTTCGGTCTGCACGAGGTGAGCATGTCGAGTGCCAGCCTGCTGGCCTCCACTACGGGGCTGCTCTCCTTGATGCTCATCAAGGTACTGGCCCCCGGTTATTACGCCCGCCAGGACACTAGGACGCCGGTGCGTATCGGCATCATGGCCATGGTAGCCAACATGGTGTGCAACCTTATTTTCATCTATCCGCTCGGCTACGTCGGGCTGGCGCTGGCGACCGCCTGCTCCGGCACCCTGAATGCCGTACTGCTGTTCAAGGGGCTCTATCAGCAGGATGTTTATCGCCCTTCCCGCAACACCGGGCTGTTCTGCCTCAAGCTCTTGGCGGCAACGGTCTTGATGGGGGGGCTTCTGGCCTATCTGTCACCGGATCTCGCCCAATGGGGGGCCTGGAGCATGGGCAAGGCCAGCCTGGAGTTGACCCTGCTGCTCTGCCTGGGCGGAGCGCTGTATGGCATTGTCCTCTTGGCATTGGGGATCCGGCCACGGCACCTGAGAGCCGGTCAGCAATAAGGAGCCAGCTGCAAGGGAGGGGACAGTACAGGGTCGATGGGGGAGCGGTCTCAGGGGCTGTCGGGTTGACCCGCCAACGAGGTGCGATGCTCCTGGCCGAGTCCGAGAAGCGGGCGGGATGGCTAAATCGGGTCAACGGCAGGGCTGACCCTGCCTGCTGCCTGATATATAATCCGCCGATTTCCATGGCAGCAACGCACAAGGCACTGATGGAGCTTATTCGCGGCATTCACAATATCAAGCCCCGTCACCGGGGCTGTGTATTGACCATAGGCAACTTCGATGGGGTTCATCAGGGGCACCACGCGGTGTTGGCCCGTTTGCAGGATAAGGCCGCCCAACTTGGCCTGCCAGCCTGCGTCATGTTGTTCGAACCCCAGCCGCTGGAGCTGTTTGCGGGCAGTGCCGCGCCCGCCCGCCTCAGCCGCTGGCGGGAGAAGTATGAAGCCCTCAAGGGAATGCAGATCGATCGCATGCTCTGCGTGCGTTTCACCCATCGTTTTGCCGAGCAGGCGGCCAGCACCTTCATCGAGCAACTGCTGGTGGAGAAACTCGGCGTGCACTATCTGGTGGTCGGCGACGATTTTCGCTTCGGCAAGGGGCGGGAAGGGGACTTCCACCTGCTGGAGGAGGCAGGTCGGCGCTTCGGGTTCGAGGTGATCAGTACCCAGAGTTTCCAGCTTTCCCGCCAGCGGGTCAGCAGCACCCTGGTGCGCGAGGCCCTGAAAGCGGGCCGCATGGCGGAGGTGGAGCTGATGCTCGGTCGCCCCTATGCCATCAGCGGCCGGGTGGCCCACGGCGACAAGCTGGGGCGCACCATAGGTTTTCCCACCGCGAATCTGGCCCTCAAACGCCAGGTTGTCCCGGTCGGTGGCGTGTTTGCGGTGGAAGTGATATGTTCCGGCAAGACTTTCCCCGGTGTCGCCAATGTGGGTGTACGTCCGACCTTGAGCGGTACACAAGCCAGATTGGAAGTACATCTATTTGATTTTTCTGGTGATCTATATGGTCAGCAGGTCAAGGTGCTGCTTCGCCACAAGCTGCGCGAAGAGCAGAAATTTGCCTCTTTCACCGCCTTGAAAGAGCAGATCGAACGAGATGCCCTGGCGGCCCGAGCCTGGTTCGGGCTGCCACAATTTCATTTACCCAGCACTCTTTTAGAAAAGAAGGGAACCCAGGACTGATGAGCGACTATAAACACACCCTGAATCTGCCGGAAACCGAGTTTCCGATGCGTGGCGATCTGGCCAAACGCGAACCCAACATGCTGAAACGTTGGTACGATCAGGATCTTTACGGCGCCATTCGCCGCGCCAAAGCGGGTAAGCCTTCTTTCATTCTGCACGATGGCCCCCCCTATGCGAACGGCAGCATTCACATCGGTCACTCGGTCAACAAGATCCTCAAAGACATCATCATCAAGTCCAAGGGCCTCTCTGGCTTCGATTCCCCCTATGTGCCGGGCTGGGATTGCCACGGTCTGCCCATCGAGCTGAAAGTGGAAGGCATGGTCGGCAAGCCGGGCGAGAAGGTTTCCGCCGCCGAGTTCCGCGCCGAGTGCCGCAAATACGCCAAAACCCAGATCGAAGCGCAGAAGACCGACTTCATCCGTCTGGGCGTGCTGGGTGACTGGGAACACCCCTACCTGACCATGGATTTTGGGACCGAAGCCAACATCATCCGCTCCATGGCCAAGATCGTTGAAAACGGCCACCTGCACAAAGGCTCCAAGCCGGTGCACTGGTGTACCGATTGCGGCTCCGCGCTGGCTGAAGCGGAAGTGGAGTACTACGACAAGAACTCCCCCTCCATCGACGTGCGCTTCAAGGCCGTCGACGAGGCTGCCGTTGCCGCCAAGTTTGATTGCGCCGAAGGCCACACCGGCAAGGGCGCGCTCTCTGCCGTGATCTGGACGACCACCCCGTGGACCCTGCCGGCCAACCGCGCCATCGCCATGCATGCCGATCTCGACTACGCACTGGTGCAGGTTGAGGGCGACAATCCCGAGCGTCTGATCCTGGCCGCCGAGCTGGTCAAGGACGTGATGGATCGCGCCGGCATCGAGCACTTCCACAACCTGGGCTACGCCAAGGGTGCCGCACTCGAGCTGCTGCGCTTCAACCACCCCTTCTACAGCTTCGACGTACCTGTGGTGCTGGGTGACCACGTCACTCTGGACGCCGGTACTGGCGCGGTACACACCGCCCCTGGTCACGGTCAGGAAGACTTCGTGGTCGGTCAGAAGTACGGTCTGGAAGTGGCCAACCCGGTTGGCAGCAACGGCGTCTATCTGCCGGATACCGAACTGTTTGCCGGCCAGCACGTGTTCAAGGCCAATGCGGCCGTGGTCGAGGTGCTGACCGAGCGCGGCGCCCTGCTGCATCACAAGGTATTCAACCACTCCTACCCGCATTGCTGGCGTCACAAGACCCCGATCATCTTCCGTGCCACCCCCCAGTGGTTCATCAGCATGGAGCAGAAGGGTCTGCGCAAGCGTGCTCTGGAAGAGATCGAGCGTATCGAGAAAGAGGGCATCGCCGAACACGGCCAGAGCGGCTGGGTTCCGGCCTGGGGCAAGAATCGCATCCAGGCGATGGTCGAGAACCGTCCTGACTGGTGCATCTCCCGTCAGCGTACCTGGGGCGTGCCCATCTCCCTGTTCGTTCACAAGGATACCCAGGCGCTGCACCCGGAGTCCGTGCGCCTGATGGAAGAGGTGGCCAAGCGGGTCGAGCAGTCCGGCATCCAGGCCTGGTGGGATCTGGACAAGGCCGAGCTGCTGGGCGCGGACGCCGACAACTACGAGAAGGTGCCTGATACCCTGGACGTCTGGTTTGACTCCGGTTCTACCCACGCCTCCGTGGTCGACGCCCGTCCCGAGTTCAACGGCAAGCCGGCCGACATGTATCTGGAAGGCTCTGACCAGCACCGTGGCTGGTTCATGTCCTCCCTGATGATCGGCGTCGCCATGAAGGACAAGGCACCCTACAACCAGGTGCTGACTCACGGCTTCACCGTGGACGGTCAGGGCCGCAAGATGTCCAAGTCCATCGGCAACGTGGTAAGCCCTCAGGACGTGATGAACAAGCTGGGTGCCGACATCCTGCGTCTGTGGGTAGCGAGCACTGACTACACCGGTGAGATGACCGTCTCCGACGAGATCCTCAAGCGCTCCGCCGACGCCTATCGTCGTATCCGCAACACTGCCCGTTTCCTGCTGGCCAACCTGAACGGTTTCAATCCGGCAACCGACATGGTGTCGCCTGCCGACATGGTGGTGGTGGATCGCTGGGCAGTGGGCCGTGCCAAAGCGGTACAAGCCGAGATCGTGGCTGCGTTCGACGAGTACAACTTCCACGGCGTGACCCAGAAGCTGATGCAGTTCTGCTCCATCGAGATGGGCTCCTTCTATCTGGATGTCATCAAGGACCGCCAGTACACCGCCAAGGCCGACAGCCTGGCCCGTCGCTCCTGCCAGACCGCCCTCTATCACATCGCCGAGGCCATGGTGCGCTGGATGGCGCCGATCATGAGCTTCACTGCCGACGAGATCTGGGCCCTGCTGCCGGGTGAGCGCGGCGAGTTCGTGTTCACCGAGGAGTGGTACGACGGCCTGTTCGGGCTGGAAGCGGGCGAAGTGCTGAACGACGAGTTCTGGGCCGAGATCCTCACCGTGCGCGGTGAAGTGAACAAGGCGCTGGAAGTGGCCCGTGGCGAGAAGCGCATCGGCGGTTCTCTGCAGGCCGAGCTGACCCTGTTCGCCAAGCCTGAGCTGGCCGCGCGTCTGAACGCCCTGGCCGATGAGCTGCGCTTCGTGCTGCTCACCTCCAAGGCCAGGGTGGTCAGCGTCGATGCCGCACCGGCAGAGGCCGTGGCAACCGAGCGTGATGACCTGTGGCTCTGCGTGGCCCAGTCTGCCGCCGCCAAGTGCGACCGCTGCTGGCACCATGTGGAAGACGTGGGCACCATTGCGGGCCATGAAGAGATCTGTGGCCGCTGCGTCACCAACGTCGAGGGTGACGGCGAAACTCGTCAATTTGCCTGATGAACATGACTCAACATAAAAGCGGCCTGCGTTGGCTGTGGCTGGCGGTGCTGGCCTTCGTACTGGACCAGGCGAGCAAGCTCGCCGTGGTCAAGCTGCTGCCGTTTGGCTACCCGGGGGTGGAGATCACCCCCTTCTTCAACCTGGTCCACGTCTACAACAAGGGGGCTGCTTTCAGCTTCCTGGCAGATCAGGGAGGCTGGCAGCGCTGGTTCTTCGCTGTGCTGGCGTTCGCCATCTGTGGCCTGCTGATCCACTGGCTGCGCAAGCAGTCGGTCACCCAGCGCTGGAGCGGTATCGCCTACAGCCTGATCATTGGCGGGGCGCTCGGCAACGTGTTTGACCGGCTGGTGCTGGGCCATGTGGTCGACTTCCTCGACTTTTACTGGCAGCGCGCCCACTGGCCGGCGTTTAATCTGGCTGACAGCTTCATCTTCATCGGTGCCGCCATGATCGTGCTGGATGGCTTCCGTGGTGAGAAAAAACAGGACGCGACCTTATGAGCCAGCTGATTGCTGCGGACAGCAGCGTGCTGTTCCATTTCTCTATCAAACTGGAAGATGGCTCGGTGGCGGACAGCACGGCGCTGCACGGCAAGCCTGCCCGTCTGCGGATGGGAGACGGCAGTCTGACGCCGAGCTTCGAGCAATGCCTGCTGGGGCTGCGCGAAGGGGAGAGCAAGAGCTTTACCCTGGCGCCGGAAGAGGCGTTCGGCCTTTCCAATCCCGACAACATCTACCATCTCGATCGCGCCAAGTTCGGTAACGAAGTTGAGCCCAAGGTGGGTACCATCATTCTGTTCGACCAGCCCAACGGCAGCGAACTGCCCGGGATCATCCGGGCGGTGGAAGGGATGTCGGTCACGGTCGATTTCAACCACCCCCTGGCCGGTCACACCGTCACCTTCGAGGTGGAGATCCTGGGGGTTGATGACGAGGAGAAGGTGCACTGATGGATATTCTGCTGGCTAACCCCCGTGGCTTCTGTGCCGGTGTCGACCGGGCCATCAGCATCGTCGAGAGCGCGCTGGAGAAGTTCGGTGCCCCGATCTATGTCCGTCACGAAGTGGTGCACAACCGCTACGTGGTGAACAAGCTCAAGGAGGCGGGTGCCGTTTTCGTCGAAGAGCTGGACGAGGTGCCGGATGACAGCATCGTCATCTTCTCCGCTCACGGTGTCGCCAAGGTCGTGCGCGAGATGGCCAAATCCCGCGCCCTCAAGGTGTTCGATGCCACCTGTCCGCTGGTGACCAAGGTGCACATGGAGGTCCATCGCGCCAGTCGCAAGGGCTCCGAAGCCGTGCTCATCGGCCATGCCGGCCACCCCGAGGTGATCGGCACCATGGGACAGTACGAGAACAGTGAGGGTGGCATGTATCTGGTGGAGACGCCGGAAGATGTGGCCAAACTCAAGGTGAAGAACCCGGATGACCTCTGCTTCGTGACCCAGACGACACTCAGCGTGGACGAGACCTCGGATGTCATCGATGCCTTGCGTGCGCACTTCCCCAAGATCCAGGGGCCGCGCAAGGATGACATCTGCTACGCCACCCAAAACCGCCAGGATGCGGTGCGGGAGATGGCCGGGCTGGTGGATGCCATGCTGGTGGTGGGATCGCGCAACTCTTCCAACTCCAACCGTCTGAGGGAGCTGGCCGAGAAGGTGGGCGCCAAGGCCTACCTCATCGACGATGCCTCCATGATTGAGCCGCAATGGCTGGACGGGGTTGCCCGTATCGGGGTCACGGCGGGTGCGTCAGCCCCCGATGTGCTTGTTCAGAATGTCATCGCCCGGCTGCGCGAGCTGGGAGGCAAGATAGTGACCGAGCATCCTGGCCGGGAAGAGAATGTGGTGTTTGAAGTGCCGCCCGAGCTTAGAATTATTTGAATGTGGCCATGATGGCCTGAGAATAAAGAGTTATGTTCCTGATGCCGGATTTGTCGTTGCGACCTATCCGGCATTAGACTATATGAACCGCCAGTCACCAAGGATGGGTTATGATTGGGTTCTATCGAGGCTTTTCTCTCATTGAATTGATGATTGTCGTCGCAATCGTGGCGATTCTTGGCACTATTGCCTATCCCTCCTATCAGCGTTACCTGCTGTCCAGCCACCGAATTGATGCCAAAAAAATGCTGTTGGATGCCGCCAACAGACAAGAAACCTATTTTATGGACTTCAATCGGTATACCTCATCCGCAGCCGACTTGAATATCTCGGAGAACTCCGAATCCGGCTTCTATCACCTGGTCATCTCAGCCGGGGTCAATACATACATCCTGTTTGCCACAGCCTCTGGTGCGCAGGGGTCAGACAGCGACTGCATCATTTTCTCCATCGACCAGGATGGCACCCGGAGTGCCACCCGGCTCGGGGATACCGTCAACAATGCTTGCTGGGACTAGGCGATGAAACCACTGCACCATCGACACACGAGGGGATTCAGCCTGCTGGAGGTGATGATTGCGGCCGTGGTGCTCTCCTTCGGCTTGCTGGGATTGGTTGCCATGCAGGTCACCGCCAAGTTTTCCAGCTACGAAGCGCGTCAGCGCACCATCGCCAACTGGCTGGCCAATGATCTGGTCGAACGCGCCAGGATCAACAAAGACAGCTGGGCTGGTCAGGGAACGACAGTGGTATCCGGCAACGCGATCCTGGATATGCCGAGCTGTGCCAACAACAATGGCACCATGTCGGATTGCAGCAGGACAGAGCGGCAGGCACTGGACCTCTTCTACTGGCAGCAGTCCCTGCTGGGAACCGCAGTATCCGGTGCCGCGTCACCTCTGCAATCTCCGGTCGGCTGCGTGATTCGTGGCGCCAACAACAGTTTGACCATAGGGATCTTCTGGCAGGGGCGGGAGTCTTTGTCCGATGGTGCCGTTGCAGTGGCCGCGGTGCGCAACAGTTGTGGGTTGGGCAATGCGGCAGACAGACAGAGGCGTCAGTTCGTACTGACGACCACACTATGAATGCCCGCGGCTTCACCCTGATTGAATGGTTGATTGCCATGTTGATCGGCGTATTTCTGGTCGGTGGCGGCTTGAGCATCTTCGTGGCTTCCCGCGCCACAACGGAAGATGCTTTCGATCAGAGCGAGTTGCAGGAGAACGGGCGTATTGCGATGCGTCTGGTGACACAGGACCTGAAGTGGGCGGGCTTCTGGGGGGACTACACCGGTTCCCCCATGGCAACGGGGCAAGGCGTGACTCTCAGCAGCGGGTCTGCGGTGCTTTCGGCGAACGATTGTCTGGACAATTTGGGGCGTGGCAGCTTGCCGCCCAGCGTGGGAACAAATCGGGGGGTCTGGGTCGCGCGGGTGGACAACAACAGGGCGATTAACGGGGGGGCTTTTGCCTGTATTCCCGTGACGTCACGTGTTGCCAATACGGATGTCATCAGCATCAAGCGATTGATTGGGCAGCCCCTGGCCGATGCCGCAGCTACTGGCAATCGCTTCTATCTTGCTACTACGACGCAAGCGGCACTGATGTTCAAAGGGGGAGAAACAGTGCCCACGATGACAGATATGCCGGCTCGTCAGCTCTGGGAATACCAGCACTTTATCTATTATCTCGCTCCCAATGCCGCAGGCAACCCGGAGCTGAGAAAGCGTTACCTGACTGCCAATGGGGGCTCGGTTCTGATCGGAGGCCCCATGGCGGAAGGGATTGAGCGCATGACGGTGCTGTTTGGTGTTGACGACACTCCTGTTGCCGATGGGGTCATTGATCGCTATGTCGCGTCTACAAACGTGACCGAGCAGGAATGGAGCGAAGGGCGTGTCGTTGCTGCCCGTGTCTTTATTCTGGTGCGGTCGTCGCAAGCATCCAGCAGCTATGTGAACAACAACATCTATCAGGTAGGCAGTACCAGCGTATCAGGCAATGGGGATGGATTTCGTCGTTTGCTGCTGGAGAGCAGCGTGTCGCTGCGCAACCCGATGGTCATGACTGGAGGTGGTTCATGAGGTCTCAGCATGGCGTTGCCCTGATCGTCGCTCTGATCATCCTGGTACCTCTGACGCTGATCGCCGTGGTGGTGATGCAGTCCTCCGGGCAGGATCTCAAGATGGCAGGCTCTGCGGCCAATTTCAGGCAGGCAGAACACAGACTGGAAGGCATCATCGAAGCGGCGGTACAGAGCAATAACATATCGACGGTGATTGCAGGCATGGGGTCTGCGCTGGGGGCGAGTGCTGCCATCAGTGTCAATAGCAGCAATAATTCAGCCAGTGTGGCCCTCACCAATCGCACGGAAACTGTCTGCAAACGCAAGGTGGATGCCAGCAGCAGCAATGTGATTCCTGTATGCAAATATGTCGAGCTACAGGCCGGTGTCAATTATGGAAAATATTCTCGCCCGCTGACCTGGACTGCGGGTGTGGAACAGCCACTGCTCACAAAATAGGAGCGAAGGATATGTGGTTACAACGATTCGGTTCAATTTTATGCTGGTGCAGTCTTGTTTTTGGCATGACGTCAACACGAGCCGATGACACCGAGCTTTTTATATACGACTTTAATAAGGCTGGTGATTTCAGACCTAAAGTGCTGTTGATATTTGATAACTCCGGCAGTATGGCTGACACCATGGAACAGATAAAGGAAGCTTATAATCCAGCGACTGTCTATCCAGCCTTGAGCAATGATCCCGACACAAGCAATACTAAACGATATATCTATTTTTCAACAGATGGGAGCATTCCCACTATTAATAGCAACAAGCGTTTCTCCGACAAACTGAACGCTTGTGCCACCTCCAAGGGACCTCTTGCAAGTATCGGTTATTTTCAGTCGCAAGTCTGGACTTATGAAGTGACAAGTGGCAACCCTCCCGGGAGAGGGAGGGGAAGCTGGTATTCAATTAGTGGTTATCAGGAAAACAACATCGACTTGGTCGATTGCAAGCAGGATGTGACCGCAAATAACCCTGCCAACCCATACACAGGTACTTGGAGTGTTGGCACCGGGTATCCGGTCAATAAAACCAGCAATAATCAAGGCTCATGGTTTTATACAGCGGCAACAAAAGACTCTGTTAATGCCAGCAATACGGCCGTGGTGCTTTATTCTGCCAACTATATCAGGTGGTATTACGGGCCTACGGGTTACTCTATAGAATCCCGGCTGCGTATTGCCAAAGATGCAGTCAAAGGATTGATATCATCTGCCCCCGGGGTTGATTTTGGTCTGGCTATTTTCAACAGGAATGACAGTAGCAGTACCAATGGCGGCAGAGTTGTCCGGGATATTCTGGGTAGCGAGATCACGTTGTCGAATGGCAAGACCGGAGAACAAGACCTGCTCGACAGGGTCGAAGGACTGACTGCCAGTACCAACACACCATTATGCGAGACGTTGAGTGAGGCGTATCGCTTCTTCGGGGGACGAAGCGTTGTTTATGGCTTGCAAGGAGGCACGAGAGATACGACCGCCGAAAGCCCAACAGGTACCTATCAAGCCCCCTATGACAACTGCTCAAACAACGGTTACGTCATATACATCACCGATGGAGAGCCGACTCAGGATGGGGATGCCAATACCTTTGTCCAGGGATTGATAAATACATTGTCCAGCGATGAAAAAGCGGCTTATGGCACTACCGTTACTTATGGGTCAGGGAACAGGTCCAGCAGCTATCTGGCCGCATTGGCGGGTTATATGAAACACAAGGATGTGAATGCCGTTTCCCCTGGTACCCAGACAGTCACGACCTTTACCGTCGGGTTTGGTGACGAGGCGATAAGCGGGGCCGGTAATTTGCTTGCTGAAACTGCCCGTCGTGGTGGCGGCGTTTATTATCCGGCAACCAACGCCTCTGCCTTGAGTGATGCGTTGAAGGCATCGCTGCTGGCGATCCTGCGGATCAATACCTCGCTGGTGTCCCCCGCCATTGCCAGCAACAACTTTGACCGGACACGCAGTCTCAACAACATCTATTACGCCATGTTTGAGCCAGATGATGGTCCCAGATGGCGGGGCAATCTGAAAAAACTGATCTTTTCTCCTGACGGTTATGTGGCTGACAGCCGGGGGCTGCCTGCTATCAAGTTTGATGGCACCATCATCGACAGTGCCCAGACTTTCTGGTCATCCGGCCGTGACGGGAACGTTGTGGCCGAAGGTGGGGCGCAAGAGATGTTGGCGGGGAAAAGCAACCGCAGCCTCTATGTCATCAACAATGCCCAGAACCGTCTCGATCAGCTGACCAAGGCAAATCTGGTAACGCAGGCTGGCAGTGAAGCCGCGCTCATGACCTTCATGCAGGCAGTTACGACGACTGAACTCGATTCCCTGATCAACTGGACCAAGGGGTTGGATGTCGACGATGAGGACTTTGATACATCAACCCTGATCCGCGCCCATATCATGGGTGACCCCCTGCACTCACGTCCCCTGGTGCTGAACTATGGCCCGCAATCCGGTAACCCGACAGATGCACCGGACTTGCGTATTCTGTTTGGGACCAATGCCGGTTTCCTGCATATGTTCAAGGACATGGGGAGCACCATAGACGAAAGCTGGGCGGCGATACCTTATGAGTTCATGGCCAATCAGAAGGCGCTGCGTCTCAATGCGGAATCAGCCGAACATATCTACGGTGTTGACTCTTCTCCGGTGGCCCTTATCAAAGATGCCAATCGCAACGGGGTGCTGAAATCCTCGGAGAGCGATTTTGTCTGGGTATTCACCGGCTTGAGGAGCGGCGGCAAAGCCTATTATGCATTCAACGTTTCCAGCCCGGATACGCCGACACTGAAATGGCGTCTGAACAGTCTGACGACTGGTTTTGGTGAGCTGGGGCTGACCTGGTCGGTGCCGGAAGTCGCGTTTGTGCCGGGAGTCAGTGATCCCGTGCTTATCTTTGCTGGCGGTTATGACGTGAACAAGAGCGTGCTGGGATTGGGAACCAGTGACAGCATGGGGAGAGGTATCTACATCGTCAATGCCGATACTGGGGCGCTGATATTCAGTGCGACCCCTGCTGCGACTTCAACCAGCAACCTCAGAGTCACGGGGATGACCGACAGTATGCCCGGGTCGGTAGCTACGCTTGACAGCGATGGTGATGGCAAAGTCGATCGCATCTATGTGGGTGATACGGGGGGCAATATCTGGCGCATGGATCTCCCAGGCACCAACAAATCTGACTGGAGCGTCTTCAAATTTGCCAGCCTGGGGTCGGATGTCACTCAAGCAGATGATCGCCGTTTCTTCACCCAGCCTATCGTGGTGCGTACCATCAACAAGCAGGTCACCCGCACCGTTGTGGGGGGGAATGTGGTCTACTCCTATCAGGATCGTCCCTTTGATGCAGTGCTGATTGGGAGTGGAGACCGCAATCGCCCCTCATCGGAAGCGACCGTCCGCAATGGCTATTTCATGTTGCGTGATTATGATGTCGTGCCGCGTGCCGCCAATGCGCAGGCAAGAAGCCCCATCTTGATTACTGACCTTTATGATGTGACCTCTGATCCTTTGTCTGCCCAGACAAACACGGATGGAATATTGGTGACCAAGGCGGGAATTACCACTGCCAAAGGGTGGGTCAATTGGTTGAACGAACCGGGTGAGAAATCCATGGGGGCCGGGGTCGTACTTCAGGGCAAGCTTTACTTCACCTCGTTCCTGCCGCAAGTGCAGTCGTTCCAGCAATGCACTATTCAATCCATCGGGGCTGCACGCCAATACATGGTAGACATGCATTATGGCAGTTCCTTCCGTTATGTGGTTGATCTTGAAGGCAACCAGACACCTGAGCGTTATGTCGAAGTACAGAACAAGGTTGCCGACGATTTGGTGGTGCATGCAGGAGACGATGCCAAGATCCGCATTATTGGAGGCGGTGTCGGGGAAGAGGTCATCCTGAAAGATGAAGGGGATGGTGAGCCTGAGCGTTGTACCGGAGCGGGAGAGTGCAACCAGGGGGCAGAGGAGGCTGAGATGGATATGTCGCCCAAGAAAATTTACCTCTACGAAGGAGAGGCACAATGAAAACACGCAGCGGGGTGTTGGGTTTGTGCCTCTTGTTATCCGGGTCCGTCTTGGCAGATGACATAAAATGTTATGTCGAGCTGATTAACGGCCAGAAGGTTGTCCTGCACGGTACTGTGGCAGACAACACGCCAAAGGCGGTGCAGGATAAATTCAAACAAAGAGGATACGAGGTGGATGGTGCGGTACAGCCTGTGAAGAAAATCCTAGAATGCCGCACTGCGGAGGAAAATTTCCAGTCAAAAGAGGGTCAGCAACAGGATGCCCGTCAACTGCGATAGCGAAGAACTTCATTCAGAGGCAGATATTTGCCTGGGTAGATTGGGTGGTGCGGCCGGAGGGAGAGATGACCAGATTTATCTGGGCATTTCCTGAACGACACAGCGTGATGGTGGCATTGGTACCCAGGCTGGTGCCATCAGGGCTGAAGGTAGTGGAAGTTCGATTGTTTGCAGCAGTCAGCGAGTCAGATAGCTGAGGGCTTCTTGCCAGAATCTGCTCACCGTTATTGAAAATGTCATTGCCATTACCGTCGACGAACACGAGGAATTGGGTCGGATTGGCGGTGACACAATTGTCACTGGCATTGGCAAGGCACACAGTGACAGATTGCTGGTTGTCGATGGCTTGGCTACGAGCAAAACGCAGATATTTCAAGAGTGTGCGAGATTCAAATTTCAAGGCATTCTCATTGAGCAGGCTCGACATGGCCGGTGCACCAATACCAAGCAAGATGACCCCCAGACTGACGGCGATCATCAGTTCCAGCAGGGTGAATCCTTTCTCGTCCTTGATCATGTCAATATCTCCCTCGATTAGTTACATCTTATCTCCAGACAGCCAGAACACCAGCGCAAAGCCCAAGTGTTGAGCTGGCACAGCCAGCGCCTTTTCTTTATCATTCCCCATCATTTTCGAATTCAAGATGCATCGCCATGGCAAAAGCCCTCTCTCTGATGCTTGCCCAGTTAAATCTGACGGTAGGCGCCATCGAAGATAACTGTGACAAGGTACTGGCGGCAGCAGCCCAGGCCGATCAGCAAGGGGCCGATCTGCTGGTTTGCTCCGAGCTGGCCCTGACAGGATACCCGCCTGAGGATCTGCTGCTGCGCGCCGACCTGATGGTCCGGGTCGAGGCCGCGCTGTCCCGCATCGCGGCATGGCAGGGCCAATGTGCCATTCTGGTGGGCCACCCTTGGCGCGAAGAGGGGGCGCTTTACAATACGGCGTCTCTCTATGAGCGCGGGCAACTGCGGGCACGTTATTTCAAACAGGACTTGCCCAACTACGGGGTGTTCGACGAGAAGCGCTACTTCACTGCGGCGACCGATACCTGTGTGGTGCCGTTCCGTGGCCATCAGCTGGGTTTGCTCATCTGCGAAGATCTCTGGCAGCCGGGTCCGGCGCTGGCCGCCAAGGCGGCGGGGGCCGAGCTGCTGCTCACCATCAATGCCTCTCCTTATGATCAGGAAAAACCCTGGATCCGCCGCGAACTGATGGCGGAACGCTGCGATCAGACCGGTCTGCCGCTCATCTACCTCAACCAGGTATGCGGCCAGGACGAGCTGATCTTCGACGGCTGCTCCAAAGTGTTCAACAGCCAGGGCGAGCTGACCCACAAGCTTGCTCCGTTTGCCGAAGAGCTGGCGCTGGTGCGCTTTGCCGATGGTCAGCCGGTGAAGGAGCGGGAACCCGCCGCGCCGCTGGAGCCGTTGGCCGAGACTTATCAGGCCCTGGTGCTGGCGGTGCGCGACTATGTCACCAAGAACGGTTTTCAGGGCGCCGTGCTGGGCCTCTCCGGTGGTATCGACTCGGCGCTGACCCTGGCCATTGCGGCCGATGCCATCGGGGCGGACAAGGTGCAGGCGGTGATGATGCCGTTCCGCTACACCGCCCAGATGAGCGTGGAGGATGCCAAGGAGCAGGCCGAGCGGATGGGGGTGGAGTTCAACATCATCTCCATCGAACCCATGTTCGAAGGCTTCATGACCCAGCTGGCGCCTCTGTTTGAAGGGACTGCCCGCGACACCACCGAAGAGAACCTGCAGGCCCGCTGCCGCGGCGTGCTCTTGATGGCGCTGTCCAACAAGCGCCGCCGTATCGTGCTGACCACTGGCAACAAGAGCGAGATGGCCGTGGGATATGCCACGCTGTATGGCGATATGGCGGGTGGCTTTGATGTGCTCAAGGATGTCCCCAAGACCCTGGTCTTCAAGTTGTGCGAATTTCGCAACAGCGTGGAGTACGTGATCCCGCAGCGGGTCATCGATCGTCCCCCGTCGGCCGAACTGGCACCGGATCAGGTGGACCAGGACAGCCTACCCCCCTATGACATTCTGGATGCCATCCTCAAGCGCTACGTGGAAGAGGATGCGTCTGTCGCCGACATGGTGGCGGAAGGTTTCGAAGAGGCGGTGGTACGCAAGGTGATCCGCCTGGTGGATCTCAACGAATACAAGCGCCGTCAGGCCGCCGTCGGCCCTCGCATCACGGCTCGCAACTTTGGTAAGGACCGCCGTTATCCCATCACGTCCGGGTTCGGCAAACAGAACTGGTAAGGAGTCACCATGAAGAAGATTGAAGCCATCATCAAACCGTTCAAGCTGGACGATGTACGCGAGGCCCTGGCCGAGATCGGCATCAACGGCATGACAGTGTCCGAGGTCAAGGGGTTCGGCCGCCAGAAGGGCCATACCGAGCTCTATCGCGGTGCCGAGTACATGGTCGACTTCCTGCCCAAGGTCAAGGTGGAGCTGGTGGTGCAGGACGAGGATCTCGATGCCTGCCTGGAAGCCATCCAGAACACAGCGCGTACCGGCAAGATCGGTGATGGCAAGATCTTCGTCTGCGAGGTGGAGCGCGTCATTCGTATTCGTACTGGTGAAGAGAACGAAGACGCGATCTGATGTGGTGGATGTGCCCTGTGATGAACAGCAAGAGTCTGTCGTTCTGATGTCGTTGTACCGTATCGGGGTCGTGGCGGCGTGCCTGATGGCGCTCACCGCGTGCAGTACCCGGCCGCCGGCCCAGCCGGAAAACCTGTGCCAGATCTTTCGGGAGAAACCCGAGTGGCACGAGGCGGCGCTCAAGATGAACGAGAAGTGGGGGACACCTGTCCAGGTAGTGATGGCCATGATGTACCAGGAGTCCTCCTTCGTGCATGATGCCCAGCCGCCGATGCAGTATTTCCTCTTCATCCCCACCGGGCGGGCCAGTTCAGCCTACGGCTATGCCCAGGTGAAAGACGAAACCTGGGCCGACTATCAGCGGGAAACCGGCAACGGCTGGAGCGATCGCGACGACTTTGCCGACGCCATCGATTTCATGGGCTGGTACACTCACAAGGCACAGCGGCTCAACGGCACATCCAAGTGGGATGCCTATGGCCAGTATCTCAATTATCACGAAGGCTGGGGGGGCTACCGACGTGGCAGCTACCGCAGCAAGGGATGGCTGATGAAGGTCTCCCGCAAGGTGGAGGCCCGTGCCCAGCGCTACGGTGCCCAGTATCGACAATGCAAGGATCAGCTCTCCAGCGGGGGCTGGTTCTGGTAACCAAATCAGGAGTCAGAAATGCCGTTATTGGACAGTTTTACCGTCGACCATACCCGCATGGCCGCCCCGGCAGTGCGGGTGGCGAAGACCATGCAGACCCCGAACAAGGACACCATCACCGTGTTCGACCTGCGTTTCTGCGTGCCGAACGAGGAGATCCTCTCCGAGCGCGGCATCCATACTCTGGAGCATCTGTTTGCCGGCTTCATGCGTGATCATCTCAATGGGAATGGAGTGGAGATCATCGACATCTCTCCCATGGGTTGCCGCACCGGCTTCTACATGAGCCTGATCGGTGCGCCGGATGAAGCCCGTGTTGGCGCTGCCTGGCAGGCCGCCATGAGCGACGTGCTGACCGTGCAGGATCAGGGCAAGATCCCCGAGCTGAACGAATACCAGTGCGGTACTTACAGCATGCATTCGCTGGAAGAGGCCCATGCCATCGCCCGCCATGTGCTGGAGCGCGGTATCGGTGTCAACCACAATGACGAGCTGGCCCTGCCGGAAGAGAAGCTGAAAAGCCTCTGATCCCGAGAAGGGAAGCATGAAAAAGGCCGGTCAATGACCGGCCTTTTTGCATTTGGTGGGATCAGGAGGGCAGTGGCATCACCCGATTGCGTCCCAGCTCCTTGGCCTTGTAGAGCAGCTTGTCGGTACGCTCGATCAGGGTGTCTGCCGTCTCCTGGGGGATGTATTCCCCCACACCGAACGAGGCGGTGATGTGATCGATGCGTCGCCCGGATTTGCGATCCAGAATCGACATCCGCTCGATGACGCGACGCAGGCTCTCGGCCATCTGGCGGGTCAGTGCCAGGGCGCGGTTTGGCACCAAGAGGGCAAACTCCTCACCCCCCAGGCGATAGGCGGTTATGCCCTCCTTGCTGGCCTCTCGCAGCCGCTTGCCGACGATGCGCAGCACCTGGTCCCCCAGCAGATGTCCATATTCGTCGTTGAAGTTCTTGAAGCGATCGATATCGGTCAGGATCAGGGAGAAGGGCTGCTTGCTGCGGATGAGGCTGTCCATCTCGAGATCGAAGGCGCGTCGATTGAGCAGAGACGTGAGCGGGTCCTCGGTGGCCAGCTTCCTCGTCTCGTTCAGGGCCTGTTTCAGCTCCTTGATCTCTTTCTCGGCGCTGCTGAGCTGGTTGCGAAAGTGGAGGGTGGACATGCGTACGTCGCGCGACTCGCGCACGAGATCCCGCAGGATCCCCATGGTGTCTTCCAGGCTGAGCCCCTCGTCGTCTATCTTGCTCAGCTTGTCGAAACTCTTGTCGAGCATCTCCTGAAACAGCCCGGTATCGGAGATGGCATCCTGCATCGAGTGACTCAGCTCGCTGGCCATGGCCGCCAGATTGAGTTTCATCGCCTCGATCTGCTGCTCGTCCTGGGCCGCAAGGTGCTGGTGGTAGAGACGCTCGCAGGTGGTCAGGGAGAAGGTTCCCTGCTGCTTTATCGCCTGATCGACGGCATGGTTGAGTTCGGGCATGTCGCCGGAGACATAGCTGTACCAAAGGTGATAGTTGTTCGGCGTGGTGGGAATTTGATACTTGATCATCAGGGGAACCGCCTGTTTCAAATAGGCGGCAGATTGGGCGAACGAGTCCTTGCTCATGAGTTCCGAGTCTCACATACCTGCAAACTGTGTCCAGTATGACAGAGAGAATGGCCAAAAGGCAGTCGATGGATGCCATTAGCTCCCCCCTCCGATATAATGTCTGCGTTATTACCTACCCTAAGGCCTGCTTATGTCTCAAAAAGATCCTTTCCTCCAACGCGAGGCCGAAAAATACGAAAACCCCATCGCCAGTCGCGAGATGCTGCTGGAGCTCATCAAGGGCCATGAGAAACCCATGTCCCGGGAAGAGCTGGCCAAGGTCCTCAAGCTGACCGATGAAGAGCCGTTGGAAGCCTTGCGACGTCGCCTGCGCGCCATGGAGCGCGACGGGCAGCTCGTGTTCACCCGCAACCAATGTTACGCCCTGCCGGATCGCCTTAATCTGGTCAAAGGCTATGTGCTTGGCCACAAAGATGGATTCGGTTTTCTGCGCCCCGAGGGTGGTGGAGCGGATCTCTTCCTGAACAATCGCGAGATGCAGCGCCTGATGCATGGCGATTATGCCCTGGTGCAGCCGACCGAGATCGATCGCAAGGGTCGTCAGGAAGCGCGTCTGGTGCGCCTGCTCAAATCCCGCGAGGCGGACATCGTCGGTCGTTACTTCGTCGAGAACGGCGTCGGTTTCGTGGTACCCGATGACAGCCGCATCGGCCAGGACATCATCATCCCGGAAGGGGAGAACAAGGGGGCTCGCCAGAGCCAGGTCGTGGTCGTGCGCATCAACCAGCGCGCCACTGCCCGCTTCAATGCGGTCGGCACCGTCTTGGAAGTCCTGGGTGAGAACATGGCGCCCGGCATGGAGATCGAGATCGCCCTGCGTACCCACGGCATTCCGCATACCTGGCCGGAAGAGGTGACCAAGGAGGTCGCCGGTCTGGGCGAGCAGGTGCCGGAGAAGGCCAAAGAGGGTCGCATCGATCTGCGCGCCCTGCCGCTGGTGACCATCGACGGGGAAGACGCCCGCGACTTTGATGACGCCGTCTTCTGTGAAGCCAAGCGCGGTGGTGGCTGGCGCCTGTGGGTCGCCATCGCGGACGTTTCGGCTTATGTGAAACCGGGCACGGCCCTCGATACCGAAGCCTATCAGCGCGGCAACTCGGTCTACTTCCCCGAGTTCGTGGTGCCCATGCTGCCGGAGGTGCTCTCCAATGGTCTGTGTTCCCTGAACCCGCAGGTCGACCGGCTCTGCATGGTGTGCGAGATGACCATCTCCGCCGCCGGCCGCATGTCCGGCTACAAGTTCTACGAAGCGGTAATGAACTCCCACGCTCGCCTGACCTACACCAAGGTAGCGGCGATCCTGGACGGGGATCCCAAGCTGCGTCAGCAGTATGATCCGCTGGTGGGCCACATCGAGGAGCTGAGCAACCTCTACAAGGCGCTCAAGCATGCTCGCCATCAACGCGGTGCGGTGGAGTTCGAGAGCGAGGAGACCCGCTTTATCTTCAACGCCCAGCGCAAGATCGACCGTATCGTACCGCTGGTGCGCAATGACGCCCACAAGATCATCGAAGAGTGCATGATCCAGGCGAACGTGGCGGCCGCCCGCTACATCGAGAAGAACGAGGCCGCCGCCCTGTTCCGGGTGCACGACCGCCCGGGCGAGGAGCGCCTCACCGGCTTCCGCGACTTCCTGGCCGAACTGGGTCTGGAGCTCAAGGGGGGCCTAGAGCCCGAGCCGAAGGACTTTGCCGACCTGGCCGCCAAATTCGAAGGGCGCCCGGATGCGGAACTGCTCTCCACCATGCTGCTGCGCTCCATGCGTCAGGCCATCTATCAGGCCGACAACATCGGTCACTTCGGCTTGGCCCTGAAGTCCTATGCGCACTTCACCTCGCCAATCCGTCGTTACCCCGATCTCATCCTGCACCGGGCGATTAAGTACCAGACCGCCAAGGAGCAGCAGGGCAACCTGCGCCACAAGTGGACCCCGAGCGGTGGCTACCACTACCAGCTGGAAGAAGTGGACCCCATGGGCGAGCACTGCTCCATGACGGAGCGCCGTGCCGATGACGCCACCCGCGACGTGGCAGACTGGCTCAAGTGCGAGTACATGCTGGATCACGTGGGTGACGAGTTTGACGGCGTCATCGCCAGCGTCACCGGTTTTGGCTTCTTCGTGCGTCTGGCGGAGATCCACATCGACGGTCTGGTGCACGTCAGCACCCTCACCAACGACTACTACCAGTTCGACCCGCTGCACCAGCAGCTGATCGGCGAGAACTTCCGCCGTCGCTATCGTCTGGGTGACAAGGTGCGGGTCAAGGTGATGGGCGTGAACCTGGACGATCGCAAGATCGACTTCGTCATGGTGGAAGAGCCCCTCAAGGCCACCGGCAAGAACGCCAAGGAGATGGCGCGCAAGCAGGCCGAGATCAAGAAAGAGAAGGCCAAGAGCGCCCAGCGCCACGAGAAACGCAAAGAGGGCAAGGAGAGCGGTAAATCCGACAAGGGTGGCCGTGCCAAGCCCAGCAACAGACGACCGAGCAAAAAGGCTCGCGACAAGGCCAAGAGCACTAAATGAGTACTGAACTGATCTACGGCATTCACGCCGTCTCCGCGCTGCTGGAGCGCACCCCCGAGCGCTTCATCGAGGTGTGGGCTCTCAAGGGCCGCGATGACGAGCGGCTGCATCCCCTGCTGGCCGAGCTGGAGTCCCTCGGCATCAGGGTGCAGAGCGTGAACCGCAAGACGCTGGATGACAAGGCGGAAGGCAACAATCACCAGGGCATCATGGCCAAGGTGATTGAAGCGCCCAAGCTGGCCGAGCACGACCTGGCCAGCCTGCTGGACGGTCTGGCGGCGCAAGAGACAGCGCCCTTCCTGCTGGTACTGGACGGGGTGACCGATCCGCACAATCTCGGCGCCTGTCTGCGCAGTGCCGATGCGGCCGGGGTGCATGCGGTGATCGTGCCGCGGGACAAGGCCACAGGCCTCACGTCCGTGGTGCGCAAGGTCGCCTGTGGCGCTGCCGAAGTGGTGCCGCTCATCCAGGTCACCAACCTGGCCCGCAGCCTGCGCGAGCTGCAGGAGCGCGGCGTCTGGATCGTGGGTACCGCCGGCGAGGCGGATCACGATCTTTATCAGGCCAAACTCACCGGTCCCATGGCGCTGGTGATGGGGGCCGAAGGCAAGGGGATGCGCCGCCTGACCCGCGAACATTGCGACGAGCTGGTGAGCATCCCCATGGCGGGGGCGGTATCCAGCCTCAACGTCTCGGTGGCGAGCGGTGTCTGCCTGTTCGAAGCCGTGCGCCAGCGCCGCGTCTGACAAGACGATGACCGACAGACCCCCCTTTGTCTGGGAACGGGTTGCAGATGAGCAGGAGGCCGAGCGCCTCCTCTCTTTTGTCCGCTCCCTGACCTTGCCCCCTCGCACCTGCCTCTGGCATGCCGGTGACAGTCCGGCGCTGCTGGTCAGGGTGGAGGAGGGGTTGTTGCGGGCCAAGGTGGTGCTGGCGGATGGCCGCGAGTACATCAAGGAGTTCTATTGGGAGGGGGACGAGTTTATCGACTTCCACCACCTGCTCAGTGGTGAGCCCGCCCGCTACAGTGTGGAGGCGCTGGAGCCTTGCCGATTGCAGCTTCTTCCGCTGGCGGATCTGCGCCGACTCCCTTGCTGGCCCGCCTGGTATCACCATCTCCTTGAAGTGCAACTGCGCATCAAGGAGGAGAAAGAGCTGTTGCTGCTGACCGGGGGCCCAGAGGCGCGCTATCAGCATTTTCTGCGAAGCTTCCCCGCGCTGGATGCCAGGGTACCGGATCACCAGATTGCCGCCTATCTGGGGATCACCCCCATCAGCCTGAGCCGCATCCGCAGGCGGCTGAAAACGCGCGTTCAGGGTTGAGCCAGAAGGGATCGCCGATGAACCTGGGCAGAGATCGGCTCTTTGTCGACCATGTCCGCATTGGATGAGAAGGGGGCCAACTTAACCAAGGTTAATGCCCCTCGTCGGGAGCAAGATTATGCTGTCAGACCCCATTAAACAGGAGTCATTCATGAACTGGAGTATGAAATCCTGGTCCGAGCTGACCACGGATGAATTGTATGAGCTGCTTGCCCTGCGCGCTGAGGTGTTCGTGGTGGAGCAGACCTGTCCCTTCCAGGATCTGGACGGGCTGGATCGCCGTGACGGCGTACTGCATCTGCTCGGTCGTGAGGGGGATCACCTGGCGGCCTATGCCCGCATCATGGCACCCGGCATTGGTGATGACAGCGGCGCTGCCATCGGCCGCGTGGTCACCTCTCCCACGTCGCGGGGGGGCGGACTGGGTCACCGCCTGCTGGCGCAAGCGGTCAGAGAGTGCGAGGCACGCTGGCCTGCACACAGCATCTGGCTCGGTGCACAGGCCCACCTGCAAGGTTTTTACGGCCAGCATGGTTTCGTGGCCGAAGGGGAAGGGTATCTGGAAGATGACATCCCTCACATGGGGATGCGAAGGGAGCCTGCCTGACATCGTCAGGCGCCAGGAAAGGGGCAAGTGGCCCCTCATACGTGGTGCATCTCATGGTTTTTTGCTACCCCGTGGCCATGTGGTCGTCAGACCGGGGTGAGATATCGCCGCGCTGATCTGCCTGCGGTCTCTCTGTCGGGACACCGCCCCGGTCAGGGCGGTGCGGCATCAGGAGGGCTGGGGTGGTTCAGGGGGTGACCCGGGTGGTGAGGGTAAATCCCTCTTTACTGGAGGCCAGCGTCACCTGAACCTGGCCCAACTCGGTCAGAGTGCTCACATGGGTGCCGCCACAGGGAATGGTGATCTCCCGACCGTCCACCATGCCATGCCAGTAGCGGGAATCGACGATGGCCTCACCGGCCCGGCTGCGGCGGATCTCGCCTCCCTCTTTGAGCCAGCGCATCAGTTGCTCGTTGACCTGGAGCGCTATCCTGTCGAGGTCGGCCAGCAATGCCTCGCTGTTGATTCCCTTTTTCCGAAGGCTCTTGCCGATCCGGTACTGCTCCTTTGATCCTCTGGGCTCGACCCGGGAGTGCTGGATGGCGAGGCGGTCGAAATCCGGCTGCCCGAGAGCGTCCAGCTCGCTCGTCTCCTTTCGCCAATAGGGCGTGAGCGCCCGATTGAGGGCCAGTGCCACCAGGTGGCAGGCGCTGTGGCCCAGGCTCAGGGCATGGCGTGCCTCGGCATCCACTGTCAGTTCCACAGGCGAGCCAATGGCAAGGTGATGGGAACCGGCGAGGGGATGCACCACCACGAAAGCCCACCCATCCGCCCCCCGCTTGACCGGAATCTCCGTATCCACGAACAGCTCGCCCTCGGGACTGATGGCGCCCATGCGGCAGGGGCCCACGGCCGCTTCCCCCCCTTCCCAGCGCACAGTGCCCACGTCACCGGGTTGATCGGGCCAGAGGTGGCTCTGGGGATGAAAGGGGGTGAGGTCGGTGACCAGCAGGGTCGGATCCCCCTGTTTGCAACAGACGACGCTGGCCTGTTCCTGATGGTGGCCCAGTACGAAGCTGGCTCGGGTATGTTCCATGGCAGGGCTCCCGCAACGAGATGATGAGAAGGGAAAGGGGCAGCATACGCGAAAGTGCGAAGAGGCTCATCAACCCGGGTCAATGAGCCTCAAGATGGCGTTAGAGGGTGGTGACCAGCAGATAGGCATTGAGGCCGATCACCAGGGCGACGATGAGGCGCCCCACGGCCTGGGTGACGGGGTGATTGCGATGTGCCCCCATCAGGGCGCGATCACCGGTCAGGATCAGCAGCGGAATAAGAGCGAGGGCGATGCCGAAGCTCAGCACTACCTGGCTCAACACCAGGATTTCAGTGATGTTGAGGCCCATGGCGATCACCACGAAGGCGGGAGCCATGGTGATGGCTCGGCGCAGCCAGAGCGGAATGGTGAAGTGCACGAAGCCCTGCATCACCACTTGCCCCGCCAGCGTCCCCACCACGGTGGAGGAGATGCCGGAGGCGACCAGGGAGAGGCCGAACAGGGTGGCGGCTGCCGGTCCCAGCAGGGGCGTGAGGGTCTGGTAGGCCGATTCCAGCTCGGCCACCTGCTGGTTGCCGGAGCTGTGGAAGGCGGCCGCCGCCATGGCCATCATGGCCAGGTTGACGAAGCCGGCGATGGTCATGGCGATGGCTACGTCGACCCGGGTGCTGTGCAGTCGCTGGGTCACCGTGCCCTGCTCCTGGGTGTGCTGGGTCAGGGCCGAGTGGAGGTAGATGACATGGGGCATCACGGTGGCACCAAGTACGCCGGCGGCAAGATAGACAGCATCACCATTGGGGAGGCCGGGGAAGAGTGCCCCCTCCAGCAGACTCGGCAGATGGGGGCGCGAGAAGATCAGCTCGACGATGTAGGCGGCGGCCACGAACAGCAGCAGGCCCCCCACCACGAACTCCAGCGGCTTCTGGCCGCGGGATTGCAGCATCAGGATCCCCCAGGTGACCACGGCGGTGATGCAGGCCCCTTCCAGCAGGGTGATGCCGAGCAGCAGTTTGAAGCCGACCGCAGCGCCGATGAACTCGGCGAGATCGGTGGCCATGGCGATGATCTCGGCCTGCACCCAATAGGCCCAGACTGCGGGCCTGGGCAGACGATCACGAATGTGTTCCGCCAGGTTCTTGCCAGTGACGATACCGAGCTTGGCCGAGAGGGTCTGCACCAGCATGGCCATCAGGTTGGCCCACACCACTACCCACAGCAGTTGATAGCCGAAGGTGGAGCCGGCCTGGATATTGGTCGCAAAATTGCCCGGGTCGATATAACCGATGGCGGCGATGAAGGCGGGGCCGAGCAGGGTCAGCTTGAATTTGCGGGCCGGGATGGCCGTGGTGAGCGCAGGTTGCATACTGTCATCCTCCGTGGGGATATGAGGAGAGTATGGATCTAAATGATAATTGTTATCAATTAAAGTTTTGTATCGGGCTCATCGAGAAAAACATCTTGCTTCGCCAGTTGCAGTGGGAGAGGTGATTTCGTACAATACGCCGCCCTAGAAAGCAGCGTCTAAACATCACTATGTTCCTTGCCTCCGA
This sequence comes from Aeromonas sp. R2-1, assembly GCF_040908425.1. NCBI lineage: Bacteria > Pseudomonadati > Pseudomonadota > Gammaproteobacteria > Aeromonadales > Aeromonadaceae > Aeromonas > Aeromonas sp. R2-1. The sequence goes on from NZ_JBFODR010000023.1 coordinate 377,709, forward strand.
GGTCTGGCTGCACCTGGGCGGAGGCTGAATTAATCCGTAAGGAGCTAAAATGCGTCATTACGAAATCGTCTTCATGGTTCATCCGGACCAGAGCGAGCAAGTACCTGGCATGATCGAGCGTTACACCGGCGCTATCACCACCGCTGGTGGTACCATTCATCGCCTGGAAGATTGGGGCCGTCGTCAACTGGCTTACCCGATCGACAAGCTGCACAAGGCTCACTACGTTCTGATGAACGTAGAAGCTGAACAGGCCGTTATCGATGAGCTGGAAACCAACTTCCGCTTCAACGATGCCGTTATCCGCAACATGATCATGCGCACCAAGCACGCCGTGACTGAAGTTTCTCCGATGGCCAAGGCCAAGGAAGAGCGCTTCACCCGTCGTGACGACGAGCGTCGCGAAGATGCTGTTGAAGCGTCTTCCGAAGAGTAATTCTTAGATCACCGCATTAGAGGATAAAGGCCATGGCACGTTATTTCCGTCGTCGTAAGTTCTGCCGCTTCACCGCCGAGAACGTTACCGAGATCGACTACAAAGATATCGTTACTCTGAAAAACTACGTCACTGAATCTGGCAAGATCGTACCGAGCCGTATCACCGGTACCCGCGCCAAGTATCAGCGTCAGCTGGCACGCGCCATCAAGCGTGCTCGTTACCTGGCTCTGCTGCCGTACACCGATCTGCACAACAAGTAAGAATCGGCCCGGCGCTTACGCCTAACTCAACGAAATTTATAGAGGAAAGGTAATGCAAGTTATCCTGCTCGATAAGATCGCCAAACTGGGCGGTCTGGGTGACCAAGTTTCCGTAAAAGCTGGTTATGCCCGTAACTACCTGATCCCGCAAGGCAAAGCTGTTATGGCCACCAAGGCCAACATCGAAGCCTTCGGTGCTCGTCGCGCTGAGCTGGAAGCCAAACTGGCTGCCAACAAGGCTGCTGCCGAAGAGCGCGCTGCCAAGCTGGGTGAGCTGGCTGCCGTTGTCATCGCCTCCAAGTCTGGCGACGAAGGCAAGCTGTTCGGTTCCATCGGTACCCGTGACGTGGCTGAAGCCATCACTGCTGCCGGCGTAGCCGTTGCCAAGAGCGAAGTCCGCATGGGCAACGTTCTGCGTAACACCGGTGAGTACGAAGTTGTTGTTCAGCTGCACGCTGACGTCAAAGCAACCGTACAAATCCAGGTTGTTGCTCTGTAATAGCGTTCCGCTCTTGCAGAAAAACCCGCGCACATGCGCGGGTTTTTTATTTTCAGATCAAGGGGTAAAGTGAAGGTCTGTTCCTCTGGAGGAGAACCTTTATGGCTGCCTGGGTTGAAGGTCGGGTCATCGAGCGCATCGAGTGGACACCCACCCTGCTCTCCCTGCGTGTGGAGGCGGAACTTGCCCCCTACAAGGCGGGTCAATTCACCAAGCTGGCCCTGGAGCAGGGCGAGCGTCGCGTCCAGCGTGCCTATTCCTTCGTCAATCCTCCCGGCACGCCCTATCACGAATTCTATCTGGTGGAGATCCCCGGCGGTGAACTGAGCCCCTCTCTCGGTTCCCTGCAGGTGGGCGACAGCCTGCTGGTGCAGTCCCAGGCCACCGGTTTTCTGACCCTGGATGAGATTCCCCCGGGACGGGACCTCTGGCTGCTCTCAACCGGCACCGCCATCGGCCCCTTCCTCGCCATGCTGGCAGAAGGACAGGTCTTCGACCGCTTCGAGCATCTGGTGCTGGTACACGGGGTGAGAAAAGGGGAAGAGCTCAGCTATCAGCCGCTTATCGCCAGTTTTGCCGAGCAGCATGGCGAGCGTTTTCGCTATGTTCCCTTCGTCAGTCGTGAGACCTGGCCGGAGGCGATGGCAGGGCGCATCCCGGCAGCCATCGTCGATGGCAGCTTGCAGGCGAGGGTGGGGCTGAACTTCTCCCCCGAGTTGAGCCAGGTGATGATCTGCGGCAACCCCGCCATGGTGAAAGAGACTCAGCAGACCCTGCTCGGGCTGGGGCTTGCCAAGAACCTGCGTCGCGCTCCCGGCAATATCAGCATGGAAAACTACTGGTAGGGGAAAAGATTCCAGGGGCCACAGGCCCCTCAAGCATGTCCATGGGCATGCTGTCAGTGTTTTTGGTGGCCGTTGCCGCCGTGCTTGTTCCTGGGCTTGTCATGGCCCTGACCCGGGTTGTTGCCACTGTGAATGCTGCGGTTGTAATGGTCGCGGTATTTTCCATCCATGTTGTCGCAGTTGAGCTGGATGCGGCTGGTCCGGGTGCTGACATCCAGGCAGTTGTGCTGCCACCACTCGTACTCTTTGTCGTCCCAATCCAGACCTACCCGGCCCTGGTCGGTGGAGATCCGGATGTCGTCATCGTGTTTGGAAGGGGGGGCAGCAAAGGCCATTCCCTGAACCAGAAGCAGGGAGAGCAGCAGTGCGCCGCGGGAAGTCATGGTCATGTGGGTCATCGCATCAAGGCTCCTGTCAGGGGGGATCATTGATCCGGTTGCGTGCTGATCTGGTTGGTGCTGGGGGGCTGGTTGCGCTGCGTCTCATCCTCCAGATTGAGGTTGATCCTCTTGCAGTCGGCGGCGGCCGTGTCACCGCTCCCGAGATCGAAGCAGTTGCTCTGGGACCAGTCAAACTGCGTGTCATTCCAGTCCAGATTGAAGGTCAGCGCATCCACGGAGAAGGTCTGGCTCCCTTCGTCCTGTGCCAGGGCGCTACCGGTGATCAGAAAAAGAGAGAGCAACAAAGCCGTCGTTCTGTTCATGATGTCCTCGAGTCGTGTTCGGTGGAAATGAGTGTAATGCGGCGGGCTTAACCCGAGCATAACCGCAGATGTCCTGCAGGTACGGGGTCGATTGTAGTGTTTTTCTGCTGCCGATTTGCACGTTTTGGTCGCACTCTGGGCAGCTGATCGTCCATCGGCGGGAATTCGGGGATTTTCCCTTCTCTCCGGGGGAGTGGCGACTATAATCGGCAGCCAACTTTTCCTGCAGATGTTTCCCGTTTCATCATGACTACTCAGGCTTGCGCCGTATTGCGCTACCCCAAGGGATGGTTCGCCCTCACGACTGTCTACAGTTTTACCGGGCTGGCCATTCTGGCTTCCATCGTCTTCTCCCTGCTGCTGTTTCTCTCCATCGACGAAAACCCCCTGATGAAGTGGCTGTTCGGCGGGCTGGCCATCATCTTCGAGCTGGGCAAGTTCTACGTCTGGTACGAGTACGGCGAGTGCAAGGCGAGGCGGGATCTGGGCGGCGCCTTCTGGTCGCTGCTGTTCTACAGCGTGCTGGCCGCCATCTCCATCGGGGGCAGTATCGGCGGCATCAACAGCGCCACCAACACCATCCTGAGCCAGCAGGCGCGTCACGAGCGGGAGATAGCCCGTTTCGACGAGCAGATAGCCAGCATAGAGCGGCAGATCCAGCTCAACGAAGAGGCGGCCCGCAAATACATCGAGATGGCGCGTATCTCGAGCGGCGTCAGCGGTTTGCAGCAGGCCAACACCAAGCTCAGGCTGCGTCAGGACGAGCTGCGCCAGGAGCGGGACGCCAAGCCGCTGGGGGAGCAGTCCTCCATGCTGGGGCTGATGAGCAGTCTGGCGGACGGGGTGGGCATGAGCATCGGTCAGGTGCAGTTCCTGCTGGTCTGCTTCCTGTCTATCCTGCTCGATGCATTTGGTGCCTTTTTCGTCAGCCTGATCGGTGAGGAGAACCGCTTCCGCCGTCAATGGATGTGGCAACGGGAGAAGGCGCAAGCCGAGGCCCGGGTCGCAGCGCCGACCCCGGAGCCGCCAGCCATCAGCAGACCCATGCCCGAGCCAGCCGTGGTCGCCCAGGTGCGCGACGCGCTGGAGAGCGGCGAGCTCAAATGCAGCAAACGCAAGGTGGCAGAGGCATTGTCACTGTCTCTGGAGGAGGTGGACCGGGTGTTCCAGCATCTGCTGGCGCAGGGCGTGCTGGGGCAGGGCAGCAATCGTCACTACCATCTTCGTGCCGAGCAGGGGTGAATCCGGCTCAGTCGAACCAGATAAGACCCTCATAGGGTTGCTGTCTGAGGGAGGCGAGCCGGCTATCCAGGTTGCCTGCATGGATTTCCAGTCGGTGCCCGTCGGGATCCAGCAGATAGAGTGAATCCCCTTCGCTGCTGTTTTTCTTCCACTCCACGACGCCCGCCGCGCGCAGACGGGCGCAGAAGGCAGAAAACTGTTCAGGCGAGATGCCAAACGCGACATGGCTGTAATCTCTGGCCGGTTGGGGAGGATCGCAGGAGAGACAGAGCCAGAGATCGCCGAGGGTGAGATAGGCTCCCCGTGCCCATCTCACCCTGGGGCGACATCCCAGCAAGTCGACATAAAAGGCAACGCTTCTGTCGAGATCGCCGGTTGCCAGCGTGAGATGGTTCAGTCCATGCAGCATCTTCTCTTCTTCCCCCTTGTCCCTGAACCCTAGTGAGTGAGCACCATCATCAGGCTGAGGAAGGCGGCCAGCCCGCCGCCGATGCCGATGATCCAGTAAAAGCCCTTTGCCCCCTGTTTGAGCGGAATGCGGAAGTAGAGCAGAAACGCCCACCACCCCAGGGCCAGCAACAGAGGAATAAGAAACATTCGAGCCATGGTGTCCTCGCTGTTATTCTGTTGACCCTTGATCAATCAACAGGATGGATTGTGCAATGACGCAGCTACAGATTACCGCATTCGGCGACCCCTCGGTACTCAGGCTCAACCCTTCCCTGGACAAGGTGCCCGCGGAGGGAGAGGTCCGGGTGCGCATCTGCTTTGCGGGGGTCAACCCCATCGATGCCAAGACCCGGGCCGGTCTCGGCTGGGCGGCCGCCCAGAACAAGGACAACCTGCCCTGGACGCCGGGTTATGACGTCTCCGGAGTGGTGGAAAAGGTGGGGCCCGGCGTGACCTCGCTGGCCGAGGGGGAACTGGTGTGCGGCATGGTGGGTTTCCCCCTCGCCGCCGGCGCATATGCCGAATCCGTGGTGGCCCGCGAGGAGGAGCTGGTCAAGCTCGATGGGGTGAGCCTCAGGCAGGGAGCGGCCTTGCCGCTGGCGGGTCTCACCGCCTGGCAGGGGCTGCTGGAGCACGGTGGCTTGCAGTCGGGGCAGCGGGTACTGATCCTGGCCGGTGCCGGTGGCGTCGGCCACCTGGCGGTGCAGTTTGCCGCCGCCTATGGTGCCCACGTGGTTGCCACGGCAAGCGGCGACAATCACAGCTTCCTTCATAGTCTCGGGGCGAGCCGGATGGTGGATTACCACCAGGCCGGGTGGTGCACCGAGGCGATCACCGATGGTCCGTTCGATCTGGTGCTGGATCTGGTGGGGGGCGAGAGCGGCAAGGCGGCGCTGGCCTGCGTCAAGCCGGGCGGCCGTCTGGTGACGGTCCCCACCATCACGGCCCAGCAGATCAAGGACGCGGGGGCCGAGCTCGGCGTCGAGGTTGTCGGCATGCTGGTCCATCCCGATCGAACGCAGCTGACCCAGATGCTGACGCTGCTTCGCCAGGGGGAAGTGAAGATCACCGTCTCCGGTGAATACACGCTGGCAGAAGGGGCGCTGGCCCATCAGGCCATCGAGCAGGGCCATGTGCGCGGCAAGCTGTTGCTGCGCATGTCCGCCGCAGACGGTCAGCCCGGATGATAGACTTCACCGGGATGGGGCTGGGAGGGTTGTTTCTGAGCGCCTTCACCTCCGCCACCCTGTTGCCCGGCAGCTCGGAAGTGCTGCTGGGGGCCATGGCGGTCAAGGGGGAGTGGAGCATGACCAGCCTGCTTTTCTGGGCGACGCTGGGCAATACCCTGGGTTCCATGACCACCTGGTGGCTCGGCTGGCTCGCCACCCACAAGAAAAAACCGGAAGATTTTCAAGGCCGTGGGGAACAAAAAGCCCTTGGTTGGCTCAAACGTCATGGCCACTGGTGTCTACTGCTTGCCTGGACGCCTGTGGTCGGCGATGGTCTCTGTCTGCTGGCTGGTTGGCTGCGCCTCTCCTTCTGGCGCTCCCTCATCTGGATCGGGCTCGGCAAATTGCTTCGTTATGCCCTGGTGTTTCTGCTGGCCAGTCAGATCTTCTAGCCCTTTTGTCACTCACGAGGTACCCGTGAACAAACTCATTCCATTAAGCATGCTGCTGGGCTTCTCCCTTCCCGTGCTGGCGGCCCCGACCCTGGTGTCCGAGCAGGTCAAGCAGGAGGGCAAGCTCGGCATCCCCTACCAGATGTACAAGCTGGACAACGGTTTGACCGTGATCCTGGCCCCCGACCACTCCGATCCCCTGGTGCATCTGGACGTCACCTATCACGTCGGCTCCTCCCGGGAAACCGTGGGCAAGTCGGGCTTTGCCCACTTCTTCGAGCACATGATGTTCCAGGGCTCCAAGCACGTTGGTGATCAGGAACACATGCGGATCATCAACGAGGCGGGCGGTGACATGAACGGCACCACCAACAAGGACCGCACCAACTACTACGAAACCGTGCCGGCCAATCAGCTGGAGAAGGTGCTCTGGCTGGAGGCGGACCGCATGGGTTTCCTGCTCGATGCGGTGAGCCAGAAGAAGTTCGAGATCCAGCGCGCCACCGTCAAGAACGAACGGGCCCAGCGTATCGACAACCAGCCTTATGGCCTGGTGGGCGAGCGGGTGGGGGAGGCACTCTATCCGCGTACCCACCCCTACTCCTGGCAACCCATCGGTTATGTGGAGGATCTCGACCGGGTCGACGTCAACGACCTCAAGCAGTTCTTCCTGCGCTGGTATGGTCCCAACAACGCGACCCTGACCCTGGGCGGCGACTTTGATACCAAGCAGGCGCTGGCCTGGATTGAACAGTACTTCGGTTCCATCCCGCGCGGTCCGGATGTGGCCGAACCGACGCCCCAACCTGCCACCCTGCCGGCAACCCGCTACGTGACGCTGGAAGACAAGGTGCATTTGCCGCTCCTGTATATCAGCTACCCGACCGTCTCCCTGGGGGACCCGCAGGAGCCGGCGCTGGACATCTTTGCCGATGTGCTGGGGGGCTCTGCCAGCTCCATGCTCTACCAGTCCCTGGTGAAAACCGGCAAGGCCATCGAGGCGGGTGCCTCCCACTCCTGCGAAGAGCTTGCCTGCACCCTGACGGTCTATGCCTACCCCAATCCGGCGGCGGATGGCAGCCTCAAGACCCTCAAGGGCGAGGTGGACAAGGTGATCGGCGAGTTCGCCCAGCGCGGCATCAAGCCCGCGGATCTGGAGAAGGCCATCAGCAGCTATCGCGCGTCCGCCATCTGGGGACTCGACAGTATTGAGGGCAAGGTAAGCCAGCTTGCCATGGGGCAGGTGCTGGCCCGGGATCCCGACTATGTGTTCAAGAATCTGGATGCAATCGCCCGGGTCAAGGGGTCTGACGTCAAGGCTGCCTACGACAAGTTCATCCAGAACAAGCCTGCCGTGGTGCTGAGCGTGGTGCCCAAGGGCAAGAGCGACTGGCAGGCCGCGACCCCGAACTTCACTCCCGCCAAGCGGGAGCTGCCGGATTACAGCAAGCATGACAAGGTGCTGGCCGAGCGGCCGGTGAAAGATGACTTCGATCGCAGCGTGCAGCCCAAGGCGGCCGATGCGGTGAGCGTCAAGGTGCCCGCCATCTGGCGTGGCAAGCTCGACAAGGGGATCGAGATCATCGGCACCCACAGCGACGAGATCCCGGCCGTCTCCATCATGATCGCCCTACCGGGTGGCATCCGGGCCGAAGGCAAGGGAGAGCTGGGGCTGGCGAGTCTTACCGCCGCCATGCTGGAGCAGGGGACGACGCGCCTCTCCGAGGCCGAGCTGAGCGACGAGCTGCAAAAACTCGGCGCCAGCATCAGCGTCTCCAGCGCCCAGTACAACAACCTCATCACCATCAGCAGTCTGGCGGACAAGCTGCCCGAAACCCTGGCGCTGGTGCGGGAAGTGCTGCTGCAACCCGGCCTGCGGGAAGCGGACTTCGAGCGGCTCAAGACCCAGATGCTGCAAGGCATGAAACAGAGCGAGCAGCAACCCGAGTGGCTGGCGGGTCAGGCGTTCCGCGAACTGGTCTATGGCAAGCAGAACCGACTCGGCCAACCCTCTGACGGGGTGCTGGCGGACGTGGAGAAGCTGACCCTGGCGGATGTGAAGCGCTTCTATGAGGCCTATTACAATCCGACCAATGCCAAGGTGGTGGTGACAGGTGATGTGACCGCCCAGCAGGTGGAATCCGGTCTCGCCTTCCTGACCCAGTGGCAGGGAGCCGCCCCGACCCTGGGGGATCTCAAGCCCGGGGGAGAGCAGGCCAAGCCAGGCATCTATCTGGTGGACAAGCCGGGGGCCCCCCAGTCGGTGATCCGTATCGGCCGTCGCGCCATGCCGTTTGACACCACGGGAGACTATTTCATCGCCAACCTGATGAACTTCAACCTGGGTGGCAACTTCAACAGCCGCATCAACCTCAACCTGCGGGAAGACAAGGGCTACACCTATGGTGCCAGCTCGGGCTTCCAGGCCAACCGCGAGGCGGGTATCTTCGCGACCGGCGCCAATGTGCGTACCGATGCGACCGTGGATGCCATCCGCCAGTTCCTCAAGGAGATGGACGGCTACCGCAAGAGCGGGCCGACCCCGGTGGAGCTGGCCTACATGCGCAGCGCCGTCTCCCAGCAGGATGCGCTCTCCTACGAGACCCTGGGGCAGAAGGCTGGCTTCCTGCTGCAGATGATCATGTACGACCTGAAGCCGGACTATGTGCAGGCCCAGAACAACCTGATCAAAACGGTGTCACCCGAGACGCTGAAGGCCAGTGCAGCCCGCTGGCTGGATCCGGCCGAGATGGTGATTGTGGTGGTGGGAGACAAGCAAAAGCTTGAAAAACCCCTGAGCGAGCTTCATCTTCCCATCTATCCACTGCAACTGCCCTGAGGGGCGTCGCAACAATAAGTGCCGCCCCGGGTGGGGCGGCCACACATGAGCCGTGAATATGACTACTACTAGCTTGTCGCTCACCGAGTTGCTGGCTGCGCTGGGCACCCCGGAACGGGTGACCGCCCTCAAGGGGATCCGGCGCGGGATCGAGCGCGAATGTCTGCGCATCACCCCCGAAGGGACCCTGGCCCAGACCGATCACCCCAGAAGCCTGGGGTCGGCCCTGACCCATGCCAACATCACCACCGATTACTCCGAGAGCCTGCTGGAGTTCATCACGCCGGCCACCGACTCCATCGAGAGCCTGATCGAGCAGCTCGGCGACATTCACCGCCACACCATTCATCATCTGGGAGAGGAGCGGATCTGGCCCCTCTCCATGCCCTGCTTCGTCGGTGACGAGGAGAGCATCCGCTTGGCCCAGTACGGCAGTTCCAACATCGGGCGGATGAAGACCCTCTATCGCCAGGGGCTGAAGAACCGCTACGGCAGCCTGATGCAGGTGATCGCCGGGGTGCACTTCAACTTCTCCATGCCGGACAGCTTCTGGTGCGAGTGGCAGGATCTGGTGGGAGAGGGCTGCTGCAGCCAGCGCTTCATCTCCGACAAGTACATGGGGCTTATTCGCAACGTCTACCGCTTCGGCTGGCTGGTGCCCTATCTGTTCGGCGCGTCTCCGGCCATCTGCGACTCCTTCCTCAAGGGGCGCAAGAGCAGCCTGCCGTTCCAGAAGACCGGCAAGGGCACCCTTTACCTGCCCTATGCCACGGCTCTGCGCCTGTCCGATCTCGGTTACACCAACAGCGCCCAGGCGGGGCTCAAGATCAGTCATGACAGCCTGCCCGCCTATGTGAGCAGCCTGCGCCGGGCCATCAACACCCATGATCCCGACTTCGCCAGGATAGGGGTCAAGGTGAACGGCGAGTACCGCCAGCTCAACGACAACGTGCTGCAGCTGGAGAACGAGCTCTACGCGCCGATCCGCCCCAAGCGCACCCCCCGCAGCGGCGAGAAGCCCTCGGATGCGCTGGAGCAGCGCGGCATCGAATACATCGAGCTGCGCACGGTGGACGTCAATCCCTTTACCCCGTTCGGTATCGAGGTGGATCAGATCCGCTTCTTCGATCTCTTCCTGGTCTGGTGCTTGTTGCGCCCGTCCCCCGTGCTCTCGGATGACGAGGTTGCCCGCAACCGCCGCAACCAGAACAAGGTGGTGCTGGAGGGGCGTCGCCCCGGCCTGACGCTTGAAGATGAGCAGGGCAATGCCATCGGCCTCAAGGAGTACGGCCTCAAGCTGTTCGACGAGCTGGCCGAGGTCGCTGCGCTGCTGGACCGCTGCTGTGGTCGCAACCGCTATCGCGAGACGCTGGCGATGCACCGTGAGAAGCTGCTCGACCCCGAGCAGACCTACTCCGCCCGCCTGCTCAAGCAGTTGCTTTCAAGCGGACAGGACAACGGCTGCTTCGGCGATGCGCTGGCGAGCCGCTACCGGGAAGAGATGCTGGCCGGCGAGCTGCAGTACTGGGACGAGGCCTACTTTGCCGGCGAGGCGCGGGACTCCCTGGCCAAGCAGCGGGAGCGGGAACGCAGTGACAGCCTGTCGTTCGACGACTTCCTGGCTGACTATTTCGGTACCCGCCAGACCACGGTCTGAGGATGCCGCCAGGATGACGAAAGCCGCTCCCGGGAGCGGCTTTTTCATGGGCGCCCGGCGGTGGCCAAGCATAAAAAAACGGCCCGTTCGGGCCGTTTTGCATGGAGTGGTTCATCGGTCAGAGGATGAGACCACCGAAGAAGAAGCCGAGCGCCACTGCCATGGCGATGGTGGCCACACCCGGGATGAAGAAGGGGTGGTTGAACACGGCTTTGCCGATGCGGGTGGAGCCGGTGTCGTCCATCTCGACCGCGGCCAGCAGGGTCGGGTAGGTCGGCAGTACGAACAGGGCGCTCACGGCGGCGAAGGAGGCGATGGCCGCCAGCGGGCTGACACCCAGTGCCAGGGCGGCAGGCATCAGGGCCTTGGTGGTGGCACCTTGCGAGTAGAGCAGCATGGAGGAGAAGAACAGCACCACGGCCAGCAGCCAGCTGTATTGGCTCAGCAGATCGCCGGCGAACGCCTGGATCTCGACCATGTTGCCCTTCACGAAGACGTTGCCCAGCCAGGCCACGCCCAGCACGCAGATACAGGCGGACATACCGGACTTGAAGGTCGGCATGTTGGTGATCTGGGCCGCGTCCAGTTTGCAGAACAGGACCATCAGGGTGGCGGCGGAGAGCATGATGCCCATGATGGCGCCATCGCGGGGGATCGGCGGATTGCTGATGAGGCCCACGTTGCCGGAGATGGCGGTGGCATAGGCCATCACGGCCACGATGGAGGCGACGAAGATGCCGACGGAGAGCTTGGCATAAGGCTTGATCTCAACCTGGCTGGTACCGCGCAGCTTGATGAGTCCCTTGGCTTTGCGCTCCAGATAGACTTCGTCCTGATCCAGCGGCTTGCCCAGCAGGTTGGCGATGAAGGCCCCTAGCAGACAGGCAATGAAGCTGGACGGGATGCAGATGGCCAGCAGGGTCAGGTAGTCGACGCCAAGCGGCTCCAGCATGCCGGAGAAGGCGACCACGGCCGCCGAGATGGGGGAGGCGGTGATGGCAATCTGGGAGGCAACGACCGCGATGGAGAGCGGACGGGACGGGCGAATGCCCTGCTCCTTGGCCACTTCGGCGATCACCGGCAGGGTGGAGAAGGCGGTGTGACCGGTACCGGCCAGCATGGTCATCAGGTAGGTGACGACCGGGGCGGCGAAGGTGATGTGCTTGGGATTCTTGCGCAGGGCTTTTTCGGCCAGGTGCACCAGATAATCCATCCCGCCGGCCAGCTGCATACAGGCAATGGCGCAGATGACGGACGCGATGATCATGATCACGTCCCACGGGAGATAGGTCACCAGCTGATCGCTCGGGATGGGCATGCCCAGCCCCCAGGTCAGTACCAGTACCCCAAGACCACCGGCAAAGCCGATACCTATGCTGCCTATCCGGGCCCCCAGATAGATAGCGGCGAGCACGACAAGTAACTCGATTCCAATCATAGCGAACACTCCATTTTCCAGTTTTTTTAGGTTTTATTAGGCTGAAAAGCCAATTCCCGATGGGGCTGTGGAGAGACCGCTCGGGAATTGACTTTAAATGGGCCGGGATAACCCCGGCCCATCTGCTCGCTTATACGGTGGCTTCGCGGGTGTAACGCTTGGCTTTGTATTGCGGGTTCATCAGGTTCTCGATGGAGAGGATCTCGTCCAGCTGTTCGGCGGTCAGCAGGCCGCGTTCCAGCACGACTTCGCGGACGTTCTTGCCGGTTTGGGCACAGATCTTGCCGACGATGTCGCCTTCATGGTGACCGATGAAGGGGTTCAGGTAGGTCACGATGCCGATGGAGTTCAGCACGTGGTTCATGCAGATGTCCGGGTTGGCGGTGATGCCTTCCACGCACTTCTCGCGCAGGGAGATGCAGGCTTTTTCCATCAGGCTCAGGGATTCGAACATGGCCTGACCGATCACCGGCTCCATGACGTTCAGCTGCAGCTGACCGGCCTCGGCGGCGAAGGTGATGGTGACGTCGTTGCCGAATACCTTGAAGCAGGACTGGTTGACCACTTCCGGAATGACCGGGTTGACCTTGGCCGGCATGATGGAGGAGCCAGCCTGCATTTCCGGCAGGTTGATCTCTTTGAGCGCGGTGCGCGGGCCGGAGGAGAGCAGACGCAGGTCATTACAGATCTTGGAGAGCTTCATGGCCAGGCGCTTGACCGCACCGTGCAGCATCACATAGGCGCCGCAGTCGGAGGTCGCTTCGATGAGGTCCTCTGCCGGCACGTAGGCACGACCGGTGATCTCGGCCAGACGCTTGATGGCAAGACCGGAGTACTCGGGCGGAGTGTTCAGACCGGTACCGATGGCGGTGGCGCCCAGGTTCACTTCCAGCAGCAGCTCCTGGCAACGCTTGATGGATTTGATCTCTTCACGCAGGGTGACGGCGAAGGCGTGGAACTCCTGACCCAGGGTCATGGGCACGGCGTCCTGCAACTGGGTACGGCCCATTTTCAGGATATGTTTGAATTCCTTGGCTTTGACATCAAAGGCGGCGATGAGGGCTTCCAGAGCGTGCAGGGTGGTGTCGGTGCTGTTGACCACGGCCACGCGGAAACCGGTGGGGTAGGCATCGTTGGTGGACTGGCACTTGTTGACGTGATCGTTGGGGTTGATGACGTCGTAGCGACCCTTTTCAAGTCCCATCAGCTCGAGGGCGATGTTGGCCAGCACTTCGTTGGTGTTCATGTTGACGGAGGTACCGGCGCCGCCCTGATAGACATCGACCGGGAACTGATCGAAGCACTTGCCGGTGTTCAGCATCAGGTCGCAGGCTTCGACAATCTTGTCTGCGATCTCGGGACGGATGGTGCCCAGCTCACCGTTGGCCAGTGCAGCTGCCTTCTTGGTCAGGACCATGCCACGAACAAACTCGGGAACGTCAGAAATCTTCTGAGTGCTGATCTTGAAGTTTTCAACAGCGCGCAGGGTGTGCACGCCGTAGTAGAGGTCGTTGGAAACTTCTTTGGTGCCCAGCAGGTCTTCTTCAATGCGGACGTTCTTGATGTCGCTCATTGTTATGCCTCAGAAATCAAATAAATGGAAACGATCCTCACCGAGTGGTCGCGATTTCCCTACGCACATTTCATCCTGAAGCACCACACATCAGGTGGGGCAGTTGGGAGCCAGTTGCTCCCTGTGCAATGACTGGTGTTGATGTTACCCCAATTGAGGTATCCGGTATTAGACCTGGATCACTAAATTTGAGGCAACCTCAAATTTCTTGTGGTCATTAAACAGATATTGCAATCGGGCGATTAACTTTGACAGAACAACCACCTCAATCCCAGTTGGGCGGACAAATATTTATCCGTATTCCGGGGCCTGCGGCAGGAGAGGCTTGAAAAATGATCAACCAGCCCCATGTTAATGTCAGAAGACCTGAACCCGGCGCGTCAGCATCAGCGATGTGCGGCTGCCGACCGGACACCCCGGGTCCATTCATTCATCGCTCCGAGGTTGCTATGGGCAAGTTGTTACTGTTGTTGGTCGGGCTGGTATTGCTGGAGCTCACCGTCATGATCAAGGTGGGCTCCGTGATCGGGGCCTTGCCGACCGTTGGCTTGCTGGTGCTGACCGCCGTGCTGGGATCGTCGCTGGTGCGCAGCGAGGGGATCAAGACCCTGCTCACTGCCCAGCAGAAGATGCAGCTGGGGGAGATGCCCGGCCGCGAGGTGATGGGGGGCATGATGCTGGCGCTGGCGGGCTTGCTGCTGATTATCCCGGGATTTGTGAGCGATATTGTCGGCATCCTGCTGCTGCAGCCCTGGCTGCGCAACATGCTGGCCGACAAGCTGATTGGCAGCAATCAGTTCAGGATGCAGATGGGGGGCTTCCAGGCTCGCCAGCAGCCGTTTGAACCGGCCCCGGGCGATGACAGGCCCGGACAATCCCCGCGAGGGGGTGGCAATACCATCGAAGGGGAGTTCGAACGCAAAGAGTAATCGCGAGCCTCGGGCTGTGCCGTCAGGATCTCCCCTGATGGCACAGCCGCTCGAATCTGTGGCGGGCATACCCCCATGCCAGCAATCCGGCGGCCAGGTTCGCCAGCAGCATCCCCAGATAGATCCCCTGTTCTCCCCCCAGTTTTGCCCCCAGCCAGGCCCCCGGCAGCAAGAAGACAAACAGTCTGATGCCGTTTATCAGCAGTGACACCGCCGATGCCCTGACGCCGTTGAGGGCCGATGCCAGCAGCATCACCATGCCCTGAAAGCCGTAGCCAATGGGGACCAGATGCAGATAGAGCACGATGAGTCGCACCACTTGCGGATGATCGCTGAACAGATCGGCGATGAAGGGTGCGAGAAGCCAGGTCAGCACGTAGACCCCAAGCTGGAATATCAGGGCAAAGCGCATGCAGAGCAGCAGGGCGGCCTTGGCTCGGGCCGGATTCCCGGCGCCGCAATTCTGCGAGATGAAGGGGGCCAGCACGGAGGAGAGCGCCATCATCACGATGAGCAGCAAGGCCTCGACCCGGGATGCCGCGCCGTAGGCGGCGACCACCTCGGTTCCCAGCCCGGCGAAAATGATCATCAACACGGCGTTGGCCAGTGGGTTGAGCATGTTGGTAAACGATGCGGGCACAGCCACATGGAGCAGGGCGCGCCAGTGGGCCAGCAACTGCGGGCGCGGGGAGAGGCGCCAGCGCAGCAGGCCCTCGCGGTGGCGCAATATATAGAGGCTGACCAGCATGGCCATCAGCCAGGAGAGGGAAGTGGCGATGGCGGCTCCCCGAATGCCCCACTCGGGGAAGGGGCCCGGCCCGAAGATGAGCAGAGGATCCAGCACGCCGTTGACCAGACCGGCGACCCCCATCACCAGACTGGGGGTCTTGGTATCCCCCGTGGTCCGGATGGCCGCATTGCCGACCATGGGCACGACCAGCATGGGGACGGTCAGATACCAGATGAGCATGTAGTCGTGGATGAGGGAGATGAGCTCGGCGCTGGCCCCCAGCAGGGTGAACAGAGGAGTAATGGTCATTGCCCCCAGCCCGGCGAGCAGACTCACCAGGATGACGGCAAGGAACAGGCAGTCTGTGGTGATGCGGGCTGCCTCGTCATGGCGACCCTGCCCCAGGGCATGACCGAGCAGGGCGCACAGGCCCGCTCCCAGCCCCATGGTCAGGGAGGTGACGACAAAGGTGACCGGGAAGGTAAAACTGATGGCGGCCAGCGCCTGGGTACCCAGCATGCCGATGAAGAAGGTATCGACCAGGTTGAAGGCCAGGATGGCGATGATGCCCAGGATCATGGGGCCCGTCATGCGCAGCAGCATGGGCGTCATGGGAGCGGTCAGCATGGGATTGGGTCGGCTCAAGGCAGAGTCTCTAGGTGCTTTGGGCCTGAATGCTGGCCGTCTCCATCCGCCTTCCTGATTGGGGATGGGTGATCCATCGAAGGTGTTCATAGTACGTGAAAATATTTTTTTTGTATTTGCCCTTGAAGGGCTAGCCCTGTTGCCCCAGATCAGGGGCATGACAAATTTGGCCGATTGCGGCCATTCCTCAAGCAACACAGAGACTCATTTTGGGAGAGTTATCGATGAAAATTCGTCCACTGCACGACCGCGTCATCATCAAGCGCATCGAAGCTGAAGCCAAATCCGCTGGCGGCATCGTCTTGACTGGCACTGCGGCCCAGAAGTCCACCCGTGGTGAAGTTCTTGCCGTGGGGACTGGTCGAATTCTGGACAATGGGGATGTCAAAGCACTGGCCGTCAAGGTGGGTGACAAGGTGATCTTCAACGAAGGCTACGGCGTGAAGACCGAAAAGCTGGATGGCCAGGACGTACTGATCCTGTCCGAGACCGACATCCTGGCGATTGTCGAAGAGTAATCACCCTCCCTCTTTTCCCGAATTGATTTAAGGATTGAAGAACATGGCAGCTAAAGAAGTTAAGTTTGGCAACGAAGCTCGCATCAAAATGCTGGAAGGCGTCAACATCCTGGCCGATGCCGTCAAGGTGACCCTGGGCCCGAAAGGCCGCAACGTGGTGCTGGACAAGTCCTTCGGCGCTCCGACCATCACCAAGGATGGCGTCTCCGTTGCCCGTGAAATCGAACTGGAAGACAAGTTCCAGAATATGGGTGCCCAGATGGTCAAGGAAGTCGCTTCCAAGGCCAATGACGCCGCCGGTGACGGTACCACCACTGCCACCGTGCTGGCTCAAGCCATCGTCAACGAAGGCCTGAAGGCCGTTGCCGCCGGCATGAATCCCATGGATCTGAAGCGTGGTATCGACAAGGCCGTTGTGGCTGCCGTTGCCGAGCTGCAAGCACTGTCCACTCCCTGTGCCGACAACAATGCCATCGCCCAGGTAGGCACCATCTCCGCCAACTCCGACGAGAAGGTCGGCAAGCTGATTGCCGAAGCCATGGACAAGGTCGGCCGTGACGGCGTCATCACCGTGGAAGACGGTCAGGGCCTGGACGACGAGCTGGCGGTGGTAGAAGGCATGCAGTTCGACCGCGGCTACCTCTCCCCTTACTTCGTGAACAAGCCGGAAACCGGCTCCGTCGAACTGGATGACCCCTTCATCCTGCTGGTGGACAAGAAAGTCTCCAACATCCGCGAAATGCTGCCGGTGCTGGAAGGTGTGGCCAAGGCGGGCAAACCGCTGATCATCGTGGCCGAAGACGTGGAAGGCGAAGCGCTGGCGACCCTGGTGGTCAATACCATGCGTGGCATCGTGAAAGTGGCCGCCGTCAAGGCGCCGGGCTTCGGTGATCGCCGCAAGGCCATGCTGCAGGATATCGCCATCCTGACCGGT
This sequence comes from Aeromonas sp. R2-1, assembly GCF_040908425.1. Lineage (NCBI taxonomy): Bacteria > Pseudomonadati > Pseudomonadota > Gammaproteobacteria > Aeromonadales > Aeromonadaceae > Aeromonas > Aeromonas sp. R2-1. Next base: position 395,031 of record NZ_JBFODR010000023.1, read on the forward strand.
GGTACCGTGATCTCCGAAGAAGTGGGCATGGAGCTGGAAAAAGCGACCCTGGAAGATCTGGGCCGTGCCAAGCGCATCGTCATCACCAAAGAGAACACCACCATCATCGATGGCGTGGGTGATGCTGCCCTGATCGAAAGCCGCGTGGCCCAGATCCGTCAGCAGATCGAAGAGACCTCTTCCGATTACGACCGTGAGAAGCTGCAAGAGCGCGTGGCCAAGCTGGCCGGCGGTGTTGCCGTGATCAAGGTGGGTGCTGCCACTGAAGTTGAAATGAAAGAGAAGAAAGCCCGTGTTGACGATGCCCTGCACGCCACTCGCGCAGCCGTGGAAGAAGGCGTGGTTGCCGGTGGTGGTGTAGCGCTGGTGCGCGTTGCTGCCAAGCTGGCCTCCCTGCGTGGTGACAACGAAGACCAGAATGTCGGCATCAAGGTTGCCCTGCGCGCCATGGAAGCCCCGCTGCGTCAAATCGTCATCAACGCCGGCGAAGAAGCCTCCGTCATCGCCAATGCCGTGAAGAACGGTGAAGGCAACTACGGTTACAACGCCTACACCGAACAGTACGGCGACATGCTGGCCATGGGTATCCTGGATCCGACCAAGGTAACCCGTTCTGCCCTGCAGTTCGCCTCGTCCGTTGCTGGCCTGATGATCACCACAGAGTGCATGATCTCCGAGCTGCCGAAGAAAGATGCACCTGCCATGCCTGATATGGGTGGCATGGGCGGTATGGGTATGATGTAATCCCGTCAAGTCATCAAACGGCTCGCTTTTGCGGGCCGTTTTTTTTAGTGCTACTAAGCTGAAGTTGTTGATAGTGAAATGATCTGAGGTGAACATGCGATACTTAGGGCTTCTCCCGTTACTCCTTTCCCTGGCCTTGCCGGGCATGGCGCAGGCGACACCACAGGGGCCGGTCATTCTCAAGGTGACGGGGAATCTGGACCCTGCCGATCCGGCAGATGGAGAGGTGCTGTTCGATATGGCCATGATCCAGGCGCTGCCGCAGCATGAGGTGGTGACGAGCAATCCCTGGGTGGATAAACCGCACAAATACGTGGGGCCGAAACTGGCGGACGTGCTGACTGAGGTGAAGGCTAACGGCAAGAGCATCACGCTCACCGCCCTGAACAGTTTCCAGATCCGGATCAACTGGGATAAGGTCAAGCAATACGATCCTATCCTGGCCTGGCAGGATGACGGGATGACCATGCGGGTACGTGACAAGGGGCCGCTCTGGTTTATCCTGCCACTGGATCAGCATCCCGAACTCAGGCGTTCCGAGTTCACCGACATGATGATCTGGCAACTGAGTGCGATCGACATTCAGCAGTAAAAACGGTGGTTTACGGGAGTACTGGGTGAAAGCGAAGACCAGGGCCTGGCCCTTACTCGGCGTTCTTTATCTATCCATTCTGTTGTTCACGGGTAGCACCCTCTATTGCCTGGTGCAGATACAAAATGCGACCCGGGTGATGGAGAAGTACACCTATGACGTCTCCTGGGCATTGATGCAGTTGCAGCTCGAGCTGGGCCGCTTTCTCAATGCCGTCGAGATTTACCACTATGGCGGCATAGACCAGGAAGCCCTGCTGCTCCGCTATGACATTCTCTGGAGTCGTACCCCCATCCTCCTGAGCGGCCAATTGAGAAAAAGCCTCGCGGACAATCCGAAGACGCTGCGGCTGGTGAAACTGACCGAAAGCAGTATCCGCAAGCTGGAGCCTGATTTGGTCAGGCTCAAACCGGGGACGCCGGATTACCAGCAAGTCATGATGACACTGGCGCCCTTGCAGGAACCCCTCTCTTACTCTCTTGCTTCCGTCATGCAGAACAACATTAACGTCTATACGGGCAACGACGCGCGTTTTGGCCAGTTGCGCAATGCCCTGCTGTTCATGGTGTCGGGGCTGGTGGTGTCCGTCATTCTGCTCAGCGGCCTGCTGGTGCGAGAAGCCAGGCGCCATTTCAGGACCGCTAGGATCGATCCCCTCACCGGGCTCGCCAACCGGCTGGCGCTGCTGGAAAAGATGGATGCCTATGTCACCCGTGACACCTCCTTCGGATTGGTGCTGGTCGACATCAACGACTTTCGTGATATCAACAGCAAGTTTGGCTACAACACCGGGGACCTCCTGTTGCAAGAGGTGGCAAAGCGGCTGCGCGCCCTGTGCGAAAACGGGGAGTGGGTGGCACGTTTGGGGGGAGATCAGCTTGCCATGCTGCAACGGGAGGGGAGCGATCTTCGCCAGGTCAGGGAGCTCGTGGCCAGAGTGCTCCACTCCATCAAGCAAGACATCATCATCGACAACTACCCTTTCCGGCTTGAGGTCGGTATCGGTATCGCCTTCTTCCCGACCGACAGCAACCAGACCCAGGAGTTGCTCAGCCGGGCGGAGCAGGCCCTCTCTCACAGCCGCAAGACCCATGTTCCCTATGTCATCTATGACAGTTCCCTGCTCAACGAGACGGCCAGGCGCAAGCATCTCGCGTCCGACATGGTGATGGCGCTGGAGCACAATGCGCTCGAGCTCTATTACCAGCCCATCGTCAATCTGGAAAGTGGCCGCTGTGAAGCAGTGGAGGCGCTGCTGCGCTGGCGCCACCCCGAGCTTGGCTTTATTCCCCCCAACGAGGTGATCCAGGTGGCGGAAGAGTTTCAGCTGGCCGAGAAACTGGGTGGCTGGGTATTGAATACCGCATGTGAGCAACTTCATCAGTGGCAGCACCTGGGTTTAGTGGACTTGCAGATGTGCGTGAACATCTCCCCGGGCATGTACCAGCGCAACCTGTTGAAGTTGGTGGCCAGAGCGCTGATGGAGCACCATATTCCCGCGTCCAGCCTGGTGCTGGAGGTGACGGAAGACACCACCATGCGCGAGGTCAAGAACTCGCTGCAGTTGATGCAGGATCTCAGCCAGCAGGGTGTGCATCTGGCCCTTGACGACTTCGGCACCGGCTACTCCTCCCTCAGCTATCTGCAGAAGCTGCCGGTGAGCAAGGTGAAGATAGACAGGTCCTTCATCCAGGGTATCGACACCTCTATCGAGGCGGCCGAACTGGTCGCCAACATCTGCCGTATGGGCTCCATGCTTGGCAAGAAACTGGTATGTGAAGGGATCGAGACTCAGGGGCAGCTCGATGTGCTGCGTTCATTGACCGACATACATCTGTATGGGCAGGGATATCTGTTCAGTCGCCCGGAGCATGCCGAAAAGGCCTATCAGACATTGCTGGAGATGGAAGAGCGCTGGTTGGCCCGGCGCTCGCCGGACAAGGCATATCTGCGTTGAACGATATGGCTCATGTCTCACCGGGCCCGGCCGATAGTCTCTTGGCAGGAGGTACACAATGGATATTTCTAGTTCTGCAAATGCGTCGTTCGGTTCTGCACTGATGGTGGCCAGCCTGGCCAAAAAGCAGCAGACCCAGGAAGGCGAATCCGCACTGAAACTGCTGGAAACAGCAGCGCAATCCGCTCCGGCTGCGCCGACATCGGCCAGCGCTTCCCTCGGAAGCAAGATCGATATCCGCGTCTGAGCGATAAAAAAGCCCCCATCTCTCGATGGGGGCTTTCTTTTTATTGGGTTGTTACCTGTCAGGCTCAGACCGGGAAAGGGGCCGGTGCCTCGAAAGTCATCCGCTCGCCGCTTCTGGGGTGGCTGATGGTCAGGCTGGCCGCATGAAGATAAAGGTGCGGTGCAGCCGTCAGCGCATCCGGGTTGGCGTAGAGGTTGTCGCCGAGGATGGGGTGACCCAGCTCCAGCATGTGTACCCGCAACTGATGGGAGCGACCGGTAATCGGGGTCAGCTTGATCAGGCTGTTGCCGTTCTCCACCTTCAGTTTCTGCCACAGGGTGAGGGCATGACGCCCCTCCTCAAAATCCACCTTCTGCTTCGGCCGGTTGGGCCAGTCGACGCAGAGCGGCAGATCCACTTCACCCGCATCCAGCACCGGTTCACCCCACACCCAGGCGAGGTAGTGCTTCTCGGTCTCACGCTCTCGGAATTGCCGGCTCAGCTCCCGGTGGGAGTTGGGGGTGAGCGGGATCACCAGCACGCCGGTGGTCGCCATGTCGAGGCGATGGGCAGCCGCCGCTTTGGGGTGCTGCTGCTTGACCCGATGGAGCACGCTGTCTTCATTCTCGGGGCCGCGCCCGGGGACGCTCAGCAGGCCAGTGGGCTTGTTGACTACCATGATGTCCTTGTCCTTGAACAGGATATCGAGCCAGGGTTCCAGGGGCGGGGAGTATACAAACATAGCGTCTCGCATCTTGGGTCAAAGCGGGGGCAAGCCCCCATCAGTTATGGGTAACCACGATAAAAAGTGCATGGCATCCAGCCTGAGTTGGGTCTGGTCGTTAGCAACCAGATGATGCCTGCACCGTTTTATCAGTTATGGGTCACCACAATAAAGCGGATGGCATCCAGCTTGAGTTGGGTCTGGTCGATCAGGTGGTGCAATTCTGCCTGCAAATTGCGCAGATAATCCAGTTCGCTGTCGCGCACATTCGGGTTGACCGCCTTGAGTGCCTCCAGCCTGTCCAGATCCTGTTGCAGGGTCTGCGCCATCTGGGCACGGGCCTTGTCGACAATCCCGGCTTTCAGTTCGTTGGCAATGACCTCGCCCTTGCCAATCAGGCCGTGGATCACCGGCTGGGATGCGGTAACCAGCTTGCTGCCAAGGTGGCGGTTGACCGGTGTCAGCTGGCGGTTGAAGGCATCGAATGCCACCTTCTCTCCCAGATTCTGGCCGTTCTTGTCCATCAGCAGACGGATCGGCGTCGGCGGCATGAAGCGGTAGAGCTGGGGATGGGCTGCAGACTCGGCAACGAAGATCAGCTCAAGCAAGATGGAGCCGACCGGCAGCGCCTTGTTCTTGAGCAGTGCCACCGAGGTGGCACCGATCTCGGAACCCAGGATCAGGTCGATACCGCCGCGCATCATGGGGTGATCCCAGGAGAGCAGCGCCATGTCATCCCGCGACAGGGCGGTGTTGCGATCGAAGGTGATGGTCATGCCGTCTTGCGGCAGGCCCGGGAAGCTCGGCACCAGCATGTGATCCCCGGGAGTCAGCACCAGCGCATTTTCACCGCGATCATCCTGGTTGACGCCGATCTCGTCGAACATCTTGAGGGCGAAGGAGATCATGCCGGTGTCGTCATCTTCGGCGGCGAGCTTGTCGACCAACTGCTGGGCGGCGGTGCCACCGCTGGAGTGGATTTCCAGCAGGCGATCGCGACCCTGTTCCAGCCGGGCCTTGAGCGGCTCGTGCAGTTCGCGGGTCTTGGCCAGCAGGGCGTCGAGGGGGCCCTGCTCGCCGGTGTTGGCGGCCAGCAGCTCGAACAGCTCGTCACGTACCGCTTCGAACACCGGGCGGGCCGTCGGGCAGGTCTGCTCGAATGCATCCAGACCATCGTGATACCAGAGCTGCAGGGCGCGCTGTGCAGTCCCTTCCAGATAGGGGACGTGGATCTCGACGGTATTCTGCTGACCGATACGGTCCAGTCGGCCGATACGCTGTTCCAGCAGATCCGGGTTGAGTGGCAGATCGAACAGCACCAGATGGCTGGCAAACTGGAAGTTGCGGCCTTCTGAGCCGATCTCGGAGCAGAGCAGCACCTGAGCGCCCCCCTCAGCTTGAGCGAAATAGGCGGAGGCCTTGTCCCGCTCGAGGATCGACATCCCTTCGTGGAACACGGCACCACGGATCCCTTCACGGGTGCGTAGCGCCTCTTCCAGCGCGATGGCGGTGGCTGCTTCGGAGCAGATCACCAGCACCTTCTGCTGACGGGCGGAGAGCAGCAGTTCCAGCAACCATTCGACGCGCGGGTCAAACTGGGTCCAGCTGGCGTTGTCGCCTTCGAACTGCTGGAAGATCTTCTCGGGATAGAGGTAGCGCAAGGCACGGGTCTGCAGATCGCCGCCATTGCCACCCATCATGCCCATCACCTTGATGGCGGTCTTGTACTGCTCCGGCAGCGGCATGGGGTAGACGTTGAGGTGGCGCTCCGGGAAGCCCTGAATATTGGCGCGGCTGTTACGGAACAGCACCCGGCCGGTGCCATGCTGATCCAGCAGCTTGGCGACCGCCTGCTGACGGGCAACTGCATCGCTAAGATCCAGCCCTTCCAACTGGCTGGCAAGGATTCTTTTAGCGTCATCGCTCAGGGTCTCGCCATCCAGCAGTTCCTGGGCTGCGCCGGCGACCTGACCGTAGGCCTGCTCCTCGGCAAGGAAGGCGTCGTAGTCGTAGAAACGCTCCGGGTCGAGCAGGCGCAGACGAGCAAAGTGACTCTGGTGGCCCAGCTGATCAGGGGTCGCGGTCAGCAGCAGCACGCCCGGTACTTGTTCGGCCAGCGCTTCCACCATTTCGTAGGCGCGGCTGGGGGCCTCCTCACTCCACTCCAGATGGTGCGCTTCGTCGACAACCAGCAGATCCCACTCGGCTTCCAGCACTTGTTCGAAGCGACGACGCTTCTTGCGCAGGAAGTCGAGGCTGCAGATCACCAGCTGTTCGGTCTCGAAGGGGTTCTCCGCATCGGCGAACGCCTCGATGCAGCGCTCCTCGTCAAACAGGGAGAAGTGCAGGTTGAAACGGCGCAGCATTTCGACCAGCCACTGGTGCTGGAGCGTTTCGGGCAGCAGGATCAGCACCCGATGGGCGCGGCCGGAGAGCAACTGCTGGTGAATGATCATGCCTGCTTCGATGGTCTTGCCCAGACCCACCTCGTCTGCCAGCAATACGCGCGGGGCGTAGCGGTGACCCACTTCATGGGCGATGTAGAGCTGGTGCGGGATCAGACTGACTTTCCCGCCAGCCAGGCCGCGAGTCGGGTTGCGGCGACGCTGGTGCTGGTTGACCAGCGCTTCGTAGCGCAGGGTAAAGCGGGACATCCGGTCAATCTGGCCGGCGAACAGGCGATCCTGCGGCTTGTTGAACTTGATGAAGTTGTTGAGAAACACTTCCTTGAGGGCAACCGGCTCACCATTGTCGGTGCGGACACCTACATATATAAGCAGGCCATCTTTCTCCTGCACTTCGTCGACCGTCATGGTCCAGTCTTCGTGGCTGGCTATCTGATCGCCCACATTGAAGCTGACCCGGGTGACCGGTGCCTCTTCTTTGGCATACATGCGGTTTTCACCGGTAGCCGGAAACAACAGGGTAACCATGCGTCCTTCAACAGCAACGACAGTCCCCAAACCCAGATCCGTCTCTGTATCACTAATCCAACGCTGGCCAAGTGCAAAAGGCATTAAACTCTCCAAAACCCAAGAGTGTGAGAATCGCAAAGGGGCGCTATGTTACCCGAAGGCGGAAAGCCGATCATCATGGTTGTGCTGCAAGGGAAAGCCAAACTGATACAAGCTTGATCTGTCAACCTGCCGGCCTCAATACAGCATCCGGAATACCAATCTGCAGACCCTTTTCGTGCATTAATTCATCACCGCGGTCGCTTTGTAAGCGGTTGAACGATGGAAGTCATTTTTTTGCAATTATCTCCTTGCCAGAACGAATTCGCTCCCTATAATGCGCCTCCATCGACAGGGCAAGCGGCAACGCAAACAACCTCGTCGATAACCTCGAAAAGCCTTTGAAAATAAGGCTTGACTCGAGAAGGCGGTTGAGTAGAATGCCACTCCCGCAGCAGCCAAAAGCTGCGTCGCTCTTTAACAATTTGAATCAAGCAATCTGTGTGGGCACTCACAGCATCGAGCATCAAAAACAATTTTTGATTTTCAATGTCTGATGAAGTGACCAAAGCAACTTTTAGTTGCAGCAGTTAATTCAGCAATTCATTGAGCCGCTTTTCGAAGCAACCAAACTTAAATTGAAGAGTTTGATCATGGCTCAGATTGAACG